>JALZAY010000278.1 GCA_030948025.1 Pseudomonadota bacterium
AGATCGGCATGCTCGCGAAGTCGATAGCTCGCCCCCTCGATCTGGATGACGGTCGCATGGTGAAGAAGGCCATCAAGCAAAGCTGTGGCGACCACGGGGTCCCCAAAAACATGTCCCCATTCCGAAAATCCGCGATTTGAGGTCAAGATCATGGCGCCCTTTTCGTAACGGGCGTTAACGAGCTGGAAGAAGAGATTGCCGCCGCCTGGAATGACTGGGAGGTAGCCGATCTCGTCGACGATGAGCAGGGCAAAGCGGCAGAAGAACCTGATTTTCTCGCGCAGAACTCCCTCGCGTTCGGCCTTGGCGAGGGCGCCGATGATATCAGCGAGGGCGCCGAAGTAGACGCTGCGTCCGGCCTTTACAGCTTCGACGGCGAGCGCCAGGCTCAAGTGGCTCTTGCCGGTTCCAGGCGGCCCGATGAGATGCAAGACCTCGGCACGGTCGATGAACCGCAACTCGGCGAGCGCCATGATGCGGCTCTTGTCGAGCGAGGGTTGGAACGAGAAGTCGAAGCCGGCGAGCGTCTTGATGGCGGAGAGCCGCGCCATGACGAGCGCCATCTTCACGCGCCGGTTCTCGCGCAAGGTGAGTTCCTCGGCAAGCAGCGCGTCGATAGCTTCGAGGGCGTTCATTTCGCCACGCTCGATCCGGCGCACCGTGGCGTCGAGGATTTCGATGGCGCGTGGCATTTTCAAGCCAACCAGGCTCCGCTTGATGCGGTCGACGACGGAGGGGATGATCTCGGCATGCGCGGTCATCGCGTCCTCCCCTGGCCGGCGAGGCCGCGGCCGACGGCCTCATAGAAGTCGAGGGAGCGTCGAGCGACGTGATCGCCAGCGCGGCGGATGACGATGGGCTCGCCATCGGTCGACCGCCGGCGCGGCGGCCCCAAGGGCTTACGATGGGCGGGGTCGAGACGCCTCTGGTCGCGCCCCTCGAGCGGCGCGTGACTGGCAATGAGAGCGCCGGCCTCGAAGACGCGGATCTCGTCGGCACAGACATGAACGTCGAGGATGCGGCGGCGCGTCGTGTCCGGCACGCTGTAGAGATTGCCGCCGATGCTCACCATGCCTTCGTGGGAGACCCGCCGTTCGAGTTTGAGAACCGTCCGATAAGGGGCGAGCGGCAAAGGCTTCAGGGCTGGCTTTTCTTCGGCGAAGGCCTCATTGACGACGCGCTGCGTGGTCGCGTGCACGCGGGGATTGGCAACCGCATCGAGCCAATGCTGCAATTGGGCGTTGAGATCATCGAGATTACGAAGGAGCCGCCGAGGAAAAAGTCCTCGCGGATGTAACGGAACGGCCGTTCCACTTTGCCTTTGGTCTTCGGCCGGTAAGGCCGGCAAGCGCGTGGCTGGAAGCCATAGTGCCGGGCGAGATCGACAAGCGCGCGATTATAGACGACGAGGCCGTCGGCATCCTCGCCGATGACCACGGTCTTCATGCGATCATAGAGAATCTCGTGCGGCGCGCCGCCGATCGCCTCGAGAGCGGCGATATGACAGCGCAGGACGCTCTGCAGGTCCTGGTGAACGACGAAGTGGCCCCAGATAAGCCGGGAGTAGCCGAGCACCATGGAAAACAGCCAAACGATGCGTTTGACGCCGGGATCGTCAGCAAATTCTACCTCGAAATGAGCGAAGTCGACTTGCGCTTGCTCACCAAGCTGCGTTTCGAAGCGCACTTCGAAACCGGCCATGCGCGGCGGCCGCAGGTCGCGCACGCAGTCTCTGAGAACGCTGTAGCCGCCCGCGTATCCGCGTTCCTTGGCCTCCCGCCATAACCGCACCGCCGTGAGGCCAGGATAGGCCGCTAAGCGCTCCTTAAGATAAGGCTCGAACGGGTCGGCGATCCGCGATCGCGGCGGCCGAGGTTTGTATTTCGACGGCTCCAGCCCCTTGGCGATGGCTCTACGCACGGTTTTCCGATCGACGCACAGCTGGCGGGCAATGGCGGAAACAGACAAGCCTTGTCGATGAAGATCCAAAATCATCACGAGTTCCCCGAGTTTGATCACCGCGCCGCTCCCTCCCGCCAAAGGGAACAGCATCGGCGAGTTGGTCGCCGTCGGGCCTGCCAGGGCTCTTTCCCGGAGGCTCGGCATCAAGAAAACTGGGGAATTTTCAAATGCCATTTCTGGCGAGAATTACACCGCCGCTAACAGACGTTCGACGTTCGCCGCAGCTTTCGTCGCGATCTGCGCCCGCCGTGCCGGCGTCATTCCCTGAGACCACCCTCCATTTCATGAACAAAACCATCTTGCTGCTGAGCGAGTATTGACCACGACAGGGGCAACCTATGGGCGAAAATGGTGCTTGACAAATGATGTACATGACGCACGCCGATGTTCGCGGTGAACCACCTGAGAATGGCGGGAAGAGCATAGTGTGAGCTGCCGTTGAGGGCTGCCTTATGCATGTTCCAGGCTTGCCTTTTGCCCAGTGTGTCTCCTCGAACTGGTGTTGGACATAGAATCTTGGATGACGTTCGCGCGATGCAGCTTGCCGATAGGAAGAGCGACGCCTACCGGCATGTTTTCGAAACTGTCGTCAGCGACTGCCTCGAGGAAGGCCTCGTTGGCGGCTTAGACTTCACCGTCGATGTGCCTGATGCCGACGCCAATCGCCAGCTCTCCACCCCCAGCACGCATCGAAATGCTGTTCGCGCATCGCAAGCGACGGCCCGCTTTGTCGCGGCGAGTGAGGGCGAGGGCAAGGCCGGCATGAAAAAGTGCGGCGCCCAAAATCCGATCACGGCCCTGGACGGCGCCTTGTACTGCGCCTATCTCGACGCTGAGATCGACCGTCGATGCTTGGCGAGATGCGCGATGATTGGCAAGCCCTGCACCGGCGCGCCCATCGTCCTAAGCGAGGATCAACATGAACCGTCCCCTCTCCCGCCTCGCGACGCGCGCCGCCTATGGCGCGAGCCAGCTGCCGCGCATCGCCTGGTATCTGGGTCACGGCCTCGCCATGACCCGGATCGCGCAGCGGGCGCGCGAGGACGGAAGCACGCGGCCCGCCCCCATACCGACGCGCGAACTCCAGACCGCAAACGATTCTTCGCGGACCTGGGTGCTCTTTGGCAGCAAGACCTCGCCAATGTCGAAGCGGGCGTCTATCCTATCCCCGTGGATCATGACGGCTCATTTAAAATGCTGCTCGACCGCTCGCGGCTCTTCTTCGAGGATCTTCCCGCCATCCGCCGCCGCCGGGAAAGCGGCGACCACAGCGAAGTACTGTCCGAGGAGACGCGCGGGAAGCGGCCCCGCTACTATCTCCAGAATTTCCATTTCCAGTCGGCTGGATGACGGACGAGTCAGCCCAGCGCTACGATACGCAGGTCGAAGTGCTCTTCAGCGGCGCCGCGAACGCCACGCGGCGTCAGGCGCTGCCGCCGCTCCGTGAGGTCTTCGCCGAGCGTGACCAACGCCGGTTGAGTCTTCTCGACGTTGGCTGCGGGACGGGCCGCTTTCTCGATTTCGTCAAACAGACCTGGCCCCGGTTGCCCGCGCTCGGCCTCGATCTTTCCGAGGCCTATCTGAAGGAGGCCAAGCGTCATTTACAGCGTTGGTCGCGAACCGACTGTATGGTGGGCAACGCGGAATCGATTCCGCTGCCGGACGAGAGCCAGGACGCGGTAACAAGCATCTTCATGTTCCATGAACTGCCGCCCAAGGTGCGCCGCATCGTTCTCAGTGAATTCGCGCGCGTGCTGAAACCCGGTGGACGCCTTGTCCTCGTGGACTCGCTTCAGCACGGCGACGAGCCGG
>JALZAY010000100.1 GCA_030948025.1 Pseudomonadota bacterium
CCGCGCATTGAAACGTCAGTGATCTCGCTAGCCCCAATCGGCGCGATTGGCGAGCGCATGCGTGTTTCAGGCGTAAACGTTTCGACGTTGGGCATGAGGCGCCGCTCGCTGGCGCCAGGGCCGATCTTCCGGCTGCGCGACATGCTCAAGGAGGCGAACCCCGACATCGTGCAGACTTGGATGTATCATGCCGATCTCCTCGGTGGCCTGGCGGCGCGATGGGCGGGAATTCCTGCGCTCGTGTGGTCGATTCATCACAGCAATCTTTCCGTCCGGCATAACAGACTACGAACCGTCATGATCGCGCGTGCCTGTGCCGCGCTGTCGCGTCATGTTCCTGACCGTATCCTGTGCTGCGCCAACGTCGCCCGGCTGAACCACGTCCGTTTCGGTTATGCCGACGACAAGATGGAAGTCTTGCCGCTCGGATTCGACCTTTCCCGCTTCAAACCCGCACCTGAAATGCGTGAAAGTGTCAGACGTGAGTTCGGCGTTCCCGACGATGTCTTTATCATTGCGATGATAGGCCATTTCGTCGTACAAAAGGGGCACCGTATGCTGATCGATGCGGCGGCAATACTTCGCGAGCGAAGACCCCAGATTCATTATCTGCTGGCCGGCCAAGATGTAGACGACGGCAATGCCGCGCTCGCACGCTGGCTAAACGAACGCACGTTGCAATCGTCCGTCTCTCTTCTCGGAATACGCGAAGACATCCCGCGGCTGCTGGCGGCAGTCGATGCGTTGGTGTTGCCATCCCTCGGAGAAGGCTTCCCCAATGTCGTCGGCGAGGCCATGGCCTCGGCGGTTCCCTGTATCGCGAGCAATGTCGGCGATACGCCATTCATTATCGGGGATACCGGATTCATCGTGCCGCCCGGCGATGCCGGGGCCTTGGCGAATGCAATAGACCGTTTTCTGTCGATGCCGGAGCGAGAGCGCCAGTCCTATGGTGCACGCGCGCGCCAGCGTGTGGTGGAAAATTTCGAGATCGGCGCAATTATATGGCGATATGTGGAATTCTACGATCGCGTTCTCGAGAACGCGATGCGAGCGCGGAGCGGGGAAACCGCGCAATGAAACTGTCTTCGCCATATCTGGCGGCGCGATCCGCACTTTTGCTTTGGCGCAACGCTTCCGACCACAGGCGAATCCTGCGCGCCATGCTGTCGGTCTCGCTTTTCGTGACCATAACAAAATTCATCGGCGCGGCGAAGGAGATGGCGATTGCTTCGGCCTATGGAACGAGTGTGGTCGTAGACGCTTATGGCTTTTTGACAACTCTCCTGGATTGGCCCAGCGCGATCCTCTCCAGCGTGATGATTACGGTATTCGTGCCGTATCTGGTCCGCCTGAAGCCGCACACGGCGGACGAGGCGGCGGCCTTTAAGCGCGAATTTCTCGGCACCACGCTTCTCGCCGGCGGTGTGGTCGCTCTTGTCGCCGGTTGCACCATGTTTTCTGCCCTGTCGCGCGGGCTCACAGACTTGCCGCCGCAAACAGCGTCTCTGGCGATGGCCATGCTTCTGCCCATGGTGCTCACCGTGCCCGTCGGGATCATTACGCCGTTCCTTGCGGCCAATGTGATGGCGCAACATCGCCAGACCAATACGCTCCTCGAAGGCGTGCCGGCGCTTTGCATTTTTATTCTCGTGTTGGCTTTGCCGTCGCGCTCGCCGGTGCAACTCGCCTGGGCAACCGTTGCCGGGTGTGTCGTTCAACTCGTTCTGCTCATGCTCGTGCAGCCTGCGGGTGAACGTCTGCCGCGTCCTGCCCTGTCCTGGCGGTCGCCGGCCTGGCGCCGCCTGATGCGAGGATTCAGCGTCGTCCTCTTGGGCCAAGCCTTTGCGAGCGCCACGTCCGTAGTGGACCAGATCATGGTGGCCCCGCTGGGCCCCGGTGCAATTGCGACGCTGGGCTATGCCAGTCGCGTAATTTCGCTTCTTGTGGGTCTCGGAGCGACAGCGATCGCCCGCGCGCTCTTGCCCACATTGAGCGAGTTGGCCACGTTGGGTCATGCGCGAGCGCGTCGCGTCGCATCGCGTTGGGTGGTGGCGCTCTTTCTGGCCGGCATCGCGGTGGGCGTTGCCGCATGGGGCATCGCGCCATGGGGGATCAGGCTCCTTTTCCAACGCGGTGCTTTCGTCGCCGAAGACACGGCTCGCGTCGTGCAGGCGTTCCGATGCGGCGTGCTGCAGCTTCCGTTCTATTTCGCGGGCATCGCGGTAGTGCAACTAATAGCGAGCGCGAACGACTACCGGAAATTTCTCTATATCGGCGTCATCAACTTTGTCACCAAGGTCGCGGCGAATTTTCTGCTGATTCCCGTGTTCGGGATCGGCGGCGTGCTCCTCGCAACCTCGGTCATGTATGCTGTCTCATTTCCCACCCTGTGGCTGTTCTCCCGAAAGTGACCCACTCATGCATATTCTCATGGTGATCCATTCGCTCGGACGCGGCGGCGCCGAGCGCGTAACCGCGCATTTGTCACGCCTGTGGATTGCGGCCGGACACCGGGTAACTATTGCAACGATTTCTGCGGGCGGTGGGTACTACGGAGTCGATCCGTCCGTTCGGGTCGTGGCCCTCGGCCTTGCGCGGGAAAGTCGGGGGATAATCGATGCCGTGCACGGCAATTTGCGCCGGATGTGCGCTATTCGTGCCCTAATCCGCGACCTGAAGCCGGATGTGACAATCGGAATGATGGCGTCCGCCAGCGTGCTGGTCGCATGCGCAGGTCTGGGGTTACCGTCGCGGACGCTAGGCGCCGAGCGCATCTATCCGCCGTGCCTTTCATTAGGCCGGCCCTGGACGCTGCTTCGTAAATACGCCTATTGCTTGCTCGACGTCGTGATCGCGCAAACGGAGATGGCTTCGGCCTGGCTAAGGACCCATACCTACGCGCGCCGTTTCGTCACGATACCCAACGCAGTGGAATGGCCCCTGCCGGACAACGAGCCCGCAATTTCACCTGCCGCGATTCTAGCGCCCTCCCTGAAGCTCATCCTGGCGGCGGGGCGCCTTGACCCGCAAAAAGGCTTCGTCCATCTCATTCGGGCCTTCGACCATTTGCGCGGCGTGGGTGAAAATTGGGGCCTTGTCATCCTGGGCGAAGGGCCGGAGCGCGCCGCGCTGGAGAGCCGCGTGCGCGCGCTGGGGCTCGAGCGACGCGTCTTCCTTCCCGGCCCAGCCGGGAATATGATGGACTGGTACAAGCGTGCATCGCTCTTCGTGCTAAGCTCGTTATATGAGGGGTTTCCGAATGCGGTTCTCGAAGCCATGGCGGCCGGCGTGCCGGTAGTGAGCTTCGATTGTAACGCGGGACCGCGCGACATGATTCGTCACGGAGTGGACGGCGTGCTCGTTCCGGTGGGCGACGAGACGGCTCTGGCGAAGTCGATGGGAGCGCTGATGAACGACGAGAGGCTAAGGGCGGAGATGGCCGGGCACGCCATCGCGGTGCGGGAGAGGTTTTCCAAGGAGCGCGTGCTCGCGCTATGGGATGAAGCGTTTAAGGCCGCTTGCGGCACACGCAGCGTCGCACGGGAGTAATGAGTTTATGGCGGTTGAATTCAATCGCATGTCAGCGGCGACCCGGAGTCGGGCAAGCGAAGATATGCTTGATCGCTGGTCTACGGCGTTCGCATGTTTCGCTTTCATTTATCTATATTCGTATCTCGGCGACGCCCTGCCGAAGGGATGGGGATTTCCGTTGTGGCCGTCCTATTTTTACGTGCTGATTCTCATCTTCACCGGCACAATTTTGGCGATCTCGCCCGCTGCCGTTGAGGCCTTTCGCCAGCACAGAAATTTCATCTTCACACTTCTTGTGTTCGTCCTCCTGGAAGGAGCCCGCGCGATTTTCACTCCGCTTACGGAGGACGAAACCCAACTTCTCATCACCAATATCGAATATGTTCTCGTGACCATTTCTTTCGTGGCGATCTTTTCACTTTGTAAGAGGTTGGACCGGATCATTCAGGTCGTCGGTCTGGTCGTCGCGGTGAGCGCCGGGATCAACCTCATCGAGTACTACCTGCCGCAACTTCTCCCGGTCACCTTCACCTCAGTACCCGGACGTGCCGCTGGTTTTGCTGAAAACCCGAACGATTCAGCCACTTACATCTGCCTGCCGCTGCCGCTGGTAGCGTTTTTCGCTCCGCGGCTGATGCGCTATATGTGGTACGCGATCGCGCTGGCCGGCATTGTGGTGACATTCAGCCGTGGCGGGATGGCGCTATGGGTGACGGCGGTTGTGGTTACCGAGGCTCTAAAGCACCGTGAAAGGACGGGCCTCCGGTTCACCGGAATGATCTTGCTTACCATTCAATTCCTAGTCGTCGCGCTGGTCCTCGCTTATGCCGTCAGCGCCTTCGGTGGCATGGACGCACTTTTCCCCGATCTCGATAATAACACGCGCGCCCGTGTGAGTTTCACCACCGATGACAACGGTCGTCTTTCTGCGGCGGAAAAAGGCATTGATATGTTCCTCGATGCGCCGCTCTTTGGCAAAGGCGTCGGTTCTACGCGTGCCGTGCCGCCGGATCATGGGCCCCACAACATGTTTGTCCTGATGTTGGCCGAGCTCGGCCTCGTGGGCGGCATCTGGATCGCCGCCTTCCTTTTGTCCATAGCCCGCTATGGCGCGCCATTCGGACTTCTGGTGGTCATAATGTTCTCCGTTTCGGCTGCCTTTACGCACAACCACTTCGAATGGCCGGCGGTGGGTATGTTGTTCGCGCTTTATCTGGTCGTCGCCAAGCGTTACGAAAGATAAAGGCTGCTCAACGGCGCGGAACCGCCTGGATCGAGTCGGACATTCGGTCCGATGTCCACGTCGGCCATATGGGACGGCGGTTTTAAGCGATGCAGCAAGGCCTCGTCCTTCACAGTGGTACGGCCAATTGTCACGATGGCGCTCAAGAGCCGTTGGGGTGGCAGAAGGACACCGGCTACGGTCGGCGGCGCAGCAGTCCGTCGGTCGCGGGTTGCGCGGCATTCCTACAAGGCGACACCATGAGGCAACTCCGCTTCCGCTCCCGATTTCCGAGTCACGAGTTTATTGCTCGCCTAACGAAGCTGTACTCATCGTTTCCCCATCCAAGAAGCCCCAATCGACGTCCCGGAGATCCCAAGAAACTTCGCTCCTCTATGAACCAAGATCTTCAAGCTGGCAGAGGCCGCCGAGAAAAGCTGGCGTCGCCTCGATGGCCACAACCAGTTGCTGAAAATAATTCTCGGTGTAAGGTTCACCGACGGAATTGAGGTCGTCAAACCGCAAGCTCAAGCCGCTGTCGCCTGACCCCTTCCGTCACCAAGATCAGCGATAGCTCCAGGGGAGCTGCGCAAGTCGGACGGCTGGCAGAGCCTCGCCGAGGGGCCTTCCGATCAAATCATTGACCTCGCCGACTGATGCGGTAACCTCGTCATGCTGGAGATCGCGTCAACATCAATTCCAACACAAATCGCGACGGCACCAATGCCCTTCCCGATATAACTGTAGAACATAAACGGTGCAATTGGCTATGACTGGGCGGACGTCCTCCACCGGACCTAAGAACTCGATCACACCGTCTTGCACCCATCGACTTAATTCATCCAGCCCGATAACGGCGGGATCGGGATCAAACGGGCCAACCAAGATAACCGGGCGGCGGGATGCAATCGGTTGACGATGCGCGCCGCGTCGACAAATTGGTGAACGCCTTTATCTCGCAGAACCCGAGCAATCATCAAGAACGCGGTTGCACCACTCGGAAGCGGTGATAGCGTAAAATGGCGGAGGTCGACGGCCCAAACCGCGCACGCGTGCAACGCGGTCTCGCCCGATCAGTTTCCGTGAAACAAAAAATTCAAGATCGTCGTTGGTTTGAAAGATCGCGCTATCGACTAGCCTAAGCTCCGCGCCCAGCAAACGTAGTTGATCAGCGCGATGCCGGTCGGCTAGTCACTCAAGCTCTTCCGGCGCGTTTGTAATAGTTCTCATAATGCCGGTGATAGTAGCCGTCCGAGTCGAAATGTTCGTATAGCTTGAGCTTTTCCATATCGACTTTGTTCAAAACAACTCCAAGGAGCTTGTCCCTTATTACGCGCTCCTTCGCCAAAATCTCGCTGACGGCCCCACGGGAGGTCGTCCCCCATGCGACGACAAGAATAAAAGTATCTATTGCGGAAGCCATGCCGCGCGCATTGACTACAGGTCCAATAGGCGGAAGATCGATCACGATATAGTCGAAGGATTGATTGCTGCTCTGCAACAAGGAGTGCAGCGTTGCGGAAGAAAGCCCGTCCGCGACGCGAGGATCGTCCTCGGCGTAGATGCAAGGCAGGATCTGGAGACCGCTTTCAGGCTCCGACCTGAGGAGCTCGGCCAACGGCGGCGGTGCACAAGATTCGCTTTGAGAGCCTTGTCGCCTTTCGCACCCGATCGCACGTGTCAGGCTAGGGTTTCGCATGTCCGCATCGATCAGAAGGGTCTTTGCGCCTTGCAACGCGAGCAGACTGGCGAAATTCTTCGCGACGGTCGACTTGCCCTCGTTGGGCAAGAGTGACACCACCCCGATGATCTTCGGAGACCGGTCCTTCAACGCTAAATCGGCGGCCACTTTGGCTGACCGCAAAGTTTCGGCAAATGCCGAATAGGGATGGTCAATTGCATAGTACATGATAGGGATCGGTACCCCCAGAACATGTTGCGGCACGGATGCGTGGGAGAGAACCGGTAGCATTCCGAGCAAGTCGACGCCGAGTTCTTCGCGCACCTGCCCGACCGTCCGGAAAACGCGATCCATGGACTCGCGGAGCATCCCGGCACCGACGCCGGCGAATGCGCCGAGCGCTAGGGAGATAACGAGCACGAGGGGTTTGCGCGGGTAACTCGGAGCGAGAGGCGGGGTCGCCACACTCAGGACATGCGCGTCCGTCATCGCAAAGGTTTCCTGCTGCTCTGCTTCCGTGTAGCGCTGCATAAAACTTTGGTAGACCGTCTTATAACTTTCGGCCTTCTGCTCGAGCTGACGCAGGTGAGCCTGAGCATCGTTCGCCGAGACGGCGACGCCCTGTTGCCGCGTCAAATTTTCAGTCAAGGCCTTCTCTCGCGCTGCGGCAACCTCGTAGTCGTTTCGATACGTTTCTGCGATCCGGCCGAGTTCTTGAAACAGAAGCGTACTAAGTTCTTGCATAGTATTCGTTAGGTCGACCACCGCTACGTGGGCCGGGCCGAGCTTGCGCTCCAAATCGCTCCTCCGTTTGGAGGCGTCGAGATATTTGGTGCGAAGTTCGTTGATGACCGGATTACCGAGCGCTTCGGTCACTGCGGAATCGGTTTGATGGGAGTCAATAATATTTTTGATACGCAGATATCGCGCCCGAGCTTGCGCAGTTGCCGCAGCTTCAAGGACGAGCTGAGTTCTCATCTCGTTGAACTGTTGTTCGGAAATCCGCGTTCCTTTCGTCGCGAGCAGATTGTTATCGGCCATGAACTTTTGCGCCGCGAGATCGGCATCGACGGATAATTGGCGAAGCTCTGCGGTTCGCTGTTGCAGCCAGCTTCGTGCGCTGCGGGTCGCTTTGATGTGCGAGTTCACCTGGTCAAGCATATAAGCGTTGGCATATGCGTTCGTGATCTCGGCCGCGCGAACAGGGTTCGGCGAGGTGTAATCCACCTTCAGGACGAGGGTGTGCGGGATATGGATGATGCGGAGATTAACGTTGAGTGCCTTCAAAGCCGTCAGTTGCAGTCTGAGATCTGGATCGGCGCCGTTCAAGGTGTCCGCAGGACCTATTATCGCCTCAAGCGTTGCCATGACGGAATCCAAAACTGTTGGAGTGACGAAAGCTGGATCTTCCGAAAGCTTCAATTGCTTGACGACTGCCAAGCCGAGCTGTTCGGAACGAAGAACTTCGACCTGACTTTCGAGTGGGTCGTTATCCAACACTAAGGAGTCGGGGAGGGACGAGATATCGCGAAGAGCGCGCACTGGCCGATTGTCTATGATGATGGCGGCGGAGGCCGTATAAAGCGGCGTGGCCGTCTTAATAAAGAGTGTCCCAACTGCGCCACCGGCGAGACAGCAGGCTATGATAACCCTCGCTTGCCTCCGTGAGGCAGAGATCAGGCGTGAAATATTATGAGCGGCCGGCACGGACGCGTTGACGCGTTCCGCGCGGTCCAAGCCAAGACCATCCTTCAAGGGCAATGGAGATCGAAACATTTGCAAACCTTCATAAACAAAATTGCAGGCAATAATAGCACCAAAATGGCCGATTGGCGCCTCGAAGATTTCTGTTCCGTCTTTATTCCTTGCGAGCCGGATTCTTGGTGTGCTCGAGCTTCGAAATCTCCTTTGGCTCCAATTTTTCGTTTTTCTCGTGCTTGGCGTCCTTGTGCCCTGCCAACAGATCAACTGGTGCGAGGGTCGAGATTGGACTGATAAAAGCGGCAAAGTTGTGTTCAATCTCATGGACCTTGAGACCGGGGGTAAACTATCCGGACCGCGGCACAACTTGCACGGATTCGATCTCGGCTTCGCCGATGACAGGGAAACACGGCACGTACACGCGGAACCTGCATGGCCCAGGTTCGGATCTCGCCGGCAAGTCTGGCGGACGCGCCAATCTCTCCAATGATGCGAGTGAATCTTGCACTTGACGATGTCCCACGACAGTAACTCTCCTATGCGACGCTCGATTAGCTTACCGCGTTGTTGGAGATGATGTGATCGATGTTCATGAGTTCATGAGCTCGTGTTCCCAACCGGTGATATTGAAGCTGCTGAAGCTCTTAATTCCGCGTTCTTTCAAAGAGAGAACATTGCTGTATTCTGGCAGAGAATAATGACCTATCTCATTGGAGCGCAAGGACGCAACGACCTGGGCTATGCCGCGCTCGAGCGTCCAAGCGGGCCAGAAGCCGAGCCGTGTATGGAACTTTTTGAAGGAGACGTGGTAGCTACGTTTGTCGACGAACGTGTCGTCGGAAACGATCTTGGAGTCTGGGACCTGCTTGTTAATGAGTTTGGCGACATCCCCCAAGGTGTAATTCTGTGCATCGCTACCCACGTTGAAGGCCTCGCCCGCGACAAGATCGAGCGGCGCCTGCAGCGTCATCATGATGGCCGTGGCAACGTCTTCCACATGCGCGAACGGGCGTATTTGGTCGGCGCCAAACACGGTGATGAGCCCATCGCGGACAGCTTTGGCACAAAGTAGGTTGACGACCAGATCGAAGCGCGTGCGACCTGATACGCCGTGGATCGTGGCAAAGCGCAAACGGGTCACCCCAAAGTCAGGGCTGTTGAGGGCGTCGAGCACGACTTCCGAAGCGACCTTGGTCCGTGCATAAAGCGACAGCGGGTTAAAACGTGACTCTTCAGTCACAATCTTGTCGCAGGCCCCATAAACCGAACAGGAACTCGCGAATATGAATCGCCGCACGCCCGCCGCCTTGGCGATCTCGCCTATGAGCTTGGTCGCCGTCACATTGACGTCGACTGTTAGATCTGCATCGAACGCGCAAGCCGGATCACCCACGAGACCCCCGAGGTGTATGACCGACCCGACGTCGGTCATTGCGCGGGTGAGAACTTCGATATGACGGAAATCGTCGCGGACAATGGTGAGATTAGGGTGCGTGGCGACCAGGCGGAGCGTTTCCTCGCCGAAATGCATTGCGTCGAGGACCAAAACACGCAGGCCCTGGTCGAGAAGCTTCTGGACCAGGGCAGAGCCGATATAGCCCGCTCCGCCAATGACCAAAACCTTCTTCTCTCTGCTCTCGGCGCGGCTTATCCCGTTGTCTTCGTGCCGAACCTCCCGGCGCACAACATCCGCGCCGGCGCGGACGAGGCAAAGCAGCAGCGTCGAACCCGTGAATGTCGTCAAGAACAGCAGGAGCTTGAATGCAGTCAGCCCTTCGGTGAAAGCCGAAACGGCGCATCCGACCATGAGGAAGGCAAGGTTGATCAAAATGATGCGCCGGACCTTCACCGATAGCGTATAGCTGTGAGTGCCGTTGTGCAACCCCGTGGCGGTACAGGCGGCGAAAGCACAACCAAGTAAAAGCCCGCCCAACGCCACGGTTCGCGCGGGTGCTTGTGTGATCGAAGCGGTGAGGTCGCCGCCCTCGCCGAGAAGCCACCCGAAAACGAATGCCGCCCAAGTGGAGCCGATGTCGACTGCGATCCGGAGGATCGTGCCGCCCGCTGGTCGCAACGCACGAAAATGTGAAAGCGAAATCATTACGTGATGATTCATAATCGTTAATACTATTCAGTTTGCCGTCCTCGGCACCAATGTGCGGGTTAACTTATATAATTGCTGTGTGATATACAAGTCCTTTTATGAAAATGTCACCGCGTTAATGTTACCGCGTTTATGCCAAGCGCGTATTTTTTGCCTTATGACTTATCATAATGAATAGTTATTTCCGCTGCAGCCTGGCTGAGGGCTGTTCGCCTTCCGCCTGGGGGATGTGCTTGCTTCCCTCACTGCCCGCCGTGACCCAAGGAGGGGGAGTACAAACTGCTGGACTTAAGCGCGAGGATATGGGGGTTGGCAGACATTGTGTGCCAGGGCAGCGGTTGATTTCCCTTTCCTGATGTCGCGTTTAGCTACGCGTCGGAGCAATAGTAGGCCATGGAGCGGCGGCCATTGTGCGGCTGCGTGGCTGCGTAAAACCGGGTCACTTTGGGGCTGACCTTTCCCGGACCTTGATTCGGGAGGGCGGCCGGGGATGTTTGCGGTGGAGATTTATGCGGCGATTCGACGGATTGTATTTGTGGAGGGGAAGAGCCGGCGCGTGGCGGTGCGGGTTTTCGGATTGAGCCGGGAGACGGTTTCCAAGGTCTGCCGGTATTCGGTGCCGCCTGGCTACGCGCGGAACAAGGCGTCGGTCTCGCGGGCCCATTGCACGCGCAGCGCGGGCCGACGCCCCGGGATCGCCCGGGGCGTCCCCAGCGTTGGCCTCCGTGACGTTCATTCACAACGCGCGGGGCCCTGTTGGGCAGACCAGGATGGAAAATGAGTAAGGCCGGAAAGATCAAGGGGCCCGTCTTCGTGACGGGGGCCGCCGGCTTCATCGGATTTCACGTCGCCAGACGTCTCCTCGAACTCGGCTGCGAGGTAATAGGCTTCGACAACGTCAACGACTATTACGATCCGGTGCTGAAAGAGGCGCGCCTCGCCGAACTCACACGACTGCCTGGATTTGTCTTCGTTCGCGCCGATCTTGCCGACCAGGCGAAACTAGTCGAGACGTTTCGGAAACATCGGCCGACCCACGTAGTGCATCTCGCCGCGCAGGCCGGCGTGCGCTACTCTCTCACCAATCCGGACGTCTATGCGACGGCCAATCTCGTTGGCTTCCAGAACATCCTCGAACGCTGCCGGCATGACGGCGTCGAGCATCTCATCTACGCCTCGTCGAGCTCGGTCTACGGCGCCAACCGGACCATGCCCTTCTCGGTGTCGCACAACGTCGACCACCCGGTGAGCCTCTACGCCGCGACAAAGAAGGCCAACGAGCTAATGGCCCATGCATACAGCCACCTTTTCCGGCTGCCCATGACCGGACTGCGCTTCTTCACAGTATACGGTCCTTGGGGTCGGCCGGACATGGCCATGTTTATCTTCGCCCGCTCGATCGTCGCGGGCGAAGTTGTCAATCTTTTCAACTACGGCCGCATGCGGCGCGACTTCACCTATATCGACGACATCGTGGAGGCCGTCGTGCGTCTCGTCCCGCAACCCGCCGAGCCCGACCCCGCCTGGTCGGCAGAAACACCAGATCCGGCGACCTCCAACGCCCCTTATCGCATCTACAACATCGGCAACAATGCGCCAGTGGACGTCCGCGAGGTGCTGCATCTGATCGAGGAGAATCTCGGGCGAATAGCGAAGGTCGTGCTGGTGCCAATTCAACCGGGAGACGTGGCGGCCAGCTGGGCGGACATCGACGCGCTGCAGACCGCCATCGGATTCTCCCCCGCGACGCCGATCGAAACGGGCATCGCCAGCTTCATCGACTGGTTCAAGGCCTATCATCGTATCTGAAGGGCATGCCTCGGTGACCACCGCCTTGTTTGGTGGGGGAGATCGGCGAAGCATGTGACCTTGAATCCAGACTTTTAAGGGCATCGGGTCGATGCATGTTGAGATTTTGGCGAGTGGCGAGCGAAGGTGCCACTGGTCCGCAAATGAATTGGCGAGTGGCGAGCGAAGGTGCCACTGGTCCGCAAATGAAAAGGCGAGGATCATTACCGCGACGTTTGCGGCTGGCTCGAAGGTGTCGGAGGTCGCGCGGAACATCGGATCGCTCCAAGTCTGATCTTTGCGTGGCGGCCGAGGCGAAGAGCGAAACAGCATGGCGAGCCCGGCTCCCGGTTTGGTCCCAGTCCAGTTGTGGCGCCGCGGGAGAGGCCCCGGCGCGTCAATCCTGTGCCTAGCAGGCTACGAAAACCAAGCGGTTCGGACATGCGGGCTCGTCGAGGTATTCGACCCAATCCGTCGCTGCATAGGCCGACACCCCCTCGAAGCCCTCGGGATTCAGGAGATCGCGCAGGATCCGGCTGCCCGCGAAGGGAAACTCGAGATGCAACTCGTCCAGGTGTCGCATGATGGTGAGATCGGCCGCGGGCACGGGACGCGGCATTTAATAAACGCAGCCGCGGCTGCGTTTCAGCGCCTTTGCCTGCCGCGTGATCGGCTGAGCGTGCTTCTTGTCGATCATCGCTTTGCGCTCAGCATGCCCGCCTTGCTACGCAAAGACGACCGGTTGATTTTGAGCGGGATCATGCAGGTGCTGAAGATCGACTGCCGCTGGGCCGACTGCCCGAAGGCATATGGCCCCCGCAAGACAATCTACAATCGCTTTGCCCGCTGGAGCGAGCGGGGCATTTGGCAGAGGATATTCGAGGCGGGCGCCGCTCCTTCCGGGCCGCCGGAACAAGCCGCGTTGGATAGCAGCCATGTCAAGGCTCACCGCTGCGCCAGCGAAAAGGGGGGCCGAAATTCAGGCGATCGGGCTCACCAAGGGCGGCCGCAACAGCAAAACCCACGCGATCGTCGATGAATTTCTCCGCCCGTGGGTATTGATCCTCACGCCGGGCAACACCGACTGTGTCATGGCGCAAGAATGCGTCAGCTTGATCCCTGGCATCAAGCAACTTCTGGCCGACAAAGGTTATGACACGGATGCGTTTCGCGCCTTCCTCAAACAGCAGAAAATA
>JALZAY010000279.1 GCA_030948025.1 Pseudomonadota bacterium
GCGGACGCAGGCTCGGCATTCATTCGGACGCGCGCTACCGGTTCGAACGCGGCGTCGATCCGGCATTCTGCCTTCCTGGGCTTGAGCTTGCGACAAGGCTGGTGGTTGAACAGTGCGGCGGGGTTGTCTCGCAAATCACGCTTGCTGGGCGGATTCCGCGGCACGGCCAGCGCATCATGTTTCCGTGGAGCGAGGTGAAGCGGCTGACCGGGCTCGAACTCGACAGTTCGGAAATGGCCGGCATTCTCGAGAGCCTTGGGTTCGAGCTCGCCGATTTTGCCGGCACCGCCGGAGAGGTGGTCGTGAAGGTACCCTCGTTCCGGCCCGACATCGAGGGCACGGCCGATCTCGTCGAGGAAATCGTGCGGATCGCGGGGCTCGATCGCGTTGCGTCCGCGCCATTGCCGCGCGCGTCCAAGCATGTCGCGGGACCCGTGCTGACGCCGCTGCAAAAGCGGGTGAGGAGCGCCAAACGGGCGCTTGCCGCCAACGGCCTCGTCGAAGCGGTGACTTGGTCCTTCGTCTCGCGCCAGCGCGCGCTGATGTTTGGCGGCGGCGCTTTTTCTCTCGCGCTCGCCAATCCGATTGCCCCGGAGCTTTCGGACATGCGGCCGAGTCTGCTGCCAGGTCTGATCGCAGCGGCGCAACGCAACGCCGACCGTGGTCATGGTGATGTCGCGCTTTTCGAGGTCGGGCAAATTTTCTTGAGCGACGACGCGGAAGGTCAGAAGATCGCGGCCAGCGCGATCCGGCGCGGCATGGCGAAAGAAAAAGGAATCGGGAGGCATTGGTCGATGCCGTCCGCCGGGGTCGATCTCTTCGATGCCAAGGCCGACGCGTTCGCTCTTCTTGCGGCGCTCGGCGTGCCGCCCCGCGGTTTGCAGCTCATTTCCGGCGGACCGGCATGGTTTCACCCTGGCCGCTCGGCCACCCTCCAATTGGGGCCAAAAAATGTCATTGGCGCGTTTGGCGAGATCCATCCGCGCACCCTCGAAGCCCTTGGCGCCGAGGGGCCGGTCGCCGGTTTCGAGTTGCTCCTCAATGACATACCAGCGCCGAAATCGGGGTCCACAAAGACCAAACCGAAGCTCGAACTTCCGGAGTTCATGCCCGTGCAACGCGACTTTGCCTTCCTGGCCGATCGAACCGTGAAGGCGGCCGACATCGTGAAGGCGGCCGCGTCGGCCGAACGCGCGCTCGTCGTGGACGCCGGCGTTTTCGATGTCTATGTTTTCGATGTCTATGAAGGCAAGGGCATCCCCGAAGGGAAGAAATCGATCGCCATATCCGTCACCTTGCAACCGCGCGAAAAAACCCTGACCGAGGCCGAGATCGACGCCGCAGCCGGCAAGATCGTCGCCGAGGTCGCGAAGAAAACCGGCGCGAGTCTAAGAGGATAAACCCATGCGACCCATTTTGACCGCCGTTTTCGTAGCCGCGTTGATCGCGGTCCCCGCTCAATCGAAAGCCGCTCCGCGCAGCATCGACGACTGCGAAAAAATTCAGGCGGCGGACGCCTACAATCAGTGCCTGGCCTTGTTCGGTCCAGTTGCCCGCGGCCATGGCGGGAGTCGTGCCGGCGCGGACGTGGATGGCCAGGACGCGGAGGCAACTCCCGGACACGCAAAAGCCCTTGTGGCCGCGGCGGGGGATTGGGGACGCGACCATGGCGCCCGCCACGCGAGCAAGCATGGTTGGACGCGACACAGCTGGGCGAGACATGGCCGTTGGCACAGGACCAGAACCGCCACGCACCGGCATGGCAAAACCACCACCGTGGCGTTCAGCGTCGTGCCGGCTCACACGCGGCTGCGCTAGGGTCTCGAATTCGTTGATGGGCATTTGTCTGTCCGGCGATGGGGCAGTGGGAGGATACGGCGCCGCGTCCGGACTCGGCTATATCGACACCCCCGCGTGGCGATCCGTGACCTTGACATGCCGCCAGCCTTCGAGCCGCGCGAACATCATAAGAGATTCGCGGAACTGTTGCGTTTGCACGCGTAATCGGCCCGGGCTAAAAGGAGACCGGAGTTAGTTACGCGTCGTCGCCATGCGCGGCCTCATTGATATTAATGGTTTTCATATTGGAAAAGTCGATCGCGACGGGTCTTTTGTCTCTAGCGGCCATTATCTGCAACGTTTTTATCACATGTTCAAGCCGTCGATAGACTTCCTTGTACTCCTCTGTCGTGGTGGACAAAGCAAGGGGCTTCAAGCAATATTCTATGATTTCCCGAGGCCGGTCGAGTTTGTTCATCTTCATCGCTCCTGCGCATACCGCTCTTTCGTCCTAATATAATTGTGTAATGAAAATTAGCAAAAAAAACCGCAACCACGTCCTGAACGTTGCGCCGCCGCATGGATATTGCACAGAGAAACACCGGATATTGCGAAAAAAGCAACATTGGTGCCCAACCCGGGCGCCCCGCGATGTCCTGGTCATTTCCGTCGACTCAAAGGGGATCGCAATATATGTGAGCGTCCGCGGCGGCGTTTCCATTTTGTTTTTCATCCTGTTCCGTTTGGTGCATAGCCTACCGAGATATTTTTCATTCCGAGACGCGATTGAATTCGCCCAGGGATCCGCATGTGCGGTGGCAGGAACCGCCGCCCCTTTTTTCCTTCACGCGCGTGGAAGCGATTGCACGATCGACTCTAGCCATTCATTTTCTCGTCCTTGTTGCTGCGATAATTGCTGGTCGACTTGTGCGGCGTATAACGATCCAGCGTCGCGAAAGCGGCTCTATTTTCGACATACGGCACAACGACGAAAGAAACCTCATTATCGTGGGCGCTGGACACCTTGCTTGGTCGTATTAATCAGTTCATAAATAACTAGACATTCACGCGGCATGTCTGAGAGAAGGTTTTTTGGTAGAAGGAGGAGATTTTTCCCGGGTCATTTTGCAGCTGACGCATTGACGAACGGACCTTGGCTTTGAAGTCATCCTTGCTCGTGACCGCCATGCGGCCGATGGTATCGGCTTTGAGATGCGTCCACACACTCCGCCCGGCTTGTGCTCCCGGCGATGCCGTCCAATAATTTGGATTTGTGTCGCTTTATCCGGTTTTTCGAGATTTCCGCCATATTGGAGGAAGCGCGGGGATCATCGAAAATGGACGGCGCCGCGCCAACGAAATTCGGCCGCACGCGCCGCTCGCCGACAGGCCGTCGGCGCCGCAGGTCCTCATGCTACCGCGCCCAGCTGGCAACGATCAGCGCTCAACGAACATCAACCGGATCACCCAATCGGATCACCCAACGGAGCAGATCAAGAGCGATGTCCGAGGGAAATATTTTTCCGTCGCGCGCTTGAAATCTGGCGTGCTCCGTGTGACAGTTATCGTCAAGCATCCGTCACGCCGCTTCCGATACGCGGACGTTCATCGCACGCTTTTGGGCGCAACAGGAGAGTATGATGGCGAGCTATTTACAACGCTACGATGCGGCACAGGTGGCCGAGCGGTGGCCTCTTGTTCGTGGCTGGATGCATGAGGAGCCGCTGGCGTTATATGCCGAGCTCCGGAAGGATCGACCCATTCTCGTCATGCCGGAGCTGACGCTCGCGACCCGGTTCGACGACTGCACTGAGATCCTCCGCCGGCACGAGCTGTTCAGCGTCGCGCTTTATAAGCCCAAACAGGGCGATTACTTCATGGCCCAGGACGATACGGCGACGCATTGGCGCGAAAAATCGATCATGCGCGCCATTCTCGATCGTGAGG
>JALZAY010000101.1 GCA_030948025.1 Pseudomonadota bacterium
GTGCCCGCAGGCAACGTCGTCGGCAAAAATTTCAAGCTCCGGCTTGTTGTTCATCGCGGCCATATCGGACAACAGCATTGCCTTGCAAAGCATCTTGCCATCGGTCTTTTGCGCCCCCGGCGCGACACGGATCTTGCCCTGGAATACGCCGGTTGCTTCCTCGTCGAGAATATATTTGAAGGTTTCGCGGCTCACGCAACCTGGCGCCACGTGCTCGACGAGCAAGGTCGTATCGGCATGTTCGCGGCCGCCGAGAAGCGACACGCCGCTGAGCGAGGTTTCCGACTCCGCGCCCTCGAACCGGACAAACATCTGCCGCCGCACAAGACCGATGCCGGCGACGAGCGCGAAACTGTCGAACTTCGCCCTGGCGCCGATCCGCACGATTACGCTTTCGAGGCGCATACCCCCAGGAGCGGTTCCCGTCATCATCGCCGTATGAGCGAACTTTGCCCCATTGTCTATAGAGACGATAAGACAGGCGTTGGCTTGGCCCGCGCGGACCGTTTGGGTACGGTTTGCGACATGCATCGACTCGGCGAGGCGGAGGGATGCGCCAGCCCCGATCATGAGAGCCGAGCGGCAGAATTGCGCGGCGGGCGCGGGCGAAGCCGTGACGTGAATGAGGTTGACCGGCTCGGCGATCACGGTCCCAGGCGCCACCTCGATCACGACGCCGTCCTGCATTAACGCCGCGTTCAACGACACGATGGAATCCCGCGCGGCAAGATCTTGCGAAGACAGCAGCGCGATCAGATCGGACCGCCCTTCGGTCAACACCGAGGCGAGCGAGCGTACCTTTAGTCCTTCCGGCAAACCATCGGATAATTCCGGCACGAAAAAGCCATCGACCAAAACCAGACGTCGAGCCGGCGCGGCGGCGGCGGTGAATTCCTTGCGCAGCGCATCGATTGTTGCGGCGCCTGGGGCCGTGGCAAGCGGCAAGGCATCGCGCAAGAGCGTGCGCAGGTCGGTATAATGCCACGCCTCGATGCGCCGATGCGGCAGCCCCGATGCAGTGAAAGCTTGCAACGAAGCTTCCCGCCATTTGGCCACGTCCGTGTTGCCGGGCAGCCCGGCCTTGGAAGCGTCGAAGACGCGGGCCAGGAAGATTTCGGCAGGCGTTCTCGCCGGTATGATGTCAGCGTTCATTGCCATTTTCTTCTATGCGACGGCCGGTTCGGCGACATAATCGCGGTATCCGCTTTTTTCCAGTTCGACCGCCAATTCCTTGCCGCCGCTGCGGACGATTCGACCCTGCGCCATCACATGCACGGTGTCCGGCACCACGTGGTCGAGAACACGCTGGTAATGGGTAATGATGAGGAAACCGCGACTGGGCGATCGCAGCGCATTGACGCCATCGGCGACCACCCGCAAGGCGTCGATGTCGAGGCCTGAATCGGTTTCATCGAGAATTGCGAAAGCAGGTTCCAGAAGCGCCATCTGGAGAATATCCATGCGCTTCTTCTCACCGCCGGAAAAACCGACGTTGAGCGCGCGCTTGAGCATGTCCGCGTTGATCTCGAGCTTGCCGGCGGACGCCTTGACGCATTTCATGAAAGCCGGGGTCGAAAACTCCTCTTGGCCGCGCTGCTTGCGCTGGGCGTTCAAAGCCGCCTTGAGAAAGGTCAAGGTCGCGACACCGGGAATTTCGATTGGATATTGGAACGCGAGGAAAAGCCCCATGGCGGCGCGGGCATCCGGCTCGAGGTTTAAGATACTCTCGCCGTTCAGCAATATCTCGCCAGTCTCTACCGTGTAGTCCTTACGGCCGGCGATGACATAGGACAAGGTCGACTTGCCGCTCCCGTTCGGCCCCATGAGCGCGGCAACCTCGCCGTCCCGGACGGTGAGATCGAGATCATCCAGGAGTTTGCGTCCGCCGATGGAAACATTGAGGTTTTTTACTTCGAGCACGATTTTTCCTCGACTAAATATCCGCCGGTTTGAACATTCTTGCGCCGGTCGCCCGCGCGAATTTTCGCTTCCCCCACCGCGAAAAGTCGATGTCAACGGGAACCGCCTGTCGCATCGCCGGGGAGCCGCGTCAGCCGACGCTCCCTTCGAGCGAAATCGCGATCAATTTCTGCGCTTCCACCGCGAATTCCATCGGCAGCTGCTGCAGCACATCGCGGACGAAGCCGTTGACGATCAAAGCCGTCGCCTCCTCGCCCGAAAGCCCGCGCTGCATGCAATAAAACAGTTGATCCTCGGAGATTTTCGAGGTCGTCGCTTCATGCTCGAATTGCGCGCTGGGGGTCTTCGATTCGATATAAGGCACCGTATGGGCGCCGCACGAATTGCCGATGAGCAGCGAATCGCAATTGGTGAAATTGCGGGCGCCGGTGGCTTTCCGGTGCGCCGAAATCTGACCGCGATAGGTATTTTGCGATCTGCCCGCGGAAATTCCCTTTGAAATGACCCGGCTCGTCGTGTTCTTGCCGAGATGGATCATCTTGGTGCCGGAATCGACCTGCTGGCGGCCATTGGATATCGCGATCGAATAGAATTCGCCGCGCGAATTGTCGCCACGCAGAATGCATGACGGATATTTCCAGGTAATCGCGGATCCGGTTTCAACCTGAGTCCAGGAGATCTTGGAATTCGCGCCCCGGCAATCGCCGCGCTTGGTGACGAAATTATAGATTCCGCCCCGGCCGTCCGCATCGCCTGGATACCAGTTCTGCACCGTTGAATATTTGATCTCGGCATCGTCAAGCGTGATCAGCTCGACGACCGCGGCATGCAGTTGATTTTCGTCGCGCTTGGGGGCCGTGCAGCCCTCGAGATAGGAAACGTAGCTGCCCTTATCGGCGATGATCAGCGTCCGTTCGAACTGGCCTGTGTTTTGTTCGTTGATCCTGAAATAAGTCGACAGTTCCATCGGGCAGCGGACGCCCGGGGGAACGTAAACGAAGGACCCGTCGGAAAATACCGCGCTATTCAGCGTCGCGTAGAAATTGTCCGTCGTGGGCACCACCGATCCGAGATATTTCCGGACGAGCTCTGGATTTGTATGCACGGCTTCCGAGATCGGACAGAAAATTACCCCGGCCCTGGCCAGTTCCTCCTTGAAGGTGGTGACGACCGAGACGGAGTCGAACACCGCATCGACCGCAATTCTGCGGTCCGGGCCGATGCCGGCAAGCGCCTCCTGCTCACGCAACGGAATTCCGAGCTTGGCGTAAACCTTCAGAAGCTCCGGATCGACTTCGTCGAGCGATTTCGGACCGGCGGCCGTCTTGGGCGCGGAATAATAGTAAAGATCCTGATAATCGATCTTCGGAAAGTCCACCCTGGCCCAGCGCGGCTCTTGCATCGTCAGCCAGCGCCGGTAGGCGCCGAGCCGCCATTCGGTCAGCCAAGCGGGCTCGTCCTTTTTCGCCGAAATGAACCGGACAATGTCTTCATTGAGACCCTTCGGGGCTCTGTCGGATTCAATATCGGAGAAAAAACCATACTTATATTCGCTGACGTCGACCGCCTTCACGCGATCGACGGTCGCTTGGACCGCAGGCATGCCCTTCTCCTCACCTTGGCGGTTTCAAGGACCGCTGGTTCAGACGTCGTAGAGTACCTTACAAAGTCGCGGAAGGGAACCCGATAAAGCGCGGGCAAGAAACCCAGCCGGTATTCGCCGGGAAACAGCCCGGTTGTTCATGCGGCGGACTTGTCCCGCCTTGCTCTGATTGTCCTGACCGTCCTTTCAAGAGCCTGGACGAACGAACTGCAATCTTCCCGCCGCGAATTCCACCCGAGACTGACCCTGATTGCGCCTCCCGCCAGGTCCGGCTCCACGCCCATCGCGCTCAAGACGTGCGAAGGTTTCACCTTTCCCGACGAACAGGCCGAACCCGACGATACCGCTATACCCTCCATGTCCAAAGCGATAAGCAATACGTGCGCCTCGATGCGGGGCACGGCGAAGCAGGACGTATTCGGCAATCTTTCTACCCCGCCGCCAAAAAACACCGCGCCGGGCGCGACGCGCGAAATGTCCGCCTCCAGTTCGTCCCGCCAGACGGATAGGGCTGCGGCTTCCTCCTGCCGCCGGACGTTCGCGGCGCAGAGGGCAGCGGCCATTCCGGCAATGGCGGCAACGTTCTCGGTTCCGGCGCGCAGCCCCCGCTCCTGCGCGCCGCCGCGCAGGAGCGCTTCTCTTATGTGGTAAGAGTCAGTGCGAAAACAAAGCGCCCCGGCGCCTTTCGGGCCGCCGAATTTATGCGCCGAAAAGACGATCGCGTCCGCTCCCAAGCTCCCGATGTCACAATCGATCCTGCCCGCCGCCTGAACGGCATCGCAGACCAGAAACCCGCCCGCCGCATGGATCATCTCCGCCGCCGCCGCGACGGGCTGAATAACCCCCGTCTCATTGTTGGCGGCCTGAAGGGCTAGCATAATGTGATGCCCCGCGGCACTCGCGCGGGCGAGGAGGGTGGCGCCAAGTGCCTCGATATTGAGCACACCCCGAGGCGTCAGACCGGCAAGTTCAAGTTGCGCGGCTGCAAAACGGTGGCCCGCGAGGACAGCGGGATGTTCCCCGGCACTTGCCACGAGCAGGTCGAAGGGCCGTTTTTCGTCCGGCGTCTCGATAGAGGGCGTCAGCGCCAAATTCAGCGCCTCTGTCGCTCCCGAGGTAAAAACGATATTTTTGGGCGCGACAGCAGCAACTGCGGCCACCTCGGCACGGGCAGCCTCGATTATGGCCCGCGCGGTGCGCCCTTCGGCATGAATGGAGGAGGCGTTGCCGCAAAGATCGAAAACCGCGCACATGGCCTCGCGCGCCGCCGGATGCAGGGGCGCCGTGGCGTTATAGTCAAGGTAAACACGCATGCGCGACACGAAAGTAATCCCCAACCTTCGCAACGTATCGAATTGAGAGACCAGGCAACCCGCCTGCGCCAAATGCTGGCAAATCAAAAGAGCTTGCAATCCATTGGGGCATGCGTGCTAGATGATCCGCCGGGACTGCCGGATTTCGCGGAGCCAACGTCGGCCCTCGTCCTTTGCGCCCAATTGCCACACGTCATCTTAAGGCGCCGCGCGACCCCCAAAGTCAAGCGAGCCACAAATGCCGCCAATGCGTGCCAGGAATACGCGCCAGGTGGGAAACGTCGAATTGCACGGAAAATCCGCCTGATCGTTTAGGGCCGCTTGCGTCGCTTAGCCGCGCGCCAATCTCAGTGGGGTAAGCATGCCCGAGGTCAAGTTCAACGGTCCCTGCGGCCGCATCGAGGGCCGGTTTCATCCCTCGACGATACGCGGCGCGCCGATCGCGATCATCTTGCACTCGCATCCGCAATTCGGCGGTACGATGAACAATCAGATCGTCTATAATCTCTATTATACGTTCGCGGAACGCGGCTTTTCCGTGCTGCGCTTTAATTTTCGCGGTGTCGGGCTTTCTCAAGGTTGTTTCGATCACGGCCAGGGCGAATTATCGGACGCGGCGGCAGCTCTCGACTGGGCGCAGGCCATCAGCCCCGAGGCGCGGTCCTGCTGGATCGCCGGAATCTCGTTTGGCGCCTGGATTGGCATGCAGCTTTTGATGAGGCGGCCGGAAATCGACGGTTTCGTCGCGATCGCGCCGCCGGCCAGCCGTTTCGATTTTTCCTTTCTCGCGCCTTGTCCTTCGTCCGGACTTTTCGTGCACGGAGATCGCGACCGGGTCGCGCCCTTGAGAGAGGTCACCAGTCTGATCGAAAAGCTCAAGACTCAGAAAGGCATCTCGATTGAGCATGCGATCATTCCAGGCGCCAACCATTTCTTCGAAAACTGCATCGAGACTTTGGCGGAGGAGGTCGGGCTATATCTCGACCGCCGCCTCGGCAACCCGCCGCGGCTTCCGACGCCGACACGCAGCGAGCCGGTGGAACGGCGCTAGATCACCTTCTTGTGAGGCGCGAGCCACGCGCCGGATGCGCAGTCTCAATCCTTGGCACGCTCGACGTAGGAGCCATCTTCTGTCTGAACGATGACGCGGACGCCCGGCGAAATATGCGGCGGCACCATCACCCGCGCGCCGTTCGAGAGTTTCGCGGGCTTATAGGAAGACGATGCCGTTTGACCTTTCATGGCGGGCTCGGTCGCGACGACTTCGAGCGTCACCCGCGCGGGCAGTTGAATTCCGACGGCGGTGCCGTTGAAGATCGACAGCACGCAGGTCATGCCTTCCTGCAAATAGATTGCCTGGTCTCCAATAACCTCGGCAGGCACGACGATCTGATCGTAGGTGGCCGTATTCATGAAGGCGAAGCCATCGGAATCTTGGTAGAGATAACTGAAATTCGAGTCCTCGACATAGGCGCGTTCGACCTGCTCGGTCGTTTTGTAGCGGTCGGTAGTTTTGACGCCGTCCGAGAGGCGCCGCATGTCGATTTGAGTCGTTGGCGTGCCTTTGCCGGGATGAAAGCTTTCGGCGGTCAAAACGACATAAAGCTGACCGTCCTCCCTCTCGATAATATTGCCTTTGCGGATTGAACTGGCGATGACTTTCACGGGCTTTCCTTTATACGAAGATATGTTCCCGGAGCGCCTGGGGCAAAGGCGTCGGGGCTTGCCCATCGACTCCGGGCCGCACAATAGCCATGTTCCGGCTTTTCGCCAGAGCATTTGCGGGCGAATGGGCTCCCCGGTCCGCCCCAAGAAAATGGGTCAAGGAAGCAACCGCAAGCCCTTCCGGGCCGCATTTCCAGCGAAATGGCACCAATGAACACGCCCGCGCCGGAACGATCGCCCTGGTGGCAGCCGCGTGTTCACCGCGACCGGCGGCCTTTCCTCATCGGCCGCGCCCGGATGGTTGAAGCCGCGCGGGCTTTTTTTTCAGCGCAATCCTTTATCGAAGTCGATACGGCGATTCTCCAGGTGTCGCCCGGAAACGAAGCCCATATCAGCGCTTTTGCTACCTCGATGTTGGATGACACCGGAGCCAAATCAAGGCTTTATCTGCATTCCTCCCCGGAATTCGCGGCGAAAAAACTGCTCGCCGCCGGCGAACCGCGCATTTTTTCCTTTGCGCATGTGTTCAGGAACCGTGAACGGGGTAGACTCCACCATCCTGAATTCACCATGCTCGAATGGTATCGCGCGGGCGCGCCTTACCAGAGATTGATCGAGGATTGCATGGGCCTTCTCGCCCGCGCCGTTGCCGCCGCGGGCAGCCGCGACCTGCGCTTTGGCGGCCATGTTGCCGATCCCTTCGAGGAACCTGAGATCTTGACTGTGGCCGAGGCCTTCGACCGCTATGCCAGTATGGATCTTCTGGCCACGCTCAAGGGGTCCGAACCTGACCGCGAGGCGCTGGCGGCCGCCGCCCGCAAGCACGGAATCAGAACCAGTGCGGACGACAGCTGGTCTGATATTTTCAGCAAGATCCTGGCGGCGAAGATCGAGCCGCAACTCGGCCATGGCCGCCCGGCGATCCTCATGGACTATCCGGCGAGCGAGGCGGCGCTCGCCAAATTGCAGGAAGACAGGCGTTTCGCGGAACGGTTCGAACTTTATGCGTGCGGCGTCGAACTCGCCAATGGATTCGGCGAGTTGACCGATGCCGCCGTGCAGCGGCAGCGGTTCGAAACGGAAATGGCGGAGCGGCTCAGGATCTATGGCGAGGCCTATCCGATCGACGAGGATTTCTTGCGGGCTCTCGCGATCATGCCCCAGGCCAGCGGCATAGCGCTTGGCTTTGACAGGCTGGCGATGCTCGCGACCGGAGCGTCACATATCGAGCAAGTGTTATGGACGCCGGTTCAGCAGGGCACGCCAGTGAAATGAGGAAACCGCCGGGAACCCTGCGCAGTGCCGCCGATCTGATCGGAGCCGGTCTCGTGCCGGAGGCAAAAAGGGACGCGATCGAGCGTGTCGCCACGATCTACGCCATAGGAGTCACCGGCACGGTCGCGAACCTGATCGACCGCGCCGATGCCACTGACCCAATTGCCCGCCAGTTTGTTCCAGACTTGGTCGAACTCTCCCAGCGTCCTGACGAAATGACCGATCCGACCGGCGATCTCGCATTTAGCCCGATCGAAGGCATTGTCCACCGCTACCCAGATCGCGCGCTCTTAAAATTGCTCCACATCTGCCCGATCTATTGCCGGTTCTGCTTTCGCCGCGCGGTCGTAGGGCCAAACAAACCGGCTTATCTTGCAGCGGAGGCGCTTGCCGCCGCGATCGGCTACATCGCGGACCAGTCCGGGATCTGGGAAGTAATCCTCACCGGCGGCGATCCGCTGACCTTGTCGGCGCGAAGGCTCGCCGACATCATGGCCAGGCTCAAAGCCATCGATCATGTGAAGGTCATTCGCCTGCATACGCGTGTTCCGGTCGCCGATCCCGCGAGGATCACGGCGGAGCTTGCCGGTGTTTTGCTTTCCTCCGGCAAGACCGTCTATGTGGCCTTGCACGCCAATCATCCGCGCGAGATGTCCGAACCGGTGCGCGCCGCCTGCGCAATGTTTATCGACGCGGGCATCCCTATGTTGAGCCAGAGCGTGCTCCTTGCCGGAGTGAACGACGATATCGAAACGCTGACAAAGCTCATGCGCACCTTCGTTGAGGCACGGATAAAACCCTATTATCTGCACCAGCTCGATCGGGCGCCGGGAACCGGGCATTTTTGGGTGCCGATCGCAAAAGGCCAGGACTTGATGCGGCAGTTGCGCGGCCGCGTGTCCGGCCTATGCCAGCCCCATTACATGCTGGATATTCCCGGCGGCCACGGCAAGTCGCCGATCGGCCCAAATTATCTAACAGACCTATCTGCCGGCGAAACCTACAAGGTCACCGATTACAACGGCCGGTCGCACGTTTATCCACCGCAAGAACCACAGTAAGAAGCGTGGGTTGCCTTTGAAACATGATTAAGCGAAAATCGATTTTGAACCTGGCCGCGCGCGACACCCCGGAGAAGCCTTGCTAAAATATCTTGCGTGCCTGATCGGTCTTGTTGCGCTCGTTGCGATAGTGCCCGCGCGTGAGGCTCCCGCGAAACAGGCGCCGGTCCAAAAACAGGACAAGGCGCAAGGACCCGCGCAAAAACAGCCGCCGGCCAATGGCCAGACGTCGCAGCCAGTGGGCCCGCCAGCTCCTCCGCAACCCGCGCCACCAGAGCAAGCGCCGATCGGTCCGGCCCTCGATAAACTCAGCGCTTCGCTAAAGCAAATTGAAGCAAGCCTCGAGCGTCACGATCTGAGCGATGCGGATCTCCAGGCCTTGCGTCAGCGGATCGATTCGATTTCGGACGCGGTGGCTGGCGCGCTCGACCGTTTAACGCCGCGCCTCGCCGGGATCAAGGCGCGCCTGGACCAGCTCGGTCCGAAACCGGACGATTCCGCGCCGCCCGAAAGCCCGGCGGTGACGGCGGAGCGCGCCGACCAGCAAAAGCTCTATAACGACACCGACGAACTTTCGAAGCGCGCCCGCCTGCTCGCGGTCGAGGCCGATCAGACCGGCGCGAATATCACGGCGCGGCGGCGCGCCTTGTTCAGGCGTTCGTTGTTCGCGCGGGCGACGAGTATCGCCAACCCCGCGCTCTGGGTCGACGTCTGGCACGAAGCGCCGGGCGACGCGGCCGCCATGAAAGCGGTCTTCAGGGAATGGTTCGACGGCATCAACAACCGGCTCAATGGCCAGCGCCTGCTGGTTTTCTGGGGTGCCCTCGCCCTGATCGTTTTGCTTTATCTGCCGCTCTCGCGGCTGGCCCGGCGTGTCCTTGCGCGCCATGCGGCGGTTCTCGATCCAAGCCGGTTTCTCAAAATTCTCGGTGCCTGGTGGATCGCGCTCGTCATTGCGGTTCCCGCGGTCGCGATGATCTACATCATCGGCCTCGTGTTCCAAGCCTTCGATCTCACCAATGCGCGATTGCAGACTTTCATGCAGGCGTGCGGCGAGGCAGTCATCCGCATCGCCGCGGCGGCGGGAATAGCGCGCGGTCTGGTTGCTCCGACCCGCCCCAATTGGCGGCTGCCCAAGCTCAACGATGCGGTAGCCGGAGGCGTTGTTCGCGCCGCGATCAGCCTTGCCTGCATCGTCTCGGTCATTCGTCTTTTCGAAGCGCTCAACGACATTATCGGCGCCTCATTACCGGTGGCCGTCGCGATGCGCGGGCTTGCCGCCATGATCGCGGCGACCATGCTCGGTATCGAGCTGTGGCGCTTCGGCGGAGTTACCGGTGCTGATTGCCTCGGCCCGGAGGTCGCCAAGCAGCGGGATTGGTTCGACCTTCTGCGCGTCGCCGCTTGGGTGGTGACCTTCGCCATCGCCATCTCGGTTTTGACCGGCTACGCCGCCTTTGGCAGCTTTCTGGCCGATCAATTGTTCTGGGCCGGCGCGGTCGCCTGCGTGTTGTTCATGTCGATCGTTCTCGTCGAGGAAGCGATTGGCGCGGGCCTCACGCCCACGACGCGTCTTGGGCGGCGGCTGGTTACCAGTTTCGGCTTCCATCGCAACTCGCTCGAACTTGTGGGAGTCCTGGCTTCAGGCGCAATTAGGCTTGCCCTTTTCGTCGTCGCGGCCGTTCTCGTGCTGGCGCCTTGGGGGCTTCAGTCGAGCGATGTCTCGATCGATTTCGGCGCCGCTTTTTTTGGCTTCAAAGTCGGCGATGTCACGATTTCGCCGTTCAGCATCATCATCGCCATCGGCATATTTACGCTGGCCTTCGCGGCTTTTCATGCGGTGCTGCAATGGATGGACTCGAAGCTGCTGCCGCGGATGAACTTCGACCTCGGTCTCCGCAATTCGATCCGCACCAGTCTCGGCTATATCGGTTTCCTCATCGCGGCCGGCCTCGCGCTCAGCTATCTTGGATTGAATTTCGAAAAGCTCGCCATTATCGCTGGCGCTCTATCGGTCGGCATCGGTTTCGGCCTTCAGTCGATTGTCAATAATTTCGTCTCTGGCTTGATCTTATTATGGGAGCGCGCAGTTCGGGTCGGCGACTGGATCGTAGTTGGCGGCGATCAAGGCTTCGTGCGCCGCATCAATGTCCGCGCGACCGAAATCGAGACTTTCGATCGCGCCCAAGTCATCATACCGAATTCGAGCCTTGTCACCGGCGTTGTCACCAACCTTGTGCGCAACGATCGGACCGGACGGATCGTCATTCCCCTGACGGTCGCGGGCTCTGCCGATCCAGACAAGGTTCGCGAGGTGCTTTGGTCCGTCGCCAAGGCAAACCAGCTCGTCTTGACCATGCCAACGCCGCAAGTTCTGTTTACCGGCATGTCGGCCGGCGCGCTCAACTTCGAACTCCGCGCCTACGTTGGCGATGTGGAAACCATGTTCCGCGTTAAAAGCGATTTGCATTTTGCTATCTTCAAGCGGTTCAAGGAGGAGAAATTCTTTGATACGCCGGGACCGAATGCCACGAAGATAGAGATCGCTGGCATCGAAAATCTGGGCAGCTTGCTAAAACCGGATAGCGAGGTCTCCGCGTCGGACCAACCAAAGCGCGGCGCCGTGGGACGATGAACCGCCGCTGGCGGCCTGAGCCGCCATTGGGTGCCGGACGCGCTGGTCGATCTACACCCGGGGGAGAAAGTGTTGGCGGCGGAAGTCATAGCGGCGGGGGCCGGCCGTCAGGCGCAAGACATGTAGTGCGTAGCGCCAGCCAGAGCGGCGAAGTTCACCATAATCTTACTGGCCTATGCGACGGCTTAGGATTAAACATCTAATCAAGCTATCGCACTGCATTGGCCAACCAGTCGGCACCGATTCATCGTATGCCTTCAAGCCGCATCAAAGTCATATTTCACATTGGTCTTGAGAAGACGGGCACGACGTCTTTTCAGCGCTTTTGTACTCGCAATGCGCGACGTCTTATAAAGCACAACATATTATACCCCAAACGCTCTTCTGCGTTTCATGTGCTGAACCACGCTCCATTGACGGCAAGCTATCTACAATCGGAAAGTCCGGACGATTTCTATCTTCGGTCTACTCTCACAAGTTCCGAGATGGTGGAATCCCTTAAAAGAGAAATCGAGGCTTCCGGCGCCGAGAAAGTGATTATTAGTTCGGAACATCTATCTTCCCGCTTCCGGGCTCCCCAGATCGAAAAGCTTGCTGAAGATTTCAACGAATATGAGTGCCGTGTCGTGATTGCCTTGCGCGATCACTTGTCTCGACTTTTTTCGGCTTACGCCACCCACGTGACGAGCGGTTCGGACCGAACGATCGACGAATATGCAGAGATGGTTTTGCTACCGGACAATCTCTACATGAGATATGCCGATACAATAAGATTGTGGGAGGCGTCATTCGGTAGCGATAATATAATCGTATTCGACTACAATGAAGCGTCAGATGTTATTTATTCTCTTCTATCAAAAATTGGCCTACTGAATCTTAGAATTAAACTAACAGATGATCACAAATGCAATGCGTCGTTGGATGCAAACGCTACGGAGGCGTTGAGGCTAATCAATATAGCTAATCGGAACGAAAGGACATACAGAAGTAAAATAGCGTACCTTGAATTCATAAAACTGCAGTACGTAAGATCCGTTTTGAAGAAAAAATTGCAAGCTCAGAGTAATTGCTCTAAATGGAGGTTGAGTCAGCCATATCGAAAACAATTGCTTGACATAGCTGAGGCTGACGCACTTTGGCTAGCAAAAAACTACTCGATGCCTGTTAGCTTAATCAAGCCAGAAAGCTTACCAGAAGCTGCTCCGGAGGAATTCCATCAGGATGTTGCCATGATTTTGGCTAAAATTTTGACACAAACAATTTGCGCTCGATGGAGCCTGTATCGTTTTAACATGTTTACACGTGCCGCCTTATTTCTTATTTTGGAAAAATTGCGAAGTATCAGACAGCGTTAATACCGCTGGAGCCACCGTTCGCGAAACCGGCGAATCATCACCGCCTCCTGAGCCGCGTCCATCCCGGCTGCGAAACCCCGGCCATCTCCGCAGGGCTGCAGCATGGCGTCGCCTAACGCCCAATTGGCGACGCCGGGCTAGCGATGCCGGCTAGGCGGGCCAAGCGCCGTGGCTTTCGCCGTCGATCGGTGCCTTGCGCGCCGCATGAAGCAAACCCGGTTTTTCCGGCGGGCCGGTGAAGGTTTGCGCCTTGGCGAGGAGCCCGCCGGGCATTCAATATTTGCGAACGAGGTTGACGAGCTTGCCCTGAATGCGGACCCGGTCGGGGCCGAAAATGCGCGTCTCATAGGCCGGATT
>JALZAY010000010.1 GCA_030948025.1 Pseudomonadota bacterium
GCCCTGCACCGCATCGACCACGAATTGATCGAGGAAGAGTCCATCCTTGGCGATGAGATCGCAGGCGCGATCGATCGCATCGGCCTTCTCCGCCGGCAATTGCTTAAGGCGCCGGTTGGCGCGCGCCGCCGCCTGCTTGACGAGCGCCAAGGCGCGGACAAGCTCGGGAAAATGCCCAATCGGAATACCGGTGATCGGGAAATTTTCGACCGCGCGCAGCGTGTGGATGCCCCAATAGGCCTCCGCCGGAACCTCCCGCTTGCCGAGCAGGTCGTGCTCGCGCCTTGTCGCTACGCGCGCAAGGTCAATCGCGCGGGGCATTGCGAGCGTGAGGGTGGCAGCTGTGTCTTCAGCGGGCGGAGCGCGGAGTGGTTCGAGATGTTCTTTTGTCACGAGGCATAAACCGGTTCAAAAGGCCAAAACGGCTATGGCAACGATGGCCGAGCAATAGCGCCGCTTGCGGCCGTTACGGCCACGCTGGGAGGACCAACGGTCGTCCCCATGACCGCCGCTATTATATGGTGACTGGCGGCAAAAATTGGCCCACGTTTTGGGTTGAACTCATGGTTGCGAAATTAAATAAAATTCGGTGAACAACGGGAGGGAGCGTCGTAGTGCAAAGCTTCGGAAGATGGACGATGCTCGCCGCGGCGGCCAGCCTTCTCTCGCCGCCCGCATACACACAAGACATGATGCGCCATGTCGATCTTTCGAGCCCGATGTTTTCCGCGGCCGGGATGACGAGAGCGGAGGTCGAGGCAAGCCTCAAGGCGGCACCCGGCGGCGTGGATTTTTCCGGCAAGAGCCTCAATGGGCTCGATCTTTCCGGGCTCGATTTTTCCAACGTGAATTTCCGCGCCGCGAGGATGAACAAGACAAACTTTTCGGGCGCAAGGCTCGACGGCGCGGTGCTCGATCAGGTCTGGGCCATGGCGGCGGATTTTTCAGGTGCGAGCTTGCGGAAAGCCAATCTTTTCGCAAGCCAGATGCAAGAGGCGAAATGCGACGGCGCCGATTTTTCCGGCGCCCGCGTCGCCGCCGATTTGTCCCGCGCCAGTCTCCGTAACGCCAAATTCATTGGGGCGGACCTTGCCGCCGACATGCGTAACCAGTCGATGGGGCTGATGCGCGCCGTGCTCAAATCCGCCGATCTCGCCGGGGCCGATTTCGAAAATGCCAATCTCGCCTTGACCGATCTGCAATTCGCGAAATTTCCAGGCGCGAATCTGAAAGGCGCCTCGCTCGCCGAGGCCGAGGCCGGCGGCGCCGATTTTCGCGGCGCGATCCTCGATCACACGAATTTCAACGGAACCGATCTGACCTCCGCCCGGATCGACGCGGCGCAGGAAAAAGCTATTTCGGGCGCCAAGAACCTGGACCGAGCTTTTAGCGAATGAGGCTCCAACGCTTCAGGTTATCCTGGACAATTTGTGCTCTATCATGTCTTCACCGCGTTGATGGTGTAGGGCCAAGCCGTGGCGCTCGGGCGCCGCCGATTGCTGGTGGACATCGGCTCGACCATCGCAGAAAACCTTCATCGAAACAAGGGTGATTTGGAGGCGTCGTGCCAGACAAGCTTGTCGGCATCGTCGAAAAATACTTCGCGGCCGTGCGGGATGTGCATCGGCTTGGCGCGGGCACCAAGGAACGCTCCTTTTATCCCGCTCTCGCCGACCTGTTGAACGCCCTCGGGCAAGACCTGAAACCGTGGGTTCTTTGCCTCTCCGACCTGGGGAACACCGGCGCGGGTCATCCCGATTTTGGACTATTCGCCGCAAATCAAGTCCAGAAAGGCGAGCCACGGCCTGGGCAAGCGCCGGAGCGCGGCGTCATCGAGGTCAAGAGCGCCGGTGACGACGCGTGGCTCACCGCCGACACCGCCCAAGTCAGCAAATATTTCGGTAGGTACAGGCTCGTCATCGTCACCAATCTCCACGATTTTCTTATTATCGGCGAGGGGCGGGACGGCCGCGCGGCAAAACTCGAAAGCTTCCGCCTCGCCGCTGATTCGAAATCCTTCTGGGACATGGCCGCGACGCCGAGGAAGTCCGCTGACCACATTGGCCGCGCGTTCGGGGAATATCTCAAGCGGGCGCTGACCCAATCCGTCGCCTTGCGCGACCCGAAGGACGTCGCATGGTTCATCGCCTCCTACGCCCGCGACGCGCTTAACCGTGTCGAAGACCGAGGAGGATTGCCTGCGCTGGCCAATGTCCGCGCCGCGCTGGAAGAAGCCTTGGGCGTCACGTTCGAGGCCGAGAGGGGCGCGCATTTCTTTCGCTCCACGCTGGTCCAGACCTTGTTCTATGGCGTATTCTCCGCCTGGGTTTTGTGGGCGCGCGAAATGCCGTCTACCTCGTCAAGCTTCGACTGGCGCACCGCGCGCTGGCATCTAACCGTGCCTTTCATCCGCACGCTGTTCGAGCAGATCGCCAGCCCATCGCATCTCCAGCCGCTTCGTCTCGTCGAGGTACTGGACTGGACGGCGGCGACGCTCAACCGGATCGATGCGGCCGAATTCCTCAAGCGCTTCAACGACGCGAACGCGGTGCAATTCTTTTACGAGCCTTTTCTTGAAGCCTTTGACCCGGAACTCCGTAAACGATTTGGCGTGTGGTACACGCCAAACGAGGTGGTCACTTATATGGTGTCGCGGGTCGACAAGGCGCTCCGCGAGGATTTGGGCGTGGCCGATGGGCTTGCCTCTGATTACGTCTATATTCTCGACCCGTGCTGTGGCACCGGTGCCTATCTTGCCGCCGTCTTGCGGAAAATTGACGCAAGCCTCGACGCCAAGGGGTTTGGCGCGCTGAAAGGCCAGATTGTGAAGCAGGCGGCGCTTACCCGCATCTTCGGGTTCGAGATCATACCGGCGCCCTTCGTCGTGGCCCATCTGCAAGTCGGTCTCGTGCTCCAGGAACTCGGCGCGACGCTCGACGCCGAGCACGAGCGGGCGGGGGTCTATCTCACCAACGCGCTGACCGGCTGGGAGCCGCATGTCAACAAGCCCCTGCCCTTTCCCGAGCTCGAAGTGGAGCGCGGCAAGGCGGATAAGGTCAAACAAGAGACGCCGATCCTCGTAATCCTCGGCAACCCGCCCTATGATGGTTTTGCGGGCGTGGTGGAAGGCGAGAGGGAGCGCGCGCTTTCGACCGCCTACCGCACGACGAAACGTGTGCGCCGTCCCGAGGGCCAGGGGCTGAACGACCTTTACGTGCGCTTCTTCCGCATGGCCGAGCGGCGCATTGCGGAAAAAACCGGCCAGGGCATCGTGTGCTTTATTTCAAATTATTCGTGGCTCGACGGATTGTCTTTTACGGGCATGCGCGAGCGTTATCTGGAGGCTTTTGACGCGATCCGCGTCGATTGCCTGAATGGGGACAAATACAAAACGGGAAAGACGACGCCGGAGGGCAAGCCGGACCCGTCCATATTCTCGACCGAGCACAACCGCGAAGGGATTCAGGTCGGCACGGCCATCGCGACCTTAATCCGCAAATTTTCACACAGCCCGGCGGCGGCGGTCGAGTTCCGGCAGGTGTGGGGCGCGGCCAAGCGGCAAGTGCTGTTGGATACGGCGGAGGCCGAACTCGCGACGCTCTATGCGCGTGTCATCCCGCCGTTGGAACTGGGCTTGCCCTTTGCCGGGGCGACGGTGGGCGCGGGATACTTGTCCTGGCCTCAATTGCCGGACTTGCTGCCGACCTATTTCCCCGGCGTACAAACGAAGCGCGACGGATTTCTCGTGGATATTGATAAGAGCGCTCTTGTTGCAAGGCTGAATACATATTTTGACAATTCAATCTCTTTTGGCGAATTTGCAAAAATGCACCCTGAAGCGGTTCTAAAGACAGCTCGTTATGATCCAAAAATAACAAGGGAGTATCTTAGAAAACGAGGAATAATAACGAATAATATCGTAAAATATGCATTTCGTCCTTTTGATATTAGATGGACGTACTGGGAGCCAGAGACAAAACTAGTCGGCGAAAAGGTTTCTGCTTATTTTCCTCATGCTTTTCGTGGAAATATTGCTTTGGTTTCGCAGAGAAAGCCGTATGACCGATGGCACCCACCGCAGCTCATTTCGCAGCTTGGCTGTATTGATTTAGTAGGACGTTCCGCAACAATCCTGCCCCGTGCGTTGCACGGGCAAGGTAGCGAATTAGGCCGAATAAACCTTCCAAAATCTATTCTAGATATTCTAAATCGGCAGTCTCTCCCGCCCGAAACCGTCTTCCGCCACATCGTCGCTATGCTCCATGCGCCCTCCTACCGCATCGAAAACGCGGGCGCGCTGCGCATGGATTGGCCCCGCGTGCCTCTCCCCGCCGATTCCGATACGCTTCGCGCCTCCGCGGACTTGGGTGCGGCGCTCGCCGCCCTCCTCGATCCGGAGGCGCCCGCGCAGGGCGTCTCGACAGGTGCGCTTCGCCCAGGGCTACGGAGCCTCGGGCTTCCCGCAAAACGCGGCGGCAAAACCTTGGAGACCGCGGACCTGGCGCTCACGGCGGGTTGGGGCTCGACGCAAAACACCGGCTCCGGCTCGACCATTGTCATGCCCGGCCGAGGGCTCACCACCGAGCGCGATTACACGGCAAAGGAACGCGCCGCGCTCGAAGCCGGGGGTGAAACTCTCGGCCTCACCCGCGACGATGTCTTCGGTCTTCTCGGGTCGCGGACTCTCGACGTGCATCTCAACGCCGACGCCTTCTGGACAAATGTCCCCCCAAAAGTCTGGGACTACACTTTGGGCGGCTATCAGGTGATAAAAAAATGGCTTAGCTATCGCGAGCAATCGGTGTTGGGCCGCGCGTTAAAACCCGACGAAGCCGCCTATGTCTCCGAAATGATCCGCCGCATCGCCGCGATCCTCCTCATGGGTCCGGCGCTCGACGCCAACTATGCAGCGGCGAAGGCGAATGCGGTAGAGTGGAAGGAAAGGTGAGCCGGTAGGGAGGCACTGTCTCCCCGGAACGGCCCGGCCTTTTGGGTCGCTATTTCGATGTGGTCCATCCAGCCAGCCAGCATTCTAAAACCAGCCATTAGTGGTCAAAATTGGCCAGCGCCCGCGCCCGGCAGGGCGTACCGGTGAATGCACGCCTGCGTCCACTGGGTTTTAATTCGCCCGGTCGACCTAAAGCCCGCTGAAAGGGGGCAAATTTTGGCGGAACACACAATCGATCTAGACGGTCGACGAGGGATGGCCGCGCAGAAGGCGACTAGGGTGCGCCGTCAGCTCGCCGCGGTCGACGCCGGCCATGCCGCGCTGCGGGAGCGCCAGAAGGAACTGGAGCACTTGCTTCTCGCCGCGCCTGCCACCGGCTGGGTTGAAGCCGTGGCCAAGGCCCGTTATCTTCTGATCCTGTTTGCGCAGTCGCCGGCCGCCGAAGATCTGACGCGGGCCAGGCTTATCGCGGACGTTTTCGCCGACTTCGAGCGGCTGCTTGCAGACCCGAAACGCTCGCCCGTCGCGGGTGACGCCGGGCTCGCACCCGCGAGCCTCATTCAGAGGAGGATTGCGATGGCAAAAGGTCAGCAACGCGGAAACCGCGAAGTCAAGAAGCCGAAAAAGGAAAAGCCCAAGGTCGCGGCGACCGCCCAGGCGCCATTCGGGCTCAATCCCCCGAAATCGACGGGGGCGAAGGACGATCGAGGCAAGAAGAAATAGCACGCCATCACGCAACTTGGCTCACATGCGATCAGCGCGACACGGTCCGCGTGGGGCCGGACTCGGCTGCTTTGGGGATACCCACGGCACGACAGCGCGCCGTCCGGCCTGCGCGCATGAGGTCCGCGAGGACCTGTGCGGATACCGGCAACTCTTCATTTTCGGATTTCAAGCTGGCCCGCCACCGCGCAAGGTTGGTTGCGGGGTGCCGATCGCTGGCGACGCGCGCGGCGAAGGGAAGGTGAGCCGTCCGGGTCAGCCGTGCTATGAGGCTAATTTTGAGCCTTCCCGGCCTCACTGGAATGCGTTAGCCCTGGCGTAACTCCGGCCGCGTGTTATAATGCTTGATCAGGAAAATGGCAGAATGATTTGCGGGCCTCATGAGCTAGGCAAACCAGTATTCCAGGTTTCCACCGCACTCGTGCTGCGATTGTTGCGAGGTAGCGATGAACTCACCATCCATTCCACCAAAGAGTACCCGGGGTGCGACGGGCGCCGAGGCGATTGGCATAGCCGTAGTCGTCGTTCTTTTCCTTGGTTTCCTTGGCTTCATCGAGTTTAAGGATTTGCTGGTGGGCCCTAAGTCGGGCGGCTATGTGAACATCAGCGCGATCGTGGGAGAATGGCAGGCGGCTGGGCGCCCCTGGCACATCGTGTTTCGAACGGACAAGACGATTGGCATGAGCTCCGTTGGTTCCGCGGAACCAGGTAACATCGAACCAGGTACGTATCGACTGTGGACCGAGGGAAATGTCTTGATCAATTTGAAGAACGGCAAGGATTTCACGGCAATTTTTAGGGAGCTTACGCCCAACCAGTTTGACCTTGTGGACTCGGAAAACGGGGCGGTGACGGTCTTCGCGAGAGCGCCGTAGCGCTAGTCGGCCAAAAATAATCGCCATTCACCAGCGCTCTCCCATCGGAGTCGGCGGAACTTTCGTTTTCCAACTTATCCTGATAACCGCTTCACTCCCCGTAATTCTCTTTGAGATAAGCCCCGATGATCTTGGCGTCCGCCGGATCGATCGGCGCGCCGAAGGCCTTGATCATTTTGGCGACTTCCGCATCCCAATGCGCCGCATCGAGAAACGGCGAATTCATGGGAATGTAATCGAGGCTGTGACAGGCGCCGCAATGGCCCTCGACAACATCCACCCCCGGCGCCTGCTTGAGATGCACGGCCGGTTCATCGGCACTGGCCGAAGCCGGGACAAAGGCCAGCGCGGCAAAAATCGCAATCCACCGCATGGTCTTTTCCTCAACTGACATCGAGCGCCACGGTTTGCGCGGCGTTGTTACAGTAGCCCGCAGGGTTTTGGATCAGTTCCTGGGTCTGGGTTTGGCCGATTTTGTTGGTGGCGCGGGCGGTGAGCGCCAGTTTGCCGCGTCGCTCGGGGGTAAACTCATGGCTCCAGGGGCGAAAAGCGAATTTGCCAGAATCCTCCCCGAGCACCGCTTGCGCCCAGCTCTTTCCATTGTCGGCCGAGATTTCGACGGACCGGATGCCATAGCCGCCGTCCCAGACGATCCCGCTTATGGCCGTCTTGCTCCCCGCCTTGACGCGCGCGCCATCGTTTGGAATGGTGATAAGCGAGTTCACGACCATCTCGGTAATCGGGGTGTTCGCGGCCGTCTCCTGCGAAATAAAACGCGCAACCAGCGGAAACTTACCAACCGGAATCCGGTAGGCAGTCTTCATCCAGAACCCATCGAAGGGCTTGGTCACGGCCGTGATGCTGGTAATGTGCTTCACCCAATAGGTTGCGGTCCAGCCGGGCACGACGATCCGCGCCGGAAAGCCGTTCCAATGCGGCAGCGGCTCGCCATTCATCTCATAGGCGACGAGCGTCGTCTCCTCGATAACTTTCCACACCGGAAGACTTTTTGCGAAATCCGGGGTCTTGTCGAGGACCGGACCGTCGGCGCCGTCGAAGACGATTTCGACCGCCTCCTTTTTGAGCCCAACCAAGTCGAGCATGTCCTTGAGGCGGGCGCCCTTCCAGCGCGCGCAGCCCATCGCGCCAGAGCCCCATTGGACGCCGGCGACATGTGGCTGAAACAGTCCGCGGCGATTGCCCGCGCATTGACAGACCGCGGCGATCTCGAAGGCGGGCAGTTTTTTCAACTCGTCGAGGCCGATTTGCAAATCGCCGTTGGCGCCCTCCCCACCCAAACTCAGTTTCCACGTACCAGCGTCGATTTGCGGAATGTCCGCGAGATGATAGCGGACGAAAAATTCGTCGTTGGGGGTGATGGCGGTGCGCAAATAAGCGAGCGGCGCCTCGTAATTGGGCGGCCGGTAGGTCAGTTTGATCAGGGGCTTTTTGCCCGGCAGAGTGTCGAGAAGGGCTTCCGCCCGCGTTCCCGCCGGCAAGGGCGATAAGAGGGTCTCGCCGGGCTGCTCTCCGGCGCCGCCTGACCACGCCGGAACAGCGCCCGCGCCGGTAAGCGCCAGTGCCCCGCCCGCCGCTTCGAGCAAACCACGTCGAGAGATCATGAGGATTCTTTCTTGAGGGGCCGGACGCCATGGGCGGCAGGGCGGCGAGCAGATGGTGACCATTCTATACCGGCATGTCAAATGATCTTCGCGAAGGCTGCCGCGCCAGCACTTCCAAGCTCCTTTTGCCGCCGCTTCGGCTTTTCCGCCACAAAAGCTGACACGGCTGCAACAACATCACGCCCACTTCCAAATATCGCCTCGATACTCCTCACCCAGACCGAGACGTCGTCATTAGCGAGACGGTAGTACACCTGTTTAGCGCTGCGGCGGCTCAGAACAAGTTCCGCGCGACGCAGCTCGGCTAGTTGCTGGCTCAAGGCCGGTTGGCTTATATACAGGATTACACTATATGAAAGTATGAAATCGAAATCTTGGCGGAGGCCCATTTTGGATCCAAACCTGACCCTGGCGATTGAGCAGGTTCATGCCACGGGGGCTGGAACCGGCGCTAAGGTGTTCGTCGAGGGCTTTTTCGACGAGCCGACTAAAACCGTGAGCTATGTCATCCATGATCCGGCGACCAAGCGAGGCGCCGTGATCGACAGCGTCCTAAACTTTGACGCAGCCTCGGGCCGGACGTCGACCGCCTCCGCCGACGCCATGATCGCCCATGCGGAACGCGAACGGCTGACAATCGATTGGCTTCTCGAAACGCACGCGCACGCCGATCACCTATCGGCCGCGCCATACATCCAGAAAAAACTGGGCGGCAAGCTCGCCATCGGGCGCGAGATCATCACGGTCCAGAAAATGTTCGGAAAAATCTTCAACGCCGGAACCGAATTCGCGCGCGACGGCTCGGAATTTGACCGGCTCTTCGACGATGGCGACCGGTTTTCGATTGGCGGCATCCCGGCGATCGCGCTGCATGTTCCTGGCCACACGCCGGCGGACATGGCCTATGTGATCGGCGGCGGCGTCTTTACCGGCGATACGCTGTTCATGCCTGACTATGGCACCGCGCGCGCCGACTTCCCCGGTGGAGACGCGCGGCAACTCTACCAGTCGATCCGTCGTCTGCTGTCCCTGCCTGACGAGACCAGGCTTTTCTTATGTCACGACTACAAGGCGCCGGGGCGGAACGCCTTCGTGTGGGAAACCACGGTCGCCGCCGAGCGAACGAAAAACGTTCACGTCCATGAAGGCGTGAGCGAAGAGGATTTCGTCGCCATGCGCAAGCGGCGCGACGCCACGCTGCAAATGCCGAAGCTCATCATTCCTTCCGTGCAAATCAACATGCGGGCCGGGCAGCTTCCGCCCGCCGAAGACAATGGCATCGCTTATCTCAAGGTTCCACTGAACCTTCTTTAAGTCTTCAACAGGAGAGACCCATGACAAAAAATGCCGGCGGTATCGGCAGCGCGGCGCGCATCAAAATGCGATTGCCGCTCGAAGAGAGCGCATGAACCAAGCAAAAGGGAGTTAACCATGTCCAACAAATCGGCGAAGGCAGGCGGCAAGCCTCATGATGTCGTGATCGTCGAGGCGGGTCCGCCGGAATTGCGACGGCGGCGAGCCTGCTCAAGCGGCGGCCGGACCTCGATATTTTGGTCATCGAGCCGCAAACAAAACACTATTATCAACCTGGCTGGACAATGGTCGGAGCCGGCGTCTTCCGGGCAGCCAGCACCGAGCGGGACGAAGAAGGCCTAATACCCAGCCGCGCGCGCTGGCTCAAGGGCGCCGTCGCGGCGTTCGCGCCCGAGGCCAATGAGGTCATCCTCGACAATGGCGAGCGAATTGCTTATCGCGTGCTCGTAGCGGCGCCCGGCATCAAGCTCGATTGGGGCGCCATCGACGGCCTTCCCGAGACGCTGGGCAAGAATGGCGTCACATCCAACTATCGCTATGACCTTGCGCCCTACACTTGGCGGCTTGTGCAAGAGTTCCGCGGCGGGCGCGCGCTCTTCACGCAACCCCCCATGCCAATCAAATGCGCCGGCGCTCCGCAGAAGGCGCTTTATCTTTCTTGCGATGAGTGGTTCCGGAACGGTCATCTCAAGGACACAACCGTCGAGTTTCACATCGCGGGCGCGGTGCTCTTCGGCGTCAAGGATTATGTCCCGGCGCTGATGGAATATATCAAGAAATATGGCGTGGCACTCAACTTCAATAGCCGTCTCGTCAGGATCGACGGTTCCGCCAAGAAGGCTTGGTTCGAGGTAATCAAGGACGACAAGAAGGAGACCATCGAACGCGGCTTTGACATGATCCATGTCTGTCCGCCGCAACTCGCTCCGGATTTCGTCCGCGCGAGCCCCTTGGCCGACAAGGCCGGCTGGATCGAGGTCAACCAAGACACCTTGCAACACGCGCGTTTCGCCAATGTTTTCGGGCTTGGAGACGCCTGCTCAGCGCCGAACGCCAAGACCATGGCGGCGGCCCGCAAGCAAGCACCCGTCGTGGCGGAGAATGTGCTGTGCGTTCTTGCCGGGAAGGCCCCGCACGCCACCTATGACGGATATGGATCGTGTCCATTGACGGTGGAGCGCGGCAAGATCGTATTCGCCGAATTTGGCTATGGCGGCAAACTGCTGCCGACCTTCCCCAAATGGCTCATCGACGGCACGCGGCCGCAACGTCTCCCTTGGTTCATCAAGGCGAGGATACTGCCGCCGATCTACTGGAAGGCGATGTTGAAAGGACGCGAGTGGCTCGCTCGTCCTTCAATCGTCCCGGCGACCGTCGCGCCAAGGAAATCGTCCTAACCCGATGGGGCAGTCATTTCCTCAATCACTTGCACGTTTGTCACCCTTCACCATGAGCGAGGAGTGTCATGATTCGTGGCTATAGCGATCATGCGGCCAATGAGCGGACGTTTCTTGCCTGGGTGCGCACCGGCATCGCCGTGATTGCCTTCGGGTTCATTATCGAGAAGTTCAATCTCTTTGTGCTTACCATCGCAAGCTCCGCCTCTGCTGAAGTGGCGCATCGATTGCGGCTCGAAAGGCTATCGGGACCGCTCCATCGCTATGGCGGCGTTGCTCTCATCTTCGGCGGCTTCGCACTTATCGTGGTCGCAACCGCGCGCTTCGTCCGCACCGGGCGATTGCTCGAGGACCCTGAGCTGCATTCCGCCAGCGGCGTACGCGCCGGGTTGATCTTATCGCTCGTGTTGGTGCTGCTTGTCGCCGGTTTCAGCACTTATCTCGGGCTCGGCTGATCCCTTGGCGCTATCGCCGGAGGCGGATATCTCATCGCCCGCGCGGATGCGCGGAGCGGTAGGCTTCGAGAAGCCTTGCGCTATCCACGGCGGTGTAGATTTGGGTCGTCGAGAGCGAGGCATGGCCCAAAAGCTCCTGGATCGCGCGAAGATCGCCGCCGCGCTCCAAAAGATGGGTGGCGAAGGAATGGCGCAGCGCGTGCGGCGTCGCGCCATCGGGAAGCCCGAGCGCGCCGCGCAATCGCGCGACGGTGAGCTGGATGACCCTCTGGCCAAGTGGCCCGCCCTTGGCGCCAAGGAATAGGGGTTTTTGCGGCGCGAGCGCGTAAGGACAAAGCGCGATGTAAGCTTCGATTGCTTGGCCGACCGGCGCGATGATCGGCACGCCGCGGGTCTTTTGGCCCTTGCCGGTGACCGTCAGAACGTTGCGCGCGCCAACCGGCGCCTCGGAGCGCTTGATCGCCAAGGCTTCCGAAATGCGCAGGCCCGCGCCATAGAGCAGGCTCAAAACGGCGGCATCGCGCGCGATGATCCATTGCGGCCGGTTTTCTCCCGCCCGTGCGTCCACGCGAACCATTTGGCGCGCCGCATCGATGCTCAATGGCTTTGGCAGGCCGCGCTTGATTCTTGGCGGGCGCAGCGCCGCGAAGGCGAGTGCCTTGCCCTTGCCATTGCGTTCAAGATAGCGCGCGAAGGAGCGCAGGCCCGCGAGCTGGCGCAGAAGCGACCGGCTGCCTGCGCCAAGCCCCCGCCGCGCCGCCAAAAAGGCGCGCAGATCCGCCGGCGCGAGGCCCCCGAATGTGGCGAGGGAAGCAGGCGCGCCGAAATGCGCCGCCGCGAAGTGCAAGAATTGCCGCAGATCGCGCGCGTATGAGGTGGCCGTATGCGGCGAAACGCGGCGCTCGCCCGCAAGATGGACGAGCCACTCTCGCGCCTGCGCCGCAAGTTCAGGATCGGCGGGCAAAACATCGGGCAAGGCGCTTGCCGCCCCGGTGCTGCGAGGGATGGTCATGCTTGATCATACCACGCGTCCGTCCTAACAATTAATTTCTGTATCTCCCGGCCGACCCCTTGGCTGCCACGCAAGACCGGACCTCTTCATGTCATTCGTGCGATTGACGCGCCCCGACGGTTCCCCAGTCGCCATCAATCCCGACGAAGTCGTCCACGCGGCGCCCGTGCCGGCGAGCGGCCCGCTGATGGGACCGCTGACCACGGGAACCCGGATCGTATTCAGAAATCAGTCGCATCAGGATGTCCGCGAACTGCTCGATGAAGTGATCGCCCGCATCGACGCGGCGCGGTCCGCCCGTGCTGGCGCCGTCGCGGCTCCTGCTCCTGCTCCTGTAACCCGCCGCGCGCCCCGCGATAGCCGGTCATAAGGCATGCGGTTACGCGCCGATTTTTGGGTGCAAGCCTATCTCAGACGCTGCGCGCATGAAGGGGCCTTTGCCGTGCTGCGCCGCCGGGGTGCTCCGGAAGCCGGCGCGATTTTTGTCAAGATCGATAGGCTCGACGGTTTTGCCGCTTTGTTCGGACCGGCGCCGCAAAGCGAAGTGAAGGATGGCCAAGACCGTCTTTTCGCGAGGCTCCATCGCGACTCCTGGATCGATCCGGCCGAAGCCGAACAAAAACTCGCCCGCCAAATCGGTTTCGATCCGGATGTTTGGATCGTCGAGACGGAGGACTGGCAGGGCCGCTGTTTTCTCGATGTCGCCGGGTGATTTGGCACGGATCGGACCAAAATGTTTCACGACGGCGGTTACTATTTCAAAAAGGGCGCGGGGAGGAAGATGCGGCAGTCCCAAGGTTGTTTGATGGAGCACCTAAGGCTGGACCATAAAACCGGCGACGGCATTTTTCAGCCACAGCGTAGTTTCTCCACCTTCAACCAAGGGCATGACGCAAAGCACCCAAAACATTTGTTACGGCCCAAACCGCGCCAGCCCCAAAAAATGCACCGACGCCCGCACAGGCTGCAAAGTATATACCAAAAATCCATCTTACTATCCACCCCACCACAAACAGTACTTGGGAGGTTGGTGCTCGATTCGCTATAAAATCTCCGGCAATATTGAAAATTGCCCACATTGCGTAAGCAGTCGCCTCAGTGGCTTGAGCTACGTCGAGCCCACGTGTCCCGCAACTATAACCCCCATAAAATGCGCCTAATACTAAAGCTATGACTCCAAAAAACGCCAAGAAATCGAAACCGGGGACGGCGTCTGGAACAATGCCATACATGGTAGGAAGGCCTCCTGCTTGTCGAAGGCGGAAGACTAAATCATTTTGCTCATGTCGGATAGTGGATTCATCGCGAGGGCGTGTCACCCGTCACACAGTTCATTCGTGCAAAGACGTCCCCACCAAATGTTTCACGTGAAACATTTTGGTACGATTGGCGGGCGGGCACATATACTGCCCGCCACGGCGTCCGGCGCCGGAAATGGGCGCTGCTGCCGTGCAAAAACGGAGATCCCCGGCTTGAAACGCATCGTGCCCGCGCGAAAAAAGCGCAAGAAACGCGACGCGACAATGCGCGTCGGCACCGGCGGGGTTGAACTCGTCAAGCGCGGCGCCTCGCGCTACGCCTTCAGCGATCCCTATCATATCGCGATCGAACTGAGCTGGAAAGAATTCGCGTTCGCTTTCGCCGGATTGGAACTCGGCATCAATGTCGTCTTCGCCTTGCTTTACCTCGCGAGGCCAGGTTGCGTTGCCAATATGCGGCCGGGCTCGTTCTCCGACGCATTCTTCTTCAGCATCGAGACGCTGGCGACCGTCGGTTACGGAACCATGGCTCCGGCAACGCTCTATGGCCACGCTGTTTCGGCGATTGAAATCGTCTGCGGCATGGTCTTCACCGCGATCATGACGGGTCTTTTGTTCGTCCGTTTTTCGAAGCCGAGACCGAGAATACTCTATGCCGATCAGGCCGTCGTCACGAGCCACAATTGCTCGCCGACCTTGATGGTGCGCATTGCCAATGGGCGCATGACCTTGCTGACCAATGCCACGGTGCGGATGGGAGTGCTGTTGTTCGAGGAAAGCGCGGAAGGCCATTCGCTGCGCCGCTTGCACGACCTCACTCTGTCGAACGCTAGTCTCTCTCTGTTCCCGCTGACCTGGACCGTGATGCACGCAATCGACGAAAAAAGCCCGCTCGCCGGCTACGGCGCCGAGCGGTTGGAGGAGGGCGATGCGCGCCTGTTTCTGAGCATCGAGGCACGCGATCACGCAATCGGCGCCTTTGTCCATGACATGCGCATTTATACCGCCGCCGAGGTCTTGTTCGGAATGCACTACGCCGAAGCGGTCACGCTCGACGATCAAAGGCGGACCATCGCCGACCTCACCCGTTTGAGCCTGGTCGAGCCGGACACGTCCGCTTCGTGAGGTGACGTTCATTCGGGCGCGTTCTCGATCGGATCGTAGCGTTTCACATCGAAGCCAAACATGTCGAACGCGCGCCGCATGTGCTCCGGCAAGGGCGCGGTGACGTCGAGCGTGCCACCACCGGGATGCGGCAGGATCAGGCGGCGCGCCAAAAGATGCAGCTTGCGGTCGACCGCGCCGGGTATCGCTCGCAGCGGGTCATTGCGACGCGGATCGTTGCCGGGCATTGCGCCATATTTGGGATCACCGATGACCGGATGGCCGATCGCCTCGGCATGAGCCCTCAGCTGATGCGTGCGCCCGGTGATGGGTTTAAGCGAAAGCCAGGCGAGCCGCGGCGCGACTTTATCGACAATCGCGTAATAAGTCACCGAATGGCGGGCATCCTCGTCGCCATGCCGGGCGACACGCATCTTTTCAAGTTTTCCGCCGCGTGCCTCCTCGTCACGCCGCGCGTGCCGGGCCGCGCCCATTCCGTCACCTTTCGCGAGATAAAGGGAGATGCGGCCTTGCGCCGGCTTTGGCACGCCTTCAACGAGAGCCCAATAGATTTTTCTTGCCTGCCGCGAGCGAAAAATTTCGCCGAGACCGGCGGCGATGCTCCGCGTCTTCGCGACGAGCAAAACACCCGACGTATCGCGATCGAGCCTGTGCACCAGCACGGGCCGGTCGCCACGCTCGTTTGGCATCGAGGCGAGCATCCCATCGATATGGCGCGTCATTCCCGAGCCGCCTTGCACGGCAAGCCCGAAAGGCTTGTCGAGCACCAGGAGATCGCGGTCCTCGTAAAGAATCATGTCTTGGAGCGCGCGCAAATCCGTCGGCGAAATCTCTCGTACCGGCGCCACCGGCACATCAAGCTTCAACGGCGGCACGCGCACGCGTTGGCCCTTCGCGAGCCGCGTCGCGGTCTTCACTCGGGCGCCATCGACGCGCACCTCGCCGGTGCGCACGATCTTGTTTAGCTGCGAAAGAGCGAGCGTTGGCATGCGCCGCCTGAACCAGCGGTCGAGGCGCATCCCCTCCTCGTCGTCGCCAACCTCGAACGTTTGAATGGCCACGCGGCATCTCCTAGACCATGATTCTATTCGGATTAAATCGAATCATGGCCTAAAATCTCTTTGTTTTAGCTTCGTCATCGTTCGCGAAACCTTGTTCTGCCGCCGGAAATAATACTCTATACGGCCTGCAGATCGACCGCATTGGGGCCCTTACCCTTCTTGTCCGCCTCGATCTCATAGCTCACGCGCTGCCCTTTGTTCAAGGATTGCAGGCCCGCGCGCTCGACCGCTGTGATATGCACGAAAATATCGCGTCCGCCGTCGTCCGGTTTTATAAAGCCATAACCCTTGTCCGCGTTAAAGAATTTGACGGTTCCCTGCTGCGACATGGAACGCATTCCTTCCTATCGTTTTTGCCTCATCCGGCAGGGCCGCCGCGATGCTCGCCTCTCGCCTTGCCGGTTCGAATTCGCGGAGAGGCGAATCCGGTCCCAAGAAGTGGGGCAGCCACGAGCGTTGGCGAGCGGCCTCATTCCTCGCTCGGCCAATCGATCATAAGACCTAAACTCCGCGTTGGCGTTCGTGCCGGCCGGTGTTTCGCGAAGTCTCACAAGATGGGCGGCACCGAGATTTCCCGCACGCGGCACCCCTGCCGGCTAACCTCCGGGCAGACGTGAAAATCGCGCAGATCCTTGGAAAAACAAATCCTCACCTCTTGCAGGACGCTGTTTGCGCAGGCCACGCCCAGCATGCCCGGCCGCAGCCGCGCATTCGCCGCGATGAACGCCCGCGTAATATCGATTGGCGTCCAGGTCTGTTTCTCCTTGGCGGCGACAAACGGCGCCGGAATGACAATTGAATCGCGGGCACGCCGCACATCGGCGAAATAGTCGGTAGGACTTTTCCCGGAGCAGGTGCCGTGCTTCTGCCATTCGTGCCGGGCAAGTCCTTCATTGGGATAAAGTCCTTGTGCACCTTGCAGCGCCAGGCGCGAAGGGAACCGGGCGGCGGGACCGCAGTCCGATGGATAGCCGTGCTCATCCTGGGGCCACAGCCCATGCACGACGAAGCCGAGATTAGCGCCAGCATTGCATTGGCCGCGCGCCCTCGCGCCCGCGGGCGTCTCGCAAAAGCCCGAAGACCAGGAGAGCGACAGAACGTAAAAATCGAAATCTCCGGGCGTGCTCGCGGCGCCGCGCAACGCTTGGACGCTTAGCGGCAAGAAAGGCGCCGGGCCGGTGCAGCGATCCGGCCCGCAAAAAGCGGCCAGCGGCGCGGCCAGCGAGGGGCAAACCCACGCGAGCGAGGCCAAGGCAATAAGGGCTGGCAAAAAACCGGCCCAATTGCATGCCGGCAGTCTAGCCATCATTATCGGCAACCCCTCTCACGGCCGCGCCATTTTGCAGTTGGGCGCATAGGCATCGTTGCGATCGAGTCCGCCGACGCACCACTCGACGCCGAAACCGAAGCCTATGATGCCAAGATCCTCGTTGATCGAATAGGAAACCTGATGCGATTTTTCATCGTTTAAGTAAGCGCGCGCGCTGCAATAGCGGCGGGGAATGTAATCTTCGCCGTTCGTCTTATAGCCAATTTCCTTGACTTTTTCAAAGCCCAGGATCTCAAGGCCGGTGTTCCAGAATTCGGCTTCGCGATCATGGAAGCGCCCCTGTATCCTTTCGAAAACGGCGGGATCGCCGCAAGCGGGCAACACACCGTCGTAGGGACTATACCGCCGCTCCGCCGGGACCAGCGGGCGCGCGGCGGCGGTCCCAAGGGACGCGCCGGCGGCGGCAAGTCCCGCCGCGCAAACGGCCAAAAAAATCCGCGCGAAAGGCAAGCTTGAAATTTGTCTTACCATAGCCGGCAATGCCTAGATCCGTCCATTTGCAGGCATTTCGCAAAACGCCGCGTGTCAGCCGCGATTATAGACATCCTGGAGCCGGACAATATCGTCTTCGCCCAGGTAGGAACCGGTCTGCACCTCGATCAATTCGAGGTCGATCCGGCCGGGATTCGCCATTCTATGCACGCAACCTATCGGCAAATAGATCGACTCGTTCTCGTGCACAAGATGAACCTCATTGTCGCGGGTGACCTCGGCCGTTCCCTTGACGACGACCCAATGCTCGGCGCGGTGGAAATGCTTTTGCAGGGACAAGCGCTCGCCGGGCTTCACGACGATGCGTTTAACTTGGTAGCGCTCCCCGAAATCGACCGATTGATAGTAGCCCCATGGCCGGTAGGAGCGCTTATGTTCCAGCGCCTCGGGGCGATTTTCGGTTTTCAGGAGCTCGACCAGTTGCTTGACGCTATCGCCCTGCGCCTTGTTGAGCACCAAGACCGCATCCTGGGTGGTAACGACGATGACATCGTCGACGCCGACGACGGTCGTCAAATGTTGGTCGGAGCGGACATGAACATTTGACGCATTCATGACGACGCCGTGGCCCCGGATCGAATTGCCCTTGCCGTCGCGTTCCGACAATTGCCAGACCGCCTCCCAATTGCCGACATCCGACCAGCCTATGTCGGCGGGGACGACAGCGGCGTTGCCGGTGCGCTCCATGACCGCGAAGTCAATCGATTTCTTCGGCGCCCCGGCGAAGGCTTCCGCGTCGAGGACCAGAAAATTCAAATCCTGTTTGGCCTTCGCAACGGCTTCCGCCGCCGCTGCCGCCATGTCCGGCTCGAAATTTCGCAACTCATCCTGCATCACATCCGCGCGAAAGAAAAAATTGCCGGAATTCCAGAGATAATTCCCGGCGACATATTTTTCCGCCGTGGCGGCGTTGGGCTTTTCAACGAAGGCCTCGACCTTGAACACGTCGCCGCGGGGCGTCACCGTCTTTCCCGGCTTGATGTAGCCATAGCCAGTGGCGGGCGCATCCGGCTTGATGCCGAGCGTCACGATATAGCCTTGCGCCGCCGCTTCGGCCGCCGTTTTGCACAAAGCCACGAAACCTTCTCCGTCGCGCACCACGTGATCGGCGGCCAGAACCGCGACGATCGTGTCCGGCCCGGATTGCGCCGCGAGTTCGGCGGCAACCGCCACCGCTGGCCCAGAATCACGCCGGATGGGCTCGAGAACAATCCGCGCCTCACGCTTGATCTTCTGCAACTGCTCGGCAACTAGAAAGCGATAATCGTGATTGGAAATGACAATCGGCGTTTCGAACACGCCATCGGCAAGCATTCCGGTCACCATCTGAAAGGTGGAGTGCGGGCCTACGAGAGAAATGAATTGCTTCGGCAGGCTTTCGCGCGACTCGGGCCAGACCCGCGTTCCCGTGCCGCCGCACATGATGACTGGAAGGATTTTCACGTTTTCCCGCTCCCTCGCGAAGAATATCCATATTCCGTTCCCAAACCTAATTTAACATGCAATGGACTCCCTCGCATCTATCGCGCACCGCACAATCATAGACGCTAGCGCCCCAAATGTCGCCTGTTTCTAAGTGCCGGTCTGGAAAGAGAATGTTTTTTTTCGTTTGGACGAGAAGGCGATCGTGCGTCCTTCCGCACGAAACCGCAAGAGATTGCTCACGTTGTTCGGCGCGCGGAGGGCGCGGACAATATCTATCACCTGTTGCCGCCAGGAATGGGACACGGTACGGATAGCCTCGCCGATCACCATGCGCAATGTGGACGGTTGGCAAAGCCTCAACGAAAGACATCCGATCAAATCATTGACCTCGCCGCATGATCGGGTAACCTCGTCATGCTGGCGATCGTTGTAAATTTGACCCATGCCTGAATCTACAACGGAGGCATCGTATGCTCTTACATTGGCGAGTCTGCACAGGCCTTTGCTCGGTCATTCTTCTGAGCTCGGTCGTGCCGCAGTCGGGAAGTAGTCCTGCCACTTCCACTAATTTGTTTTTGCCGGACGTTGCGCGCGAACTCGACGCGAGCATCCATGAAATCGTAATGCAAAATAATTTGCCGAGTGTGGCGGTGAAAGTGTCCGCGCCCGGCAAAGGAGAATATGCGTTTGTCGAGGGATACTCCAACCTGGAAGCGCATCTAGCGAGAACACTGGAACCGCCGTTTCGAATTGCGAGCATCACGAAGCCGTTTGCAGCGACAGCCGTCCTAATCTTGGTGGATCGGGGTTTGCTGAGCAAAAGCGACCACATCGCGAAGTGGTATCCGCAATTCCCGAATGCCAATCAAATTACGGTGGATGATCTACTGCGGATGCGGAGCGGGATCCCCGCGCCGAATGACGACGAAGTGCTCGCGCAAGCCTATGACGCGCCTCTCGAGGCGGCGCCTTCACTGGCAGACAGTCTAGCATCAATTGGGCGGCTAAAATCTGACTTCAAGCCACCGAATACAGTGGGCGTGTACACGAACTTTAATTACGACATATTGGCGGGTATCGTGCAGCGCGTGACCGGCAAGGACATCGGACAGCTGATCACCGAGACGGTAATTCTGCCGCTGAAACTTCACGACACGTCATATCCGACCGGCACCGGAATTCCCGGACCGCTGCGCGGGTACGGATGGAATCCAGTGACGAAGCAATTTGACGACAAGACGCTCTTCAATCCGCCGCTCGCAGGAGCTGCTGGAGCAATCATCTCCAGCATTCCAGATCTGCAGACGTTTTCACGGGCGCTATGCAAGGGCGGGCTGCTGATACCTCAGACGCAGGAAGAGCGGATGCACGGGCAGCCGCTTGTCGGCACCGATGCGCAATACGGCGAAGGCGTGGCGTTCGGATATGGATTTTGCGGGCATTCCGGAACAATCAACGGTTTCAGCACGGACATGTATTACGTGGAAAAGCTCGACGCATCGCTGGTGATTAGCGTGAATCGGCTTGACCGCGATAACAAATCGCAGTCGTCGCCGATTTTGGAATTACTCATGCGTGCGCTGGTGCCGTCGCTTGGCGCGAAGTGAGGGTACAAAGTCATTTGCGCTTTTGATCGGCGCGACGATGATCGCCGGCGGAGTTGGCTTTCATTTTCCCAAGGGCTACATCTAAGGCGCGATGGCTTTTTCCGGCGCGGTCGAGGTCATCAACATGCTCGCCAGACGCACGCGCAAACACCCGCCGAAATGAAATGGCAGAGGGCGGCAACCCCACTTTGACGGACGACGGCGCGGCCATCGCGGAAATTCTCCTGCCGGTCGCGATCGATCGTCCCTATTCCTATCTCGTTCCGCGCGGCACCGCCGTCGCGCCGGGCGATTTTGTCGAAGTGCCGCTCGGCACGAGAATGACCAATGGCGTCGTCTGGGAGGCGCGGCCGGGGTCACGCGAGCGGTCAAACCTGAAAGCCGTTGCCGCGCGCCTCGATATTCCCCCGCTTCCCGCCAATTTGCGAAAATTCATCGATTGGGTGGCGCGCTGGACGTTGAGCCCGCGCGGCATGGTACTGCGCATGGCGATTGGCGCGCCATTTCAAGCAGGGCCGGAACCGGCGCGGGTTGGAGTTCGCCTTGCGGGGCTCCCGCCGCACCGGATGACCGCCACCCGCGCACGCGTCCTCGCCGCGGCGGAAGGAGGCCTTGCTTTCTCCAAGGCGGCGCTCGCCGAGGCCGCCGCCTGTTCGAGCGGCGTCATCGACACGTTGATCGACGAAGGCGCGCTTGAGACAATCGCGCTGCCGCCCGAGCCGGCGGCGCTTCCTTGCGATCCGGCGTTCGCCCGGCCATCCCTTGAAGCCGCGCAGGAAAACGCCGCGTCCATTTTAATGGAACGCGTACAACCCCGCGCGTTCTCGGTGACCCTGCTCGAAGGCGTAACGGGCTCCGGCAAGACGGAGGTTTATTTCGAGGCCGTCGCATCCGCTCTCGAAGCCGGACGCCAAAGCTTGATCCTCATGCCCGAGATCGCGCTCACCGCGCAATTTCTCGACCGTTTCGCGGCGCGCTTCGGGGCGCGTCCGGGGGAATGGCATTCAGGCGTCAGCGCGCGCAAGCGCGCGCGGCTGTGGCACGCCGTCGCTCAGGGCGACGTCAAGGTCGTCATTGGCGCGCGCTCGGCGCTGTTTCTTCCCTTCGTGGATCTCGCAACGCTCATCGTCGATGAAGAACACGAGGCCGCCTATAAGCAGGAGGACGGCGTCGCCTACCACGCCCGCGACATGGCGGTGGTGCGCGGCCAAATCGAGCAATCGGCCGTCGTCCTCGTCTCGGCGACGCCTTCGATCGAGAGCCGCGTCAATGCCGCCCAGGGCCGCTATGGCCATATCCGGCTCGCCGCCCGTTTCAAGGCGAAGGCGCTGCCCAACATTGCAGCGATCGATCTTCGCACGGAGGCGGCAGCGCGCGGAAAATGGATCGCGCCAAGGCTCAATGAGGCTATTTCAAAGGCACTCGCGCATGGCGAACAGGCGCTGCTGTTTCTCAACCGGCGGGGCTACGCGCCTTTGACCCTCTGCCGCGCGTGCGGACATCGTTTTAACTGCCCGAACTGCACCGCCTGGCTTGTCGAACACCGTTTCCGGCGGGCGCTGATGTGCCATCATTGCGGCCATATCGAAGGAAGGCCCACGATTTGCCCGGCCTGCGAGGCGGTCGATTCGCTCGCCGCCTGCGGCCCCGGCATCGAGAGATTGGCCGAGGAAGCGGCGACGCTTTTTCCGCGGGCGAGGATTCTCGCCCTCTCCTCGGATTTTCCAGGCAGCACGGAGCGTCTGCGCGAGGAAATCGAGGCGATCTCGCGCGGCGAATGCGATATCGTCATCGGCACCCAGCTTGTCGCGAAGGGGCACAATTTCCCGCGTCTTTCGCTGGTCGGCGTGATCGACGCCGATATTGGCTTGACGTCGGGCGATCCGCGCGCGGCCGAGCGAACCTTTCAATTGCTGCAACAAGTGACCGGGCGCGCGGGGAGATTCGAAACCGCCGGCCGCGCACTCGTCCAGACCTGGCAGCCTGAGCATCCGGTCATGCGCGCGCTGTTGTCGGGCGATTGCGAGCGCTTCTACGACGAGGAAACAAACCAGCGCTGCCGCGCCAGGCTGCCGCCCTTCGGGCGTCTCGCCGCCCTGATCGTGTCGGCCAAGGACAGCGCTTCGGCCGAAGCCCATGCGCGGGCGCTCACGCGGGCCGCCTACGCGCTGCCGCCGTCGGACGGCTGGAAGCTGACGCAGGCCGGCGCATTGCCGAAAGAGAACGAGCTGAGTTTGCTCGGGCCCGCCGAGGCACCGATCGCGGTTATTCGCGGGCGCCACCGTTTCCGGCTCTTGGTGCGGGCGCCGCGCTCCTCTGATTTACAAGGATTCCTTCGCGCATGGCTTGCCGCCAGCCCACCGGAAAAGGGCGGCGTGCGGGTCGCCGTCGATGTCGATCCGCAAAGCTTTTTGTGATATATACTTGACCGAAGCTGGATGCTAAAGCAGCCGCTGCGTTATAAGATTGGCCCAATGTGACGGTGCTCGCGATGGAGCGCCAAGGGGGGAAGATGCTCATCCGTTTTTTGTCCGCAGGCTTCATTGCGTCATGCCTGCTCGTGGTTCCCGCCAAGGCCCAGGCTGGATTGGAGGACATCCGCACCTATTGTAAGAGCGACATAGCGCGGCTGTGCAAAGGCATCGAGCCCGGCGGCGGCCGGCTTATTCAGTGTCTTAAAACTCATAAGAAGGAGATGAGCGTGGGCTGCGCCCAGGCGCTGCAGAAACTCAAAGCCAAAAAGCAATAGCCTTCGGGCAAACCACCACGGTTCCTCAAGACTTTCGGCGCTGCTCAATGTGGCGCGGCCCCCGCGCGGCGGCGTGCGGGTCGCCGTCGATGTCGATCCGCAAAGCTTCTTGTAACGCCGGAAAAGGGCGGCTCCCCTGCCCTTTCCGACATGCCCTACCGCGTCAGGCCCGGCGAGTTCCCCCCTGCGGTCCGGATCCAGCGTTTCGCGCACGCAGCTTGAAGCCGAGCGCGAGAAGGCTTGCACCGAAAAAGGTCGCATAGGCGCCAACCCACCAGGTCACCACCAAGGCGCCGAACATCGGCGCCGCGACCAGCACTATTCCGAAAATAATCGAAATGATCCCGCCCAGCGCCAGCCACCAGCGGCCATGGTCCGTGGCGAGATTGAAGGCCGCGCGAACCTCCAGCGTCCCCGAAATGAGGGCCCAAGCCGCGAGGAGACCGACAAAGACGAGCACCGTAAGGCCGGGCATGGCCATGGCGAGAATCCCCGCCACGATGCCGGCGATGCCCTCAAATGTAAGAAATCCCCAACGTTCGTTCTTGCTTGCCGCGCGCACGGCGGCAACAATCGCCAAGATGCCATCGATAATCAAAAAGACGGCGAACAGGCCGACGAGCGACAACAGCGTCGGACCTGGGAAAAGAAAGGCGATCAAGCCGATGATGACCCCGAGAACGCCCCGTGCCACAACAACCGTCCAGTTGCGCGCAAGGGTTGAACTAAGGCTAAAATCGAAATCCGGGGGCGATCCGAAGATTGACATCGTGCGGTTCCTTTCCTCAAAAGCGCCGTCGCGGGGAAGAGGCCCGCGGCTGCTCATCCTTAAACGTAATGCTGCGCGCGAAAACGTCGAGAGGCTGCGCGCGGCATCGTTGCGGACCCGCCGGTCGGGTTGGCTCCGGCTGGCGGCTATCAGACCGGTTTTTCTTGATCCTGACGGCGATAGTTGCTATGGAAAACAACTCCAAATGTTCGGGGCTAGTTAGATCGCGCCCGCAATAGTTGTCCACAGTAAACTGGCGCCGCTCGCTTAGAATTGTTGGCATGACCTGGCAAACTAGCGGTTCCGAATCGATCTAGGGACAGGACGATGATCGCTCTTGAAGCGCCACAAGATCGCGCAGTGGCATGGTCCGTCCTTGATCGAAACGACGAGCGGTGGCGTCGTTTGCGGAAACTTGTCTCCGAGCATTCGCTGAGAGTGGGCGATTTCAAGTTATCGTCTGGCCGCCGTAGCGCCTATCTATTTCAGCTTAGGCAAACCACGATGCTTCCGGAAGGGGCGGCGCTGCTTGGCGAAGTTATCCTTGAATATATGTATCAACATTCTATTGAGTGCATCGGCGGCCTGGAACTTGGCGCTGTCCCACTAGTATCATCGGTCGCGGTTATGAGCCATATCAGGGCCTTGCCGATCAACGCTTTTTTTGTACGCAAATTAGCCAAGGAACATGGCGCGCGGGAAAGAATCGACGGGCATTTGTGCGACGGCGCCGAAGTGCTGATGGTTGACGATGTCGCGACGACGGGCGGCTCGATTTTGAAGGCTATCGAGGGCTTGGAGGGCCATGGGTGTTATTTCCGCCGCGCGCTGGTGGTGGTGGATCGCGAGGAAGGCGCGGCGGAGAATATGGCCGCGCATGATATTCAGCTAGCGGCGATTTTTAAGCGAAGCGATTTTCCTGAAATTTGATGGCCGACGCCGAGGATCCATCTAATAAATATGATCAGGCCTTCTTTCTCGACCTCGCGGCGAAGGGCAAGGACGCCTGGAACGCATGGCGGCGCGATCCGGCCAACAAAGATGTACACGTAACCTTCGCGGGCATCGACTTTTCCGAAGCGCCGTGGGAGTTGATCAATTTCTCAGGGTTCGAGTTCGGGAATGAAGCGGATTTTTCGGATTGCAAATGGCGGGGCGTCAAATGGGAGATCGCAGAAGACCCCGGAGTTTTCTTCTTGGGCCACGCCTGCTTCACCGGCGCGGCCTTCGGTTTCGGGGCCAGCTTCGAGCGTGCAAAATTCGGTTTTCATGCCAGCTTCGACAGCGCGAAATTCGGCGACGTTGCCAGCTTCGGCCGCGCGGCCTTCGATAACTTGGCCACTTTTAGCGGTACGGCCTTCAGTGATTGGGCCATCTTCTGCGACGCAGCCTTCGGTAACGACGCTAATTTTACCGCCGCGACGTTCGGCAAGTGGGCGAACTTCGGCTGCGCGGCTTTCGGTCTCTTTGCCTCTTTCAAGCAAACCTACTTCGGGGGTCGCGTCGAATTCAGCGGAATGTCCGTCGAGAAATGGACCAGCGACCTTGAGGCAAAAGCGGATAAGGCAGATGAGAAGAACAAGGATTGGCAGATAACGCTGAAAAAACGGCACGAAGAGTCACGGATTCTATATGGCTCCGGGCCGGATCGCTTCTTAGACATATCCTTCAAAGGCGCCCGCTTCGATGGCGAAGCCAATTTTTCCGGCCGCACTTTCGAGGAGGCGACTGATTTTACCAATGCGCATTTTTACTTTCCCCCGAAATTCGATGCCGTGACCAATGCCTCCCAGATCGATTTCACCGGTGCCCATGTTGGTTTTGTTCCGCCGGGCAAACTCCATTGGACCAAGGACAGCAAAGTCCCGGTTCAATTGCGCCGCCTGCGAAAAATCGCGGAAGACACAAAAAACCACGATCTCGAACGCGACCTCTATATCGAAGAACGCAAAGCCGAACGCGGCGTCTATCTGCGTCAACTATTCGAAGACCTAAAAAAGGAACCATGGAAGAATTGGCCACGCAACACCGCGCGGCTCCTGGGCCACCTCCTGTGGATCGCCGTCATGGGGGTCTATTGGGCGCTTGCCGATTATGGCCGCAGCTTCATCCGGCCCGCCGCTTGGCTCGTTGTGAGCGTGTGGCTCTTTCACTTTGGTTATGCCTGGATCCTCGCGCCACTGATGCGGCAAGCGGGCGAGGTCAACGTGGACCAATACGTGCGCGCGGAGTGGATGGTGGCGCTTGGCAACGCGGTGCCTTTCGTCGGCCCCCTCACCATCGACCGCGAAATCAAAAAATTTCTGTTTTGCCCGGGCGGCGATGCCAATTGCCTGACCATTCCCCCGGAAGGTTTTCAGGCGCTAGTAATCGCGCAGAACGTCTTTTCGATCACCTGCGTTTTTTTCATCGGCCTCGCGTTGCGCAATTATTTTAGGATCAAGTGAACACCGCCTCTGGAAACACCGTTGCGGCTTCAATTATCGGCATGGAAAATAGCGTCCAGATCGCGCGCGCCATGCAGCACCCGGACAATCTCGATTCCGTCCGGTAGTTATTCAGTGCCGGCGCCAAACGCGAAATCATTTTGATGGTCGAGTGTGGACCCGCCCACATCGCGAAGAAAACCACGACGTTTGTCGAAAGCCTGAAGGGAAAGCTGCGGCTCTTTTATCTGCCGCCTTACGCGCCGGAATTTAGCCGCCGCTCAAGCTAATGTTCCTTTATCGAGAACGACATGAACACGAAAATTTATTCAGCGCAAAAAGGACGCCGTCCGTGCTGTTCGAGGTGTCATTGAGATTCAGGCGCCGATGCCACTCAGCCGCCATCGCCCTGCAAAAAGCCATCGGCGAAAAGCGCGCGCAAAACCGGCGGCAGAAATTCGGGAATGTCCTCGGCGATGAGGCCCGGCCCAAAATGGCGGGCGGCGGCGCCATGCAGCCAGACGGCGGCGGAGGCGGCATCGAAGGGCGGCATGGATTGGGCAAGAAGCCCGCCCGCGATCCCGGCCAATACATCGCCCGAACCCGCCGTGGCGAGCCATGGCGGCAAATCCTCGGCTATGGTCGCCAAGCCCTCCGGATCCGCGACCACCGTATCGGGGCCTTTCAAAACCACCACCGCGCCGCTCAACGCCGCTGCGGCGCGTGCGCGGTCGAGTTTTGACTCCGAATGCAGGCCGTCGAAATGCGATAGCAAGACTTGCTCCAACATATCGAAACCAAGCCATTGGCTTTGGTCATTCTGGCCGGCATGGCCGAAGAGGCGTGCGAATTCGCCATCGTGCGGCGTGAGCACGACCCCCCTGCCCTGCCGTCTGATCATTTGCGCGAGACCAAGAGCATCGTCTTCAAAACTCGTGAGCGCGTCGGCGTCGAGCACGACGGCGCGGGGCAGCGCTCCGGATTCCCCTCCGGAATTGAGCGCGGCCCGCACGAGGGCCCGGGTTTTTTCTCCCACGCCCAGCCCTGGACCCATGACAAGCGTGTTCTTCCGGCGATCGGCGAGGAGGCTGGTGAGGCCGTCCGCATTGTCGCACACGCTTGTCATGATCGCGGTGAGCGCCGCGGCATGGACGCAAAGCGCCGCACCCGGAGTTGCGACCGTAACCAGCCCCGCGCCCGCGCGAAGCGCGCCGCGCGCGGCAAGACGCGCGGCACCCGTGTGCGCCGGCCCGCCGGAGAGGACCACGGCATGGCCGCGCGAATATTTATGGCCATCGACACGCGGAACCGGAAAACTCTGTTGCCAAACAGCCGGACAATTGGCGAAGGTTTTGGGCGAGATCGTCGCCAGGACATGATCTCCAATTCCAATATCCGCGATGACAGTGGCGCCGCAATGGATGCGGCCCGGCAGCAGCAAGTGCCCCGGCTTGCGGCGAAAAAATGTGACGGTGCGTGCGGCGTTTATCGCGGCGCCACGAATTTGCCCGCTGGAGCCGTCGATGCCGGAGGGAACATCCACGGAAAGGATCGGCTTTTTCGTCCTCTTCGTCCAATCATTGAGACGCAAGACCAAAGCCTTGGCCGGCCCATCGAGATCGCGCGCAAGGCCGGCGCCGAAGAGCGCGTCGATCACGAGATCGGCAGAATCGAGATCAAGTTCCTCGACGGCGAGGATCTTGCCGTGCCAACTCTTGGCGGCAAGCGCGGCGTCGCCCCGCAAGCGGTCGCGCGCGCCAAGCAGTCCGAGCTCGACGGTAAATTCTTGCGCGGCGAGCACGCGCGCGGCGACAAAGCCGTCGCCGCCATTATTGCCGGGCCCGCCGAAAACCGCGACACGCCCATGACGTGGGAGAAGCCGTGCGGCCTCCCTTGCCACCGCCGCGCCAGCCTGTTCCATCAGTACGGAACCGGGCGTGCCCCCAGCGATGGTCAGCCGATCGGCTTCTGCCATTTCGGCATTGGTCAGCAACGCCGGCAAAAGGGAGTCTGGCATGGGCAAAAACCATGGCTAAGCAGCGATGAAAGGCGCGGCCGTGTCGCCTGCGTTATCGGGGATTTTGCGACTGTGGACGCCACCAATGCTCTGCTGCGCGCCGAAGTCCAGCGACAATGTACGGATACGACCTGGCTTTTGCCAAGGAAGCCCGTCAACTCAACGGATCCTTCCTCCGAAGGCACAGAAGGGAGTTCGACTCCCTTCGGATACGCTAGATTTATGGTTGAAAGATAAAATAAATCGTAGCCTCAAGAGCGAGTTTCCAGAAAACATGGTTCGCGGATAACACCAAAGATAGAACCAACAGAAGTTTTGAGCTTGCCCGGGATCCCGATTCCATTACGATTGTAACCTGGCTCCGATGAAGAAGAGCTGGGTCCTAGCTTTCACTTGAATTTCTTTTCGATTGCTTCAGATATGCGCGGGCGTCGGAGGAGCGAGAGCTGGGTCTAGCGGACATCGGCGGTGTCGCGGCGGCGTACCAACAGAATGAGCCCCACATGGTCGGGTCGAAGGCCCGTTTTGGTTGAGCTTGCGCTTCCATCGCCGATTTGTCCGGTCGCGGTCGCGCGGAGGTGGCCCTATGAGAATTAGCGTTTCGCGCCAAACAGCCGCGCTGATCGCAATGGTTCTGATCGTGGCATTTGGTCTTCTGGTATTTTCGGCTCCCGCGCGGCCCAAGGTTGCCGCGGCCGGGCCGGAATCCGGTATTGCGGCAGCTTGCAGTCCCGGCAGCCGCACTGGTCACGCGGATCTCAACGACAATTTGCAAACCTCCGACAGGCTTACACTCGCCGTGCGCACACCGAGTAATTATGATCCGACGAGGGCCTATCCGCTGCTCGTCGTCTACCCGCCGGCAGGATTTAAACGGCGCCAGTCCGAGACTTTCTACGACCTAACGACCGAGGCGACGCGGCGTGGCTTCATCGTTGCCTACAGCGACCACGTAGGTCTGTTGCCCACGGCCGTCGCGCAACAGGCGAAGGTGGCGGCGACCGTCGCGAGCTTTTTCTGTGTCGATGAAGCTTCGATCGCTTATCTCGGTCACTCCGATGGTGGCGCAATGGCCGAGGGTATCCCCGCGTACGTCCCCAAAGCCAGCGCCGCGCCACACAGCATCGTCGCGAGCGCCGCCGGCATCACGAGCGAAGACCTCGCGACGATGGCGTGTCCATCAATCCCGGCTGTTTTGATCGTCCACAGCCGCACCGATGAACGCTTCCCGGACTTCGGTCGCGGCGCCGCGGCCTATTGGGGGCGGTGTGCGGCCTGCGCGCCGGCGGATCTTTACCCTCTTGCCGATGGCTGCCGTGACTTCTCGGGATGCGCGGAAGGACGGCGCGTCACCTATTGCGAAACATCTCTGCCACATAAGCGCTGGCCTTCGATGAATACCGCAATGCTTGATTTCATTCAGGGCGGCAAGGCCAAGCCGCCATAGGGCTTGGGGGGCTTGGAGAGATTTGCGACCAAAGAAGTGTACGGAGTTTTGCGGCGGCTGGCGCCGGTGCGATTTTGTGATTGGACGTCGCCATCACATTGACATCGAAACAGGCGGCGGTTAACCACCGTGATCCAGGTTCACCGTCTCGCTAGCCGTGCCGGCCAGTCGCGGCTGGTGCGGCGGGCAGGCATGTGTTTTAGTGGCGGCTTCCGTATTATGAATCCCTATATCGCGAAGTTCGCCATAGGTCAGGTGGTCAGGCACCGCAAATTTCCCTTCCGGGGGATCGTCTACGACGTGGACCCGGTCTTCGCGAATACCGAGGCATGGTGGCAGGCGATCCCCGAAGAGGCACGGCCGCGCAAGGACCAGCCTTTCTATCATCTCTTCGCGGAAAACGCCGAAACCGAGTATGTCGCCTATGTCTCGGAGCAAAACCTCATGGCCGATCCATCGGGCGATCCTATTCGTCATCCGCACGCCGACGAGATGTTCGCGCGCGCGCGTGACGGCGCCTACAAAATCAAGACGGCACGCCTAAACTGAAAATTCCCTACCCGCGGCTCGCGGAACCGCTGTTGCCCTCGGCTGAGGCGCTGCTTGACGTGATCAGCGATCACGTGCGCCCGCGCGGTCTTCAACCGCCGTCTTCCTGGGCATCGCGAAGGTGTCCCGCCTTTCTAAGACAAAGAACACGAAAATGAAAACCACACTCGCACTGATCCTCGCCCTGGCCGCGATGCCCGCACGCGCGACGCCACAGACGGACTACTGCGTCGTTACCAACCCGACGCCAACGCCCTTAACTATGCGGACGTCGCCAAACGGAATAATTCTCGGCACCCTCACAAACAATGAGTCTGTCGAAATTCTCGATTCCACTTCGGATGCCAACGGCAAATTATGGGTGTTCTTGGCGGACGCAAATGGGGAATCACTCGGCTGGATATTCCGCAAATTCATCACTTGCGCGTCGGATCCAGGCAACGGCATGAAGGCGCAGTTTGATCACTGTATGGAAGCCCAGGGTGCCGCGACGAATATAGCCAAGGCGACAAATGGACCTGAAGTTTGGCCCCTTTGGGCGCAATTCAGCAAAGAGGAATGTGCGCAAATCGTCGCGAGGGGCCACCACCAAGATTGATATTGTTTCGCTGAGAATCTTCTTTTCCGGCCACACCAAGGCGCGGAACCGCTCTTGCCCAGGGCCGGGCGCCGCCCTGCGTCATCCGCGGCAACCCGCGCCGCGCCGTCTTCAACCGCCGTCTACTTCGCCTTGTCCCGTCTCGCGAGGCTCCTCACCGTCGCCGCGAGGGGTATCTTCCTCGGTGATCCGCTCGACGGCGACGACCTGCTCGGCGGCATCGGTATCGAAGACGATGACCCCCTGGGTTCCGCGTCCGGCAACCCGAATGCCATCGACCGGGCAGCGGATCAATTGGCCGCCGTTGGTCACCAGCACGATCTCGTCGCCATCGTCGACCGGCATCGAGGCAATGAGCTTGCCGTTTCTTTGGTTGACCGCCATCGCGACGATGCCTTTGCCGCCGCGTCCGGTAATGCGATATTCGTAGGACGATGTCTTCTTGCCGTAGCCATTCGTGGAAACGGTCAAAATGATTTGTTCGGCGGCAGACATTTCAGCATAGCGGTCCGGTCCGAGGTTCGACGCCACGGGCGTATCCTCGACTCCCCCTTCCTCGCCAGCCGCTTCGTCATTGGCCTCGGGCAAAACGTCGCCGGCAACCGCACGGCGCATCTTGAGATAAGCGAGACGCTCGCCGCTGTCGGCCTCGATATGACGTAAAATGGCAAGCGAGATCACCTGCTCGCCTGGCCCAAGCGCGATGCCGCGCACGCCCATGGAATCGCGGCCCTTAAAGACCCGCACCTCGGTCACGGGAAACCGGATGCATTGGCCATTGGCGGTCGTCAAAAGAACATCGTCCGCCTCGCTGCAAATCTGCACATCGACGATTCCCTCGCCTTCGTCGAGCCGCATCGCGATTTTGCCAGCTCGGTTGACTTGGGCGAAATCAGAAAGCTTGTTGCGCCGCACGCTGCCGCTTGTGGTCGCGAACATGACATCGAGGGTGTCCCACGCCGCCTCGTCCTCCGGCAATGGCATGATCGTGGTGATCCGCTCGCCTTCGTCGAGCGGCAGCATATTGATCAGCGCTTTTCCACGCGCATGCGGCGCCGAAAGAGGCAACCGCCAGACTTTTTCCTTGTAGACGTGACCATGCGAGGAAAAGAACAGCACCGGCGCATGGGTCGAGGCGACAAACAGCCTGGCGACGAAATCCTCGTCGCGCGTCTGCATTCCCGCACGGCCTTTGCCGCCGCGTCTTTGCGCGCGATAGGTGGCAAGCGGAACCCTTTTGACATAGCCAAGGTGCGACACGGTAACGACCATGTCCTCGCGCTGAATGAGATCCTCGTCCTCGACACCCGCCGCGTCATCAAGAATGAGGGTCCGGCGCGGCGTCGCATGGGCGGCCCTGACTGCGAGCATTTCATCCTTGATGATGGAAAAAAGACGCCCGCGCGACCGCAAAATGGCGAGATAGTCGGCGATCTCGACGCTAAGCTTGCTCAAGGCCTCGGCAATTTCCTCGCGTCCAAGCGCGGTCAAGCGTTGCAGCCTGAGTTCGAGAATGGCCTTCGCCTGCGCTTCCGAAAGGCGGCAGGCACCATCCTCGCCGAGCACGTGGCGCGGATCGGCGATGAGTGTGATCAAAGGCGCCATGTCGCGCGCAGGCCACGCGCGCCCCATCAAGGCCGCGCGGGCGGTGGCCGGGTCAGGCGACGTGCGGATCAGGCGGATGAACTCGTCAATGTTGGCGAGCGCGATGGCAAGGCCAACCTGCACATGCGCGGCGTCGCGCGCCTTGGCGAGGAGGTGCTTGGTGCGCCTTGTGACGACCTCTTCGCGAAAATCGATGAAGGCTCCAAAGAAATCCTTGAGCGTCAGGGTTTCCGGCCGGCCGCCATTCAAGGCGATCATGTTGCAGGCGAAGCTCGATTGCAGCGACGTGAAGCGCCAGAGCTGATTTAAGACAACATCGGCGAGCGCGTCGCGCTTCAGTTCGATGACAATGCGCATGCCGTCGCGATCGGATTCATCGCGCAAATCCGAGATACCTTCGACGCGTTTCTCGCGAACGAGCTCGGCGATTTTCTCGATCAAGGTCGCCTTGTTGATCTGATAAGGAATCTCGGTGACAATGAGGGCTTCGCGCTCCTTGCGGATTTCCTCCACTTCGACCGTCGCGCGTGTCAGCACCGAGCCGCGCCCGTCCTTATAAGCGGTGCGGATGCCCGCCCGCCCCAAGATGCTGCCGCCGGTCGGGAAGTCCGGGCCGGGAACGATCGCCATCAAATCCTCGATTGTCATCTCGGGACGGTCGATCAAGGCGATCGCGGCATCGATCACCTCGCCGAGATTATGCGGCGGGATATTGGTCGCCATGCCGACCGCGATGCCGCCCGCGCCATTGACGAGGAGATTGGGAAATTTCGCCGGAAGCACCGTTGGCTCCCGCTCGCGTCCGTCGTAATTCGATTGAAAATCCACCGTCGCATTGTCAAGGTCGTCGAGGAGCGGCATGGCGGCCGGCGCGAGACGCACTTCGGTATAGCGTTCGGCGGCGGGCGGATCGCCGTCGACGGAGCCGAAATTGCCTTGTCCGTCGATCAACGGCAGACGCATCGAGAAGGGCTGTGCCATCCGGACCAGCGCGTCATAGATCGCGAGATTGCCGTGCGGATGATATTTGCCCATCGTATCGCCGGTGACGCGCGCCGATTTGTTGTAGGGACGATCCGGCGTGTAATTGTTCTCGTGCATCGAAAAGAGAATCCGCCGGTGCACCGGCTTTAACCCGTCGCGCACGTCGGGAAGCGCCCGGCTCACGATGACGCTCATCGCGTAATCGAGGTAGCTGCGCCGCATCTCGTCGGATATCGAAACTGGCCGGACGCCGGAGCCAGGCGGGGGTGAAGTGTTATTGTCCGTAGTGGCCAAGGAATGCTGCTAACCCAGAAGGGAAGGATCGCTAGAGTCTAGCCCGGCGGGCCGCGAAACAGCAACTCCGGACTTAAGATAAGGGAATTATACGCTTGACTCCCATGCCAATTATAGAAGATATCGTCTCCCGTTTGCCGTTAGCATTGGAGAGCGAAATGAAACGGGATATGGATTTAATACGACAAATTCTCCTTGAGGTGGAATCTTGGAACGATTAGGGCCGAAACCGGTAATGATCGGCGGGATTGAGGATGTAAAACTCAATCGTGGGGTCGAGATGCTCTATGATGCTGGGTACTTTGAAGGAAGCGCAAAGCGACCGGTGGCAAAACCAATATAAACTGATAGCCGTCACGGATCTCTCAATGAAACATGACTTCCTTGATTCAATCCGTGACCCTGATTTGTGGAATAAAACCAAGAAAGGGGCGAAGGCCGCTGGCGGGTTCACTATGGATCTTCTCGCGGATCTCGCGAAGGGCCTCATCAAAAGAAGATCGAGGATCATACGGGCGTCAAGCTCTAAAGTCTCGCCCCAACCCCAGCCGCTGAGCCGGGGTTTTTGATCGTCAGCCTCGGGCATGTCTCCAGTTGTAGTAAGGGCGTCATGAAAAACGCGCTCTATTACGGGGACAATCTTTTAACGCTCAGAGAGAGCATTGCGAGCGAAAGTGTCGATCTGATTTATCTCGACCCCCCATTTAATTCGAACGCCTCCTATAATGTGCTTTTCAAGGCGCCATCCGGCGAACGATCAAGAGCTCAAATCGAAGCTTTCGAAGACACGTGGTATTGGAACGCGAAGCACCGGCTTCGCCGGCACTTCGCGTCCTTGACAGAATCGACTCCGCCTCGCCGATAATGCTCGGCCCATGGGATGAATGGCGAAATCTGGCAATGACCGATGGATCGAATCTAGACTTTTACAGGTGATCGAAAGAACGGCATGGGAGCCGGGATCGTGCGCACCATCGGCATCGTTCGCGCGCGGGGCAAGATCAAAATGACGAACCTCGTCTCCAACATGCTCCGCTTCGTCTGCTCTCCGTTCGCCACGCCATCAAACTTTGTTTGCAAACTTTGTTCGCAAACGTTGTTCGATGGAGCCTCTGGCTCGCTTCGCTCGAAAGGATGGCGGCTGCGGCCGGGTGAACCGGTCATGTGTGCCGGCCGGGTGAGGGTGCCGGTCAAAGCCGCCGCGCAAAAACGGCGGCCGCTTCGGACAGCCTCGACGAGAGGTCCAGGATGGAACGATCTGCCCCGCCGCGACCCCCAACGCCGGTCATAAAACCATGAGGGATATTTTTCGAGGTGCCCGCTGGTTCCACCCTGCACCCTTCTTCCCGCGGACATCTTCTCCTTTTTTGGCGCTCTGTCCGCTTATGCTAAGCTTCGCTTTTCCTAATTGTCATTCGTTGTCTTGCGAAAAAGCGCGGTTTGGGTAACCCTTCCGAGTTGTTAATCAACTGTGATGCAAAAGTCGCGGCGGCGAAAGAAAATGTGCCGCATGCCTCACTTGGAACCGGTTGGCGTTGCGGGTGACGCTTTTGTTCGCTATTCACCGTCTTAGAAAGGCCCGCTCGGCGATAAGGTACCTCGTTTTGGTCCTGAAGCGTTTCACCGCTTTCGCAACGCCCGGTTTCCGGTCTTGTTTTCAATGAGGAGCCCGTGACGACATCTTCAAAGACTCCGCTTCTCGACACGATCGCTTCACCTTTGGATCTGCGGCGCCTGAAGGAGTCCGATCTCGCCCAAGTCGCGGACGAACTGCGCGCCGAGACGATCGATGCGGTCTCGGTGACGGGCGGCCATCTCGGCGCGGGACTTGGCGTAGTCGAGCTTACGGTTGCCCTTCATTATGTTTTTGATACGCCGGACGACCGGTTGGTTTGGGACGTGGGCCACCAAGCCTACCCGCATAAGATTCTCACCGGGCGGCGCGACCGGATCCGGACCCTGCGCCGGGGCGGGGGTTTGTCGGGGTTCACCAAACGCTCCGAGAGCGAATACGATCCTTTTGGCGCCGCGCATTCCTCGACATCGATCTCCGCCGGGCTCGGAATGGCGGTGGCCAACACGCTATCGGCCAAGAAAACCCACGTCGTTTCCGTAATCGGGGATGGCGCGATGTCCGCCGGCATGGCTTACGAGGCGATGAACAATGCCGGCGCCATGCATTCGCGCCTTATCATCGTTCTTAACGACAATGATATGTCGATCGCACCGCCGGCCGGCGCTTTGTCCGCTTACCTCGCCCGACTCGTCTCCGGCGGCGCCTACCGGTCCGTGCGCGAAACGGCGAAGCAGCTCGGCCGCCATTTGCCCAAATTCATCTACGACAGGGCCCGCAAAACCGAGGAATTCGCCCGCAACTTCTGGGCTGGCGGAACGCTGTTCGAAGAGCTCGGAATTTATTATGTCGGCCCAATCGACGGTCACAATCTCGACCATTTGCTTCCGGTGTTGAAAAACGTCCGCGATGTCGACTTGGGGCCGATTCTGGTCCACGTCGTGACCCAAAAAGGTAAAGGTTACGCTCCAGCCGAAGCCTCAACCGACAAATATCATGGCGTCAATACATTCGATGTCGTCACCGGCGTCCAGGTGAAACCCAAGGCGAACGCGCCTTCCTATACACGGGTCTTCGCCGATGCCTTGATCGCCGAGGCGCGAGAGGACAACAAGATCGTCGCGATTACCGCCGCGATGCCGGGCGGCACCGGCCTCGATATTTTCCAAAAAGTCTTTCCGGAACGCACCTTCGACGTAGGGATCGCGGAACAACATGCAATCACCTTCGCCGCCGGCCTCGCGACCGAAGGCTACAAACCCTTTTGTGCGATTTATTCGACCTTCCTCCAGCGCGGCTACGATCAGGTCGTCCATGATGTGGCAATTCAGGAACTGCCGGTGCGCTTCGCCATCGACCGGGCGGGCCTCGTTGGCGCCGATGGCGCGACCCATGCCGGCTCTTTCGACGTTTGCTTCCTCGGGATCCTACCCGGCATGGTGGTCATGGCGGCGGCCGACGAAGCCGAGCTTGTGCATATGGTGGCAACCGCCGCGGCCTATGACGAAGGACCGATCGCCCTGCGCTATCCCCGTGGCGACGGAGTCGGCATCGACCTGCCCGCGAAGGGGAAAATCCTGGAGATCGGCCGCGGCCGGATTTTGCGCGAAGGCAACAAAGTCGCCATCCTGTCGCTTGGCACCCGCTTGGCCGAGGCATCAAAGGCGGCGGAGGATCTGGCCACCTTTGGCGTCTCGACGACGGTCGCCGACGCACGCTTCGCCAAACCCCTCGATCATGACCTCCTCTTCCGCCTCGCCGCGAACCACGAAGTCCTGATCACGGTCGAGGAAGGCTCGATCGGCGGCTTCGGCTCCTTCGTGATGCAAACGCTCGCCGAAGATGGCGCGTTCGACGGCGTTAGCGCGCGGAGCCTGAAATTCCGGTCGATGGTGCTGCCCGACCGTTTTCTCGATCATGACAAGCCAGAAAAACTCTATGCCGGCGTGGACCTCGACGCGAAAGGCATCGTCGCCAAGGTGCTGGCAACCCTTGGCCTTGGCCGCGGCCGCGATGCGAGAAAGAGCATGATCGCTTGAATGACTACACTTCCAGCACTGAGCTAGAGTGGGATATCAGGTTCGTCCATAGCCTGCGTTTGCGAAGTAATTGGCGCATTCTTGAGAGGTGTAGGTTCCGAGCAGCTGGCCGATGGCGCGATGACGGCTTCGACGGTGCGTGCCGCCGCTTTGCGTAAGAGGTGCTTCAGCTTGGCGAAGACTTGTTCGATCAGGTTTAGATCGGGCGAATATTTGGGAAGAAAGAACAGCTTGGCGCCGGCCGATCGGATCGCCCGGCGAATGGGCTTTC
>JALZAY010000102.1 GCA_030948025.1 Pseudomonadota bacterium
TGTCGCGCCGGGGGCGCAAAAGACCGATGGCAAGATGCTTTGCAAGGCAATGCTGTTGTCCGATATGGCCGCGATGAACAACAAGCCGGAGCTTGAAATTTTTGCCGACGACGTTGCCTGCGGGCACGGCGCGACCTGCGGCGGCTTGGACCTCGACCAGTTGTTCTATCTGCAGACCAGAGGATTGCCTTTCGCGCAAGCCGAGGCGCTTTTGTTGGAAGCCTTCGCGGGGGAATTGGTCGACGGGATCGGGCATGAAGGGTTGATCAAGGCCTATCGCCGCGAGGTGAGCGCTTGGCTTTCCGCGCGGCATGGACCCACGGCCGCGCCGTCGCGCGGCCTGATCGCCTAGGCAGTGTGGCCTTGGCGCGGGGCACCAATTTGGAGCAACGAATGAACAAGCATATCGGCGTGGACGCGCAGCTCGAAATTGCTTCACTCCGCGAGGATTTTCCCATCCTGGCGACCAAGGTCTATGGCAAGCCGCTCGTCTATCTCGACAACGCCGCTTCGGCGCAAAAGCCAAAGGCAGTCGTCGAGCGGATGCTCCATGCGACCTATCATGAATATGCCAACGTTCATCGCGGCCTGCATTATCTTGCCAACGCCGCGACCGATGCCTATGAGGCCGCGCGTGAAAGCTTACGCGCTTTCCTCAACGCCGCGGCCGCCAGCGAGATCGTCTTCACGAAATCGGCGACAGAAGCAATCAATCTGGTCGCGGCCTCTTTCGGCGAGGCCTTCATCAAGGAAGGCGACGAGATCGTCCTTTCGATCATGGAACACCACGCAAACATCGTACCCTGGCATTTTTTGCGCGAGCGCAGGGGCGCCGTCCTGAAATGGGTGGACATCGACGACGAAGGAAATTTCCTGCTCGATGCGTTCGAGCAGACATTGACGGCGAAGACCAAGATCGTCGCCCTGACCCATCTGTCGAACGTGCTCGGCACGGTAACTCCGGTCAAGGAGATCGTCAGGATCGCGCATGACCGCGGGATACCCGTATTGATCGACGGTTCGCAAGGCGCGGTCCATCTCGACGTCGATGTGGTTGACCTCGATGTCGATTTTTATTGCCTAACCGGCCATAAGCTCTATGGACCGACCGGCATCGGCGCGCTCTACGGCAAGAAGGAATGGCTGGAGAAATTGCCTCCCTTCCTTGGCGGCGGCGAGATGATCGATGAAGTCACCAAGGATCGCGTGACCTATAACGAGCCGCCGCATCGTTTCGAAGCCGGCACTCCGCCGATCGTGCAGGCGATCGGGCTCGGCGCCGCCGTGAACTATGTGCGAAGGATTGGCCGCGAGCGCATTCATGCACATGAACTGGGCTTGAGCAACTATGCGCATGAGCGCTTGTCGCGGATCAACTCGCTGCGGGTCTTCGGCCAAGCGAAAGGCAAGGGCGCCATTATATCCTTCAACATGGACGGCGCCCATGCGCATGATGTCGCCACCGTGCTCGATCGATGCGGTGTCGCGATACGTGCCGGAACGCATTGCGCCCAGCCGCTTCTTTCGCGCTTCGGCGTGACATCGACCTGCCGCGCTTCCTTCGCTCTCTATAACACTTTCGAGGAAGTCGACAAGCTCGCCGCAGCCTTGATCAAAGCCGAAGGCCTATTTGCTTGAGAAACGAGGAGCCAGACATGGCCGAAGCACAAACCAGCGAATGCCAGGAAGCCGTTGAAGTCCCCGAATCCATGCCGAACGAGCCGCAATGGTTGTTCGACGGATCGGTGCCGGAAGGCGAACGCGCGCGTTATACAAGCGACGTCGTTGCCGCGCTGAAGACCGTGTTCGATCCCGAAATTCCATGCGATATCTACGAGCTTGGACTAATCTACAAAGTGGACATCGGCGACGATCGCCTGATCAAGATCGAGATGACCCTGACCGCGCCCGGCTGCCCGGTGGCGGGCGAACTCACCCGCTCGATCGAGACAGCGGTCGGCGCGGTGCCGGGGGTTCTCGGCGTCAACGTTACGGTGGTTTTCGATCCGCCGTGGGACCAGGGACGCATGTCCGACGAAGCGCGCGTTTCGCTTGACATGTTTTGAGCTTCCGGCGCGCGATCCCGGCGGCTCAAACAACTTCGTTGCGTCACGGCTATCGCACTGGCCCAGTGGAGCTGATGGACCGGTTAGCCTTTCAGCAAGGGGTCGAGCAATTTTTCGAGTGCATCCGGCGTCATCTCGCCTGTCTCCTTCTTGCCGTTGATAAAGAAGGTCGGCGTGGCGGTGATATTGAATTTCTCCGCCGCGCGGTCATGCACCTTGTAGACCTTGTCCCGGAGGTCATCATTCTGGAGGCAAGCGTCGAAGGTCTTTTGGCTCATCCCGGTTTGCTTGAGGAGAGCGGCCAAGGCTTTGAGGGGCTTGTCCGTAAAGGCCCAGTTCTTCTGTTGGGCGAACAGGAGATCGACGATGGCATTTCGCTTGTCGTCGCCGGTGCAGCGTGCCAACATGAAACCGGCGGCCGCCAAAGGGTCGAGGGGGAATTCGCGCAAAATGAAACGGACCTTGCCGGGGTCGATATATTTGCTTTTTAATTCCGGAAACGTGGTGGCGTAAAAGCCCGCGCAATGCACGCAGGTCATCGAAGCATATTCGACAATCGTGACCGGCGCTTCGCGCGCGCCAAGCGCAACGTCCGGCAGAGCCTCGCCGGCCATCAGCTCATCCAACGCCACCCCCGCGCCTTGCGCCAGAACCGGGGCCGCAGGATCGCCGAGCATAGCGAAAAAACCGGCGATTGTCAGACCGGCGGCGGCCGCCATCTCGAGCACACCGCGGCGACTCCTTAAGGCAGCCTGACCAATTTTGGGCGAACGCACGAATTTATGCTCCATCGGCAACTGAGCGCAGATTTGCCTGATTTCCCGGCAGGAAGGCAAGACAATTATTGTTTTGGCAAGTTTAGACGCGCGCCTCGCGCGCCTTCCGCCCTATGGCATCATTTCCGGAAAGTGGCCGCCGGCTTAGCGATGGCAAGTCAACGCATCTCGCTTAAGACTCGGCGAGAACACGCGCGCCGAGCTGCGTCAGGGCTAGCCGCAACGGTTCATCCATGACACCGCCGACGATCGTTTCCGCCGCCGTCTCGGCGGCCTTGTCCAACGGGCAGGGCCCATGCCTGGCGAGGGGCGGCGCGGCAACCGGACCTTGCTTCAACAGGAGACGCGAGACGCAACGCCAGCCGAAATGGGCGTTGACGCGCTCGATGACGAGGGGGGCGAGATGCTGCAATTCCAATGCGAATCCTGTCTCAACGCGCACAATGAGCGTCGCCGGAACGGGGTCGTTTTCCGCCGTGCGGCCATGTTGCCGCGCCGGCCACTGTACTTTGACCGGTTGCGACATCGCGGCGAGCCTCTCGCCGACAATGTCGTCCCAAAACAAAACGAGACCGGACTGGCCAAAACCTTGCCGCCTCAGAACCGGATCGATCGCGGTTTGAACGAGGTCCGCGAGCGGCCGGGACCAAGGGATTTTTCCGGGGCGGCGTTTCCACATCCTTCCTTATACCTTGTCTCAGCCGGTGCTCCACGCGAAAATTCGTTGATTCGAAATGCTTTCGCGGGCCGCTTTCCACAATGGGCGGGCGGAGCCTCCTCAGACCGCCTCGCCGCCAAACAAAGCGGCGGCGCGATTCTTAAGTTCCTCGGGCGAAATATCCTCCTTATGAGTCGCGATCCACCAGCGATGGCCAGAAGGGTCCTCGAATTTGCCGCCGCGCTCGCCGTAGAATTGATCCGCGACAGGCCTAAGTACCTTTATGCCCGCGCCGATTGCACGGGCCGTGAACGCATCGACATCCTCGACATAGAGGTGGATCATGACAGGGGTTCCCCCGATCGTTTGCGGACTCAAGGCATCGTGGTCCGGAAATTCGTCGCAAAGCATGATCTTGGCCTCGCCGATTTCGAGTTCCGCATGTCCGACCTGCCCCCATGCTCGATGCAAAGCACCTCCGCCGCGCCGAAAGCGGCCTTGTAAAACGCGATGGCTTCGCTGGCGTTGCTCACGGTCAGATAGGGTATTGCCCCTTGGTGCCCCTCGGGTATCGGCTTGACGGTAGCGCTCATCTTTCTACCCATTTGATTTGCCCCTATTCATAGCTAAGATAGAAGAGCGGCCAAACGAGGCGCATCTATGGCGTTCAAAACGGGCCTTGACGCGCGCGCCGGTGCCGCTGCTGCTCTTCTCGCGTGGTATGACCGCGATCGCCGCGATCTGCCTTGGCGCGCCTTGCCGGGCGAGCCCGCCGACCCCTACAAGGTTTGGCTTTCGGAAATCATGCTGCAACAGACGACGGTCACCGCCGTAAAACCCTATTTCCTGGGCTTTCTGGCGCGCTGGCCCAATGTCGGCCGGTTGGCTCGAGCGAGCGGCGAAGAGGTGATGCGGGCCTGGGCCGGGCTCGGCTACTACTCCCGCGCGCGCAATCTCCATGCTTGCGCCAAAATTGTCGCGGGACCGCTCAAGGGCAAGTTTCCGGATACCGAAGCGCGTTTACAGGACCTTCCCGGTATTGGGCCCTATACCGCTGCGGCCGTCGCGGCGATCGCTTTCGGCCGCCCCGCCGCCGCCATCGACGGCAATGCCGAGCGGGTGCTTGCGCGCCTCTATTCGATCGCCACGCCGCTGCCCGCGGCAAGGTCCGAAATCAGGGCGAAGGCTGCCGCCATGGTGCCGGTCGCGCGGCCCGGCGATTTCGCGCAGGCGATGATGGACCTTGGCGCCATGATCTGCTCGCCAAAACACCCTTCTTGCGGCATTTGTCCCTTGCTAAAATTTTGTCGCGGCCATGCCTCGGGTTGCCCCGAAAGCCTGCCGCGCAAGGCGCCACGGCGGGAGAGGCCCCTGCGCCAGGGCGCTGTGTTTTTCGTGCGCCGCCGGGACGGTGCGGTTCTCGTCCGCACCAGGCCGCCCAACGGGCTCCTCGGCGGCATGACGGAAATACCCGGAACCGGTTGGGAGACCCATTTCGACGCGGCCTTGGCGACAAAACAGGCGCCGGTCGAGGCTTCCTACCGGAAGCTCGATAAGAGTGTCTCGCATGCGTTCACCCATTTCGCCTTGCGGCTCGACATTTATGTCGCGGAAGTTCCAAGCAGGAGGCGCGCGCCTACGGGCTACCGTTTCGTTCCCGAGCGCGGCCTCGACAAGGAAGCTTTTCCCAGCGTAATGCGCAAAATAATCGAAGCCGTGCGCCAAACGCTCGGACATCGTACGGCGAAACAGGCCCTGGTTCGCGGCCCGAAACCAGTGCAACGCAAAGAGAGTCCGTAACCGGAAATCGGTTGATCCATGCCCAAAGCGGCGCGACGTGGAACAGAAGATCACGCTGACCGAAGGATCGATCCGCCGCGGCGATTCCGGTTGACCCGAATCAGAGGTGCAACATAAGATAGGCTAAATCGAAAATTGACGTTTGCTTTTGAATTCTCTGTCGTCGATCCGCCTGCGATGCATTATGCAGTAACATTTGCGATTGGCCTTTTGCTGCTCGCGAGCAGCCCCCTCCAGGCGTGGGCAGACGAACCAACATGCGTCGTCTCTGTGGGCGGCGAATCGACGGGCGCCGTTAACGACGTTCACGACGGGCCGGGTGGGCTGCTAGTGATCGCGGCGGACGGTCTGTTTCGTTACGATGGTGCGCGCATCGCCAAGGTGGAGGGCGAAGAACAGCCAGGCTTCGATCTTCTTTTCCATGACGTGCCGGGTGGGCTGCTGGTAACCTTCGGAGACAATGGTCTTCTTCTTTACGATGGCACGCGCGTCGTCCAAGTGGGCGGCGACCCCACTGGCACCGTCAACAAATTTCAGGACACACCGGGCGTGCTGCTGGTGGGCGCAGAGAAGGGCCTCTTCCGTTACGGGGGCGCGCGCACCGTCCGCGTAACGGGTGACCAGACAGGTGCTTTTAGGGCATTCCACGACGTGCCGGGCGGGCTGCTGGTGGGCGCGGAGAAGGGGCTCTTCCGTTACGACGGCGCGCGCGTCGTCCAAGTGGGCGGCGACCCCACTGGCACCGTCAACAAATTTCAGGACACACCGGGCGGGCTGCTGCTGGGCGCGCAGAACGGCCTCTTCCGTTACGACGGCTCGCGCGTCCTCCATGTTGAGGGCAAGCTGACGGGCGCGGTCTATGCTTTACTCGATATACCGGGCGGGCTGCTGGTGGGCGCGGAGAACGGCCTGTTTCGCTACGACGGCGCGCACATCGTTCGCGTGGAGGGCGGACCAAAGGGGGCCGTCATAGACTTTCACGACGCGCCGGGTGGGCCACTTCTGCTCGCGGGGGATGCTGTGCTCCGTTACGACGGCGCGCGCGTCGTCCCTGTGGAGGGCGTATCGAAGTTTTATGCAAACAGTTTCCGTAACATGCATTTCCGCATCACGCCGACGGGGATGCTGTTAGGCATCGAGAACAGCCTTTACCGTTACGATGGCACGCTTGCCATCCCTGTCGGGGGCGAACCGACCAGCGACGTCAATGATTTCCACGACACACTGGGGGGGCTGCTTGTGGCGGCGATGAACGGCCTGTTCCGTTACGATGGCGAGCGCGTCACCCGTGTGGCGGGCGCACCAACGGGTCCCGTTTATGGTTTTCACGAGGGGCTGGGCGGGCTGCTGTTGGCCGCGCAGAATGGACTGTTCCGGGTGGTTCTTCAGCCGCTCACTACTTCAAAAGTCGATCTGAACAATCGGCGGGAGCTAAATGGGGTCGCTCCAAGCCAGCTTGGTATCCCGACGCACTGGACCATGACTCACCCCTGCTCAGCCTTCGCGGACCAGTTCAGCCTGCATGTTGTCGCCACGAACGACAAAGGCCAAGACCTTGCCATGATGCCAGCGATCGGGTTCCATCCCCGAGGTGATGCCGTGTCGTTCGAAGCCACAGTGCCCGTCGTTAAGGATGGGAAATGGACGTTCCGGATCGTTTCCATGACGGCGGGGGCCAAGACGAATATTGGCAAGCATTCCGAAGCGATTGCGTTCGTCGCGCCTGTCACGCCCGGGTTTTTGGGATGGCTGGCCAGATGGTGGCGGGTCATTGCGGCGAATTCTGCCGCCTTGTGGGCAGTGCTCAATCTCCTAGTCTTCGGCGGCTCCCGCTACTCGGCCGCCGCTTGGCGTTTGGCGACGGACGAGCTTTGGGGAAAGAAGGCGCTCTTCCTGCAAAATCTTCTTCTGCGGCATTGGCAAAGTGCTCAACTCTGGCTGCTTGATCTTTACGTTCAAGAGCGCCGCACGGCCCTCGCAGACAAATCCATTCCTTTCCTCGCTCTGCCGCTTACCAGTTCCTACGGCAAAATTGCCGACAGCGACGCTGTGATCGCAAATGTCGCGTCGGCACGCCACGTCTGGGTTCAGGGCGGCGCCGGCATGGGGAAGACAGCGATCTTCCTGCATTTACGCCAGGCCCATTTTGGCGGCGCCGAAACCACCGCCTTTGCTATCTTTCGGCGCGACGGATATGTGCTCGTCCCCATCGAAGCGCGGCGCTTTCCCGAGGCGCCCTCCGACGAGAAAAGCTCGTCAGCCTGGGTCGTCGCGTGTGTCCTCAGCATCCTATCGGAAGGGCGCGTGTCTTTCGAAGATCGAGGTCTGCTCCGCGCGATGCTCAGCATGGGTACGCTCGGGGTCGCCATTGATGGCCTGAACGAGGTTGCACGGGAACAAGCCGTCAACGCTTTTGTAGCGGAATTCCCTGCAACCCCTCTGTTTGTGACATCGCAAGAATCAGGGGAGTTGCCGTTCGAAGTTTGGCATCTGCCGGGCACAATTTCCCAGCACGTAGATGGGTTGCTGACGCTTTACTTGGGTCGACAGCGGGGCGAAGCCCTGGCAAGACGCCTACGCGATACCGGCCTCTTCCAGCACCTACGCTCGGGCTATGATGTCCGGCTCGTCATAGATCTTGCTGAAGCTGACTCGGAAGGCGCGAATCTGCCGTGTGATCGGCTCGGTCTTTATCGTGCGGCGGTTGCGGCGGCATGGCCGGAAGGGGACGAGCGTCTTGAGCTGCTGCAGGCGGCCGCGTGGAAACTTATGTCCGAGCGCGGGCCGAACGAGGACAAACGGCGGCTCAAGCCCGAAATGGACGCGCCAAAAGACTTGCTTGAGCAATTGGAAGCAGTGCGTGAACGCTGGGGCCGCAGCATCCGCTTGATCCGCGGAGCCCCACCTGGTTATGAGTTTGTACATGATCAAATGAACGCTTATCTCGCGGCCTGCTGGTTTGCCGACCGCCCGACCGTTGCGGTGATGAAAGAGTTGCTTGAAACGACGAAGGTTTGGCAAGACGGGCTCGAAGCCCAGCGCACGCTGTGGGGTTTCGTCGCTGCAATGGTGGACCGGCCGCGATTGGAAGCCTTGTGGATTTTTGCCGGTGACGATGACCGGCGCGCAGTCCTTGGCCGCGCATTGGCGGAGCGGGCGGAGCGCGAGGGCTGGTCGTTGACACGGCCGCCGGCAAAAGTAACAATGTTTACTAACAGTTCGGACTGAATGACTGCAGAAACGCGGCCATGATATCCGACGCGGAGTAGGATTCAGATTCCCCGCAAACGAGGAGCGTCCGATGTCTCATCGCAAGCAGTTCTTCTTTATCGCCGTTTTATCGCTTGCCATCTGTGCTCCGGCGCGCGCCGGAGACTTGCCGAGGCGGGTCGGTGAATGCGTGAATACCACGATCAAATCGGTCGGAACGCGCCTCGATACTCCGGGATCCGGCAGCGCATTGAGCTTTGAAAACGGTGGCGATCAGGTTGGCTACGAGACCGTGCCAGCGATCGAACAGTCGAGGAAGGGCGATCCTGTGCGCATTTGCCTCATCTCTCTCCCAATCCCATATAAAGAAAGTGGCCTAAGTGGTTGCCCGAAAGGCGACAATCGCGGCAGTGTCTACCGCACAACAAACCTGCGCACGCACAAAACCTGGACAATGGCGGATTCGGCGCATATGTGCGGAGGCGCCTAACACGCTTGCTTCGCAGCCTCTCTCCAGTCGCCCGCTTCCATTGCGTTCGCTACGCGAAACGCTTGCTCTTGCCTTCGCGGCTACGTCGAACCGGCGGACTGACGCCGGACGCTCCGCTTTCGACGTTGACGCCGCTCCCGGCTCGCTCGCAGTGGAACCTCGGAGTTCCTTCCGCTTCGGCCCAGAGAATTTCAACTTCAAGCGGGTTGCGCGCGCGAATCTATTCCGCCGCCTGGCGCAGGCTCGCCCTCGCCAAGGACCGCAAGGCATCGATCGGCTCATATCTCCCCTTGCGGAAAAAATGCCAGAACGTCCAGCCATTGCAGGCGGGCAGGCCTTGCACCAGCGCGCCGATCTTGTGGATTGAGCCGGTAATGGCGCCGATCGAGAGCGTGCCATCGGCGCGCACGATCGCGGCGTGCCGCTTCCTGTCATCGACCAGAATTTCGCCAGGCCGAAGGAGCCCCGCCTCGACGATCGCGGCAAAAGGAATGCGCGGCTCGGAGCGTTTGTCCGCAACCGCCGCGATGGCGCCCGGCGGGAGCACCTTGACTCCCGCGATCCTAGCTCTTGCCGCCTCAACGTAGCTTGCGTCTCGTTCGATGCCGATAAAGGAACGCCCGAGTCTTTTGGCAACGGCGCCGGTGGTGCCGGAACCAAAGAATGGATCGAGAACCACGTCGCCCTTGTTCGAGGCGGCGAGCAGAATGCGCGAGAGCAGCGCCTCGGGCTTCTGCGTCGGGTGGGCTTTGCGGCCAGAGGAATCTTTCAGGCGTTCGGCTCCGGTGCAGATCGGCAAAAACCAATCGGAGCGGACCTGGCAGTCCTCGTTACCGGCTTTCAACAATTCGTAGTTGAAGCAATAGTTCTTGGCCCCCGCGCTTTTGGCTGCCCAGATCAATGTCTCATGCGCGTTGGTGAAGCGCCGCCCGCGAAAATTCGGCATTGGATTGGCTTTGCGCCAACTAATATCGTTCAGGATCCAAAACCCCTGATCCTGCAAGATCGAGCCGGCCCGGAAAATATTGTGGTAGGAGCCGATCACGAAAATCGTCGCGTCCTGCTTCATGACGCGGCGCACCGCGGCGAGCCAGGCCCGCGTAAATTTGTCGTAGTCGGAAAAACTCGCGAACTTGTCCCAATCGTCGTCGACGCCATCGACGAGGCTTTGGTCCGGCCGCGAGAGACTGGATTCGAGCTGCAAATTGTAAGGCGGATCGGCGAAGACGAGATCGACGCATTCCGGCGGCAGCCGGGCCATCGCTTCCAAGCAATCGCCTTTGATGATTTCGTCGAGGGGAAGCGTGCCGGGCGCCAGACCAGGGCCGGGCGTGACGGAGCGCGCCGGCGAAACCCCAGTACGCATCACCTTGACCTGGGATTTCGGGCCGGGCGCCCCGGCACGTTGTTGACGCATGAACAAAAACCGGTACCCGACGCGATTGCCTGTGCCGCGCGGGGCGGCCCATGGGGCCTACTCGAAATTCCGCCGTTTTAGCGAGAGCGAAGAGCGGAATATCAAGAGTGGAGCCAGCAGTCATTCGTCGTGACGCTGGCACCCCAAACGAAACCTGCGTTACGTTGGGTAAAGACAACGTTTAGAAGGCAAATGCCGGACTGTCCCTTTTTCGCACGTCGAGAGGGAATCGAAGCGAAAGTGGACCGCGTCCGGGCTTGGCGGAGCGATCGCGGGTTAGCGCGCCGCGAAGGGCCGGAAACTCAATCGATGAAAAGGGCACGGTCCATGTCTGGCGATCGCCGCGAGATGGGCTTTCGTGGCATAGCCAAAATGCTCGCTGAAACGATAGGCCGGATAAAGACCGCAGAGGCGGCGCATCAGGCGGTCGCGGGTCACCTTGGCGACGATCGAGGCGGCGGCGATCGATGAAATGGCGGCGTCGCCCTTGACGATCGTCTCGGCGGGGAGACAAAGACCCGGCGGCAAATCATTGCCGTCGATCAGAACATGGCGGGGTGCGACGGAAAGCGCGAAGAGCGCCCGGCGCATGGCGGAAAATGTTGCTTGGCGGATGTTGATGCGGTCGATTTCCGCCGCGCTCGCGAAGGCGACCGCCACCGCTATCGCATGCAGCATGATCTCTTCGTAAAGGCGGTCGCGCTCGTCAGGGGTAAGCCGCTTCGAATCGTTTAGTCCGCGCGGCACTTTGCGCGGATTTAGGATGACGGCTGCCGCGGCAACCGGCCCGGCGAGGGGACCTCGTCCCGCTTCGTCGATCCCCGCCACTGGCCAAATCCCGCGCTTCAGCAGGTTTCTCTCGCCGCGAAAGTCAGGGTTCCCCATGCGGCAAAAGTCCTGAGGTGCCTACCGTATCGCGGCGGCCAGGCACGCCTATTTTTTGCCGAAGCCGAGGCCGCCGAAGCGGGAGTTGAAGCGCGACAAGCGGCCGCCGCGATCGACCAAATGCTGCGAGCCTCCGGTCCAGGCCGGATGGGTGGTTGGATCGATGTCGAGGTGCAAGGTGTCGCCCGCTTTCCCATAGGTGGAGCGGGTGAAAAACTCGGTCCCGTCGGTCATGATCACCTTGATCAAATGGTACTGGGGGTGAATATCGGGTTTCATCGGCAAATCCTTTGTATCTATCCGCCTATACCGCGCCCCACGCCGCGCCGCCTTGCCGTTCGGCAATTGTATCCGGAGTTGCCGCCCTATACCCCAGCCAACGGCCCGTTACAAGGCTGGAAAGCGGGCGGTGCGGGCCGGTTCGAATATGGTCCGCGTTGCCCCTCGGCTCGCAGAAGACGCTCGCCTTCGGCGCGGGTTAACGCTAAGCCGTTAGTCGGAAGAGACATCGTGCGCCGAAGTCAGCCCTGACCGCCCCCATTTGACAGGGAGGGAACCGATGGACGCACAGGTAGCCTACGTCAAGCAACGGCTACACACATATCCGCCGGGAGCCGCGGCACTATCTCAGGCGGCGACACCACTGGGAAAGGGAAAGTTTTGGCCATGAGAAGCAGGCTTACGATCTTATCTGTTGCGATCTTGGCAATGCCGGTTTTAGCTCTTGCGCAGGGCGTGAAGCCCACCGCCACGAATTCGCCAGTGAGCCACGACATCGTGACGCCAGATGAACTGGTCTGGAAGCCGCTCATACCCGGCGCGGAGATGGCCGTCGTTTTCGGCGACCTGGACAAGAAGGGCGGTTTGTTCGTGATCCGCATCCGTTCCAAAGGGGAGGTCAAAGTGCCGCCGCACTGGCATGTGACCGACGAACACATTACGGTGCTCGAGGGTTCCTTCTGGATCGGATCCGGTGAGCAGTTCGATGCGACCAAGCTGCAGGAGATGAAGGTGGGGGCACACGCTATGATGCCTGCGGGGGTCCGCCACTTTAGCCTTACCAAGGCCGACAATGTGATTGAATTGTTTGGAGAGGCGCCGTTTGTCGTCAACTTCGTCAATCCGGAAGACGACCCAAGGAAAGCTACGAGCAAATAAGAATCGCAGGCGGCGCTTCAATGGCGGGTGATAGGGACCCGAACCCGGTGTTCCGCATCTTATGCAGATCCATCGAATTAGCGTTAGGCGTCGGAAACAGAAGGGGGAGAGCGTTAAATGGACATCAATGCACGGCTCTCTTGCAAATGGACATCAATGCATGGCTCCTGCTCGCGATCTTTGTGGTCGGCCTAGTTGCGCTAATCGGTTTCTTCCTGAAGATGGAGAAAGGCTTTGGTCCCTTTAATACAAGCTCGTTACTGTTACTGCTTGTGGTCACCGTCACAGCTTTGCTCTTTGTTGCGGGCAAGCTTGAGGCTCAAGTCGTGGCCAACATCTTCTTCGCCGTTATCGGTTTCGCCGGCGGGTTGTTCACCGGCAAAGACAAGAAGGAGACCGCCGCCCAACAAGGCGCTGCAGCCCACCGTCCTGCTTCCGCTTCGCCACCGCGAGACAGGGCCTGAGCTTGGGCGTTGGGATGCTCGTCATCATGACAACGCTCATCGTCGGCAGCGGCCAAGACATTGTTGGCATATTTTCCGTCGAGAAGAGCAAAGTGCGTTCCGTGTCGAGGCCACGACATTCCATCGGCAATTGAGCGGATAGAGACGGCGGAATGAAGTCGTCACCTACAACGGGGCACACCACGATTTGGAGGAACTTGGAAAGTTCGGGGGGCTACGCGTTGGGGAGAAGCTGTCG
>JALZAY010000280.1 GCA_030948025.1 Pseudomonadota bacterium
AAAAGGCGCAACGTCATCGAGCGCTGTTTCGGAAGGCTCAAGGATTTCCGGCGCATCGCAACGCGCTATGACAAGCTCGCTGGAAACTTCTTCTCCGCGCTCTGCCTCGTTGCCATCGTTGCCTATTAGCTTTGAATTAATTGAGTCCGGACCCTAGCGCAGGTCCCGAAAAAGTCGAACAACTTTTTCTGGACATGCTCTGAAGGGTCCGCTCTATGCGGGGAGAAGAGATTCATCGGTCTGCCGGCAGTTGCGGTGCGAACTCAGCAATTCGGCGATCTCGCTAGCGGGAATCGGCCGGCTGAACAAATAGCCCTGCATTTCCGTGCAGCCGGCTTCGCGCAACCATGCAAGTTGCTTCTCGGTCTCGGCGCCTTCCGCCAGGGTGGGAATGCCGAGGTTCGATCCAAGATGGGTGATCGCCTTGATAATCGCCATGCAGTCCGCGCGCTCGCCAAGCTCGGAAATGAACGACCGGTCGATCTTGATCTTGTCGAAGGGAAACGCGCGCAGATAGCTCAGGCCGGAATAGCCGGTGCCGAAATCATCCATCGAAATGCCGACGCCGAGCGCGCGCAAGCTGCGCAGAGTGGCGAGGTTGGTTTCGCTGTTCGCCAGAAAAATGGATTCCGTGATCTCGAGTTCGAGGCGCGCCGCCGGCAGTCCCGAACTCGCGAGCGTCGCGAAAACCACCTGAGGCAAGTTGCCTTTCTTGAACTGAACCGGCGAAAGATTCACCGCCACTTTCAAATCGTCCGGCCACGCCGCCGCTTCGGCGCAGGCTTGACGCAGCACCCATTCGCCGATCGGGACAATCAAGCCGGTCTCCTCGGCGACCGAAATGAACTCCGCCGGAGCCACCATGCCGCGCACGGGATGGTGCCAGCGAAGCAACGCCTCGAAGCCGGAAATGATGCCGGTATCAAGCGTGACGAGAGGCTGATAATAGAGTTCGAATTCGCCGGCTGAGAACGCATTGCGCAAATCGAGTTCCAGCGTGCGGCGGGCTCGAAGGCGGGCGTCCATACCGGGCTCGAAAAAGCGAAAGACGCGCCGGCCGTCCTCCTTGGCCTGGTAGAGCGCAATGTCGGCGTTCCTCAGAAGTTGATCGGCGGTCTCGCCATCGGCTGGCGCAAGCGCGATGCCGACGCTGGTTCCGATTACGCTCTGTTGACCTTCGATATCGTAAGGCTCGCTCAACAGCGTCACGATGCGTTCGGCGAAGGCGCCCGCCTCATTTGGTCCGGCGAGCCCTATTTGCAGGACCGCGAATTCGTCGCCGCCAAAGCGGGCAATCATGTCGCAGTCGCGCAAGCACGTGCGCAGACGATCGGCCACCGCCACCAAAAGCTTGTCGCCGACGGGGTGCCCCAAGGTGTCGTTGACGTTCTTGAATTGATCGAGATCGAGATAAAGAACGGCGATTATTTCCGCATACCGGCGCACGCGTAGCAAGGCTTCGTCCAGGCGCTCGTGAAACAACACCCGATTTGGCAAACCGGTCAGCGCATCGTGATGCGCCATATGGGCGATGCGTGCCTCGGCCTGGCGCTTCGCCGTCACATCCACGATCGCGACAAGCTGCGCGGGCCGGTCGCAAAACATGGTGTCGCGCCAAAAAGTGAGGACGTCGATTTCCGTCCCATCCGCCTTGACATGTTGCCAAACGTGGCTGGGGCCTCCATCCGCTCCGGGATTGTCTCGAATCGCGTTCTTGACGTTGTGTCTGTCCTCTTGCGGCACCATGTCGAGCAAGGTCAACTTCAAGAACGACTCTCTATCATAACCGTAATGAACGACCGCCGCGTCGTTCACCGCCAGGAATTTCAGGGTTTCAGGATCGAAGAGCCACATCGGCACGGGATTGCCCTCGAAAAGCAATCTGAACGATTCTTCCGCCACAACAGCCTCGGTCACATCCTTGTATGTCCCGATCCAGCGGACCGCCGCGCCACGTTGATCCAAAACCAATTCAGATTCGTGATGGACCAATCTAACCGCGCCCCCAGGCTGGACGATACGAAACCGGAGGGAAACGTGCGGCTTGCCATGAAGCTGGCCCGCGGCGGCGGCTTGGTGAGCGGGGCCCTGCGTTTCACACGCGGCGCGATCGTCGGGATGAAAGAGAGCGAGGAAAGCTTCCCCCACTGGCACGGGCAGATTCGGATCGAGACCGAAGATCTGGTAGGTTTCGCCGAACCATTCGATGGCGCCAGTCTGCAAATCCTGTTCGATGCTGCCGGTATGGGCGATCCGCTGCGCGCGCGCCAAATGGTCCGCGCTGCGCCGGAGCCGCTCCGCCTCGCGCGCGGCCCTCAACGCCAAATGGTCATCCACGATCAGGTCCAGTAGGCCGAGCCCGGCGATGAGAGCCGTTACCGTAGCGATCAGGACGGCGAGGACGGTTGGGGTGACGGCACGGACGGGCACCGCGATAAGCGGATCGGGCACAAGAGTGACGGCCGCCATGGCCGTGAAATGAAGTCCGACAATCCCCAGGACGAGCAGCTCCGCGGCCATGAGGCGGCCCTGCAGGACCGGTCCCCATGACGAGACACGCATCGCAACGGCGGCGAAGGTCATGGCAATGGCGACCGACGCCAGGACATAGCCGGCGTCCCAGTGCAGTTGGGCGGGCGCCCGCAACGCGGCCATCCCTATATAGTGCATCGCGGCGATCCCTGCACCGATCATGGCGCCGCCGAGCACGGGAGCCGCAAACCGGTACGCGACAAACATCGCGAGCCAGACCGCTCCTATCGCGGCCACCAACGAAATTGCGGTCAAAGCGGCATCGTAGCCTACGGGAAAACCCGGTTCATAGGCCAACGCGGAAATGAAATGGAACGCCCACACGCCCGCGCCGAAGACCGTGGCCGCCCCCAACAACCATGAAAGGGGCCGACCCCTCTCCGCGCCATTGGCGTGAACGAAAAGATTCAGGGATATCATGCACGCGGCAACGCAAATCAATCCGGCGAGGAAGACAAGCCGGAGATCATGTTGTTCGGTAAGACAGGCATAGACGCGCAGCATCGTGCATCCTTGTTCGGTTCGGATCGTGGTTCCGGCGCCGCCTGCGCCCGATTAGGGAAATTGTTTAGACAATGGATCGAGCGAGCCGCCGGCATCCGGCACTTTTCGCCTGTTCTCCCCGCAAATGTGTCACACGGCGGTTGCGTTTCGATGTTCCGGAATGCGCAAAGTTTACCTTGTTGGCCAGGGCACACCGGCCGGTGCGATCGCCGAGCTTTAACCGCTTCGCTTGCAACCGCGCAATGGCGAATCCTCGCCGCCTTCAGGCAGAAAATCGACTTATCGTCCGGTTCAAATTTGCCAAGCCAGCTCTCTTTGAAGCACGCAAATAGCCATCCGTTAGCAGTCGTTACCTTGAGGTCGGAGCCCTCGTTCGCCGCAACCGCCGCTGGACAATCGGAGCGCCGCTCCTCTATAACCCCCGCGACCGCGCTAAATTCCGGCGGCGCCCAGGTAGCTCAGTTGGTAGAGCATGCGACTGAAAATCGCAGTGTCGGTGGTTCGATTCCACCCCTGGGCACCAAGCACGCTCCCTGTCTTTGAGTTCTAGGGTCCGGACTCAATTAATTCAAAGCCAATAGGCAACGATGGCAACGAGGCAGAGCGCGGAGAAGAAGTTTCCAGCGAGCTTGTCATAGCGCGTTGCGATGCGCCGGAAATCCTTGAGCCTTCC
>JALZAY010000103.1 GCA_030948025.1 Pseudomonadota bacterium
CGCTGAAGGAGGCGGGAGCACGGCAAAACAAACATCGACGTGATTCCGTGATGGTCAAAATCGGCGTCCGGCTCGGGGCAGCCCGAAGACGAATACGCGGTCGTGTCGGAAACCAGCCCGCGCATAGGAGTGCGGTCGCCCTCGCGGCGCCGTGTCAAGTCCGCAGGTCTTTCGGAAGTGTCCCGAGCAGACCTTCCCGTTCAACGCCCGCGAAAATAATGACAGCGGCCGGTTTATAGCTGTGCTATCATCGGTCATCGGCAAGAGGCTGCTGTATAGCGAGTTGACCGGAAATGAACCCACGTCCATCCCGTCGTAGTCGACGCGGCGGCAAGGTCGGGGCAAGCGCCAAAAGGTCGGCCTCGAAAGCTGAGGGCGAGACTCCAATAGCGCGGTTCACATCGCTCGCGCACATCGATATGAAAAAGAAAAAGACCGTCCTAGGCGAACGCGGCTGGGCTGATACGACGAATAGACTACGTGCTAATCGAGGGTATCGTGGCCGAGCGTAAAGCAAAGCTGAAATTGCCAACGGGTCAAGAAGTTGACGCCTTTGAGGTTCCCGTCGATGAATCATCGGAGCGTTGGAGTGAGTTCAAGCTTGAGGACGGAACGATTTTCCGCGTGAAAATGAGCGTCCTAACCGTCCATCGAGTCCCGGACATGTGGGACCCCCAGGGAAACCCGTTCTATGTGACGAATCTAGCACCGGTGATAGCGATTATCGAGTCACCAGAGCGGCTGCGCAAGAAAGTGAATTGAAACGATGGGACACTTTGCTGAATCATTCACGCCGCAACCGGATATCAATGTTATTGCCGGGCTTATGTTGCGCGCCATCGAACAGCGCCGGTATGCGATGGTGTCCGATGGAAATGGGCCGGAGATAAGCGTGATTCCAGCATCAGAAGTAAGCCGCTTTTCGCATATCCATGTGAATATGACTGTGTCGTATCTTTCCGACCCGTTTATGCCAGCGTGGTTACACTTTTGTAACCTCTTTCAGGACCTCGTATCGCAATGGCGCAAGCAACGAAACCCATTGTCTTCATTGGCGTGGAATAATGTTCGCAACCCCTCCTATCAAAGAATTATTGGCATGGGAAAGTTGGCGTTGCCATTCATTCTGCGCGAACTCCGGCGCGAATTGCGGCAAGGGGAACCGGATGATTGGTTTCCAGCGCTTTGGGCCATAACCGGAGATAACCCGGTGCCGCCGGATAGCCAAGGCAAAGTACAAGAAATGGCGAAGGCATGGATCGAATGGGGCTTGCGGAATGGATACGCGGCGGGCAAAGATTTGGGAGTCCGCGTTCCCGCGTTTGGGCGTATGGAAATGGCATAGTCCGCCAACCAGGCTGGGTGGACGAAACCCAAGGTACAATTGCTTCGCTTTTGCCGCTGGGGATAACACGCGACGCTGGGAGCCGGACCCAGGAAACCAATATTATTGGCCCATCAATGTTGTTCGAGAATATACAGTTTCTACGTTCATTGCGGCGTATCGGACAATTGGCTACGAGCTTTGCGCGGATGGCTTTCTAGATCCGTTATGGGAAAAGATCGCCATTTATGCGACTGCGGATGGGACTGCGAGTCACGCGGCTCGTCAGCTTGCTGATGGAAAATGGATAAGCAAGCTCGGCGATGAGGACGACATCATACACGATACGCCAGAGGCCCTTAGCGGCGCCGACTATGGTCAGCCAGTCCGTTTCATGAGAAGAGTCATTTCCACTTAGGTTCAATGGTCGTATCTGTGTCAAGTATATTATTGCGCAATTAGAACACTACCCGTGTTTCCCTGACGAGGCAATGTATTTCCGCCAGCCTTCGGCGCGCAGCCGGCAGGCGGGGCACGAACCGCAGCCATGGCCCCAATCGTGCCTGATCGCGCGCTCGCCGAGGTAGCAGCTATGCGTCGACTCTACGATTAGAGCGACGAGCGCGGTTCCGCCGAGCGTTTCCGCGAGGCGCCAGGTCGCGGCCTTGTCGAGCCACATCAAAGGAGTTTCAAGAACAAAACGGCTATCCATGCCGAGATTCACGGCGAGTTGCATGGCTTTCACGGTATCGTCGCGACAATCCGGGTAGCCGGAAAAATCCGTTTCGCACATCCCGCCGACAATATGCTTGAAGCCGCGCCGGTAGGCGAGCGCCGCCGCCAGGCTCAGGAACATAAGGTTGCGGCCGGGGACGAACGTATTGGGCAGGCCACGCGCATCGGTGGCGATCTCGACATCGTGGGTCATTGCCGTTGTGGAGATTTGCGCCAAAGCCTCGATGCGGACCAGGTGGTCCTCGCCGAGGCGGCCGCGCCACGCGGGGAAATTCTGGCGAAGCGATTCGCGGATCGTGGCGCGCTGGTCGAGCTCGACGCGATGCCTTTGGCCGTAATCGAATCCAATCGTCTCGACCCGCGCATATCGATCGAGCGCCAAGGCAAGACAAGTCGCCGAATCCTGGCCGCCGGAAAACAGGACGAGCGCCCCCGCCGCGGGTCCGGTCATCGCGCGGCGCCCGTCCGGCCCGGCGGAACAGAAAAAGCCACCCCGGCATGCCGTCTTGCGATGCGTGCGCGCGGTCCAGCGAAAATACCGCCTACTGAACATCTTCGTTGCGGCAAATGAAACGAGCTTGTTTTCATAGGCAAGCGCCAACGCCAGCCGTTTCGAATGAGATCGTTGCAGGCCTCGATCGCGTCCTGGCAGGCAAAAAACCCGTGGCGTTATTCAATGCGAGGGTAAATTCAAAATCGACGAGACGGCGATCATTCCGCATGAGTTACTCCACGGCAACGCGGCAATTGCGCCTCCCAGCATCGGCCCGCGTAACTATTGGCCCGCACAAGATTTAAGCGCTGCCGAGCCAAGCTGGGAAGCGAGCATAATATATTCGTTCTCCCAAAACCCGAAAATTTTTGTGCTGATGAAAATTATCAGCAATCGGGTCGCGAAAGCGCTTCCAGATTTAGAATCTTGCCGGCCATGAAGCCGGGCCGGGCGCCCGCGAATTGTACCCAAGTTTAGGGTAGCGTTAGTTGTGTGATTTTTTGCGCATGACTCCTATCGCCGGTTCGCCGGATTCGAGTGCGCTCAACAGCGCGGGATCAAATGCGGCTCGATCCGGCAACCACGGCGGTCGCGCTCCCAGGGCGTGTCGGCTGGGATCGATCCCAAGCGGTCGATCCCCCCGGAATCGGTGGGTTCAACCTTGCCATTCGACCAATAGGCCTCAACATGCAGTGGCCGCTTGGCCAGCGCGATCGGATTTGGCAGCTCGAACAGCGGGGGATCCTTGAACCCATGCCGGAACTGGAACGGCGGGCGATTATCGTTTCGGGCAAATTGCCCGTCCGGATCGGTAAGGACCGGCATATCGCCGTCTTGAGCCGCGGCGCCAGAAGCCGACTTGCCGGGCTGGTTGCGGTCGCGGGGCCGTTTTGGGCGCTTGACCATTCCCTATTGTGGCCGATCGACGCGCCAATTCCAAGGCGTCAATGGGCGCTGCCGTCAAACTGATGCACTACCACCTATCGGACGCTTATTCTTTTTCGGATCCCGAAAAAAGCGAAGCCTTCCGCTTGCCGCTGGGCAAAAAGGTGAGTACCCGTCAACCACGCTCCCCCGCCAAATTGACGGCGCATGACCCTCCTTGTCCGGAAGCCCATGACCGACCTTAATCGCCGCACGCTGGTCAAATATCTCGTTCTCTCGGGCGCTCTGCCATCAACTTTTCGGTCTGCGCCGGCCGAACCCGGAAAGCCGCCGCAGGCGCCGCCGAAATTCGACTTCGACGATGTCGTGCGCCGCGCCCGCGACCTGGCCACGGCGGATTTCGACACCGCCTCGCCGGCGCTTCCCGAAGCGCTGAACAAACTCGACTTCGACGCCTGGCGCGACATCAGATTTCGCCCGGACAAAGCTTTTCTCGCCGCCAACGGGAGCCAGTTCCGGCTGCAATTGTTTCACCTCGGACATCTCTATCGGCGTCCGGTGACCATCAACACGCTCCGCGACGGCATTCCGACACCCATTCCCTATGCCGCCAATCTTTTCGATTACGGCCGCACCAAGATCGACAAGCCCTTGCCGGTCAATCTCGGCTTCTCCGGTTTTCGTCTGCATTACCCCTTGAACAGTCCCAAAGTTTTCGACGAGGTCATCGCCTTTTTGGGCGCCAGCTATTTTCGCTTTCTCGGCCGCGACCAGCGCTATGGAATGTCGGCGCGGGCGCTCGCGGTCGAGGCGGGCACCCCCGCCGAGGAATTTCCCTTTTTTCGCGAATTCTGGATCGAGACACCCGAGCCAAACGCCGATCAGGCGACGATCTATGCGCTGCTCGACAGCCCGTCGGCGACCGGCGCCTATCGTTTCGAGCTCTATCCTGGAATCGACACCGCCATCGAAATCTCGGCGGCGCTCTTTCCACGCAAGCCGAATGTCAAATTCGGTCTGGCGCCATTGACGGCCATGTTCTTCATCGGCGAGGACGATCACCGTTTCAACGACGACTTTCGTCCCGAACTGCACGATGCGGATGGGCTTCTGATCCATTCGGGAACCGGCGAATGGATTTGGCGCCCGCTGCGCAACCCCACAAAGCTGGAGGTCTCCGATTTTCTCGACCGGGATCTTCGCGGTTTTGGCCTGTTGCAACGGGACCGCGACTTCGACCATTATCAGGATCTCGACCTCGCCTATGAGATGAGGCCGAGCTATTTTGTCGTACCGCGGGAGAGTTGGGGCGAAGGCCGTGTCGAGCTCGTCGAACTTCCGACCGGACACGAGACCAACGACAATATCGTCGCCTCGTTTGTGCCCAAGGATGCGCCGGAGCCGGGAAAATCTTTTGGCTATGCCTACCGCATCATTGCCAGTCTCAATCCGGCCCAGCTCTCGCCCAATGGGCGAACGCTGAACACCTATCAGACGGCCGCCGCGCTCGGCTTAGCCGAACCACCGGTGCCGGGTTCGCGCCGGTTCATTATCGATTTCGCCGGCGGCGACCTCGCCTATTACGCCGCCGATCCGCAATTGGTCGAGGTCGTTCCGTCCACGAGCCAGGGCAAAATCGTGCGCTCCTTCATCGTTCCCAACGCCCATACCAAAGGTTTTCGCGCGGTCATCGACGTCCAGCTCGATCCCGGCCAATCGGCGGATTTGCGCGCCTTCCTGCGGACCGGCACGCGGGCGCTCACCGAGACCTGGACCTTTCCGTGGCGCGCCGATTAAGCGCCGCGGCCTCATGCGCCATCGTATCAAAACGTTTCACGTGAAACATTTTGGTGCGATTGACGCAGAGCCATTAAGACAGCGGCCCCTCCTTCAGTCTCGTAAGATCGAAGCCATCGATGTCGTGCAGCAATTCGATGAAGGCCGTGGCGCCATAGTCGGCGCAGGCCTCGCCCTTGCGCGCCGTGGCGTCCGCCGCATTGCCCATGGCGCCGGAGGCGGACAGATCCTGGCTCATCCAGCCAAAGCCGGTTGGGCGGCCGGCGCGCAGCCAATTGAACTCGCGTTCCATTGCGACGCTCTGGGACGCGAAATCGGCGGCCTCGTCCTCACGCACGAGGTCCGGCCGAAAATTTAACATCAGCGATGTCTCGATCTCGCCGGCATGAATGCCATGCGCTTGTTCATGCGCGGAAAAGAGTCCATCCGGCGCGCCAAAGCGATGCCAGGAGGCCAGGACAACCAGCATACCGAGCCGCGCGCGAAGATCCTGCGCGATCATATCGAGGATCGCCGTGTTGCCCCCATGCGAGTTCAAAAGAACCAGCTTGCGGCAGCCGGTGCGATGGACGCATTCGCCAAGTTTTGTCCAGGCACTGACGAGGGGTTCGGCCGGAAGACTGAGCGTGCCGGCAAAATCCGTGTGCTCGATCGAAAGCCCGCAGTTTTGCACGGGCAGAAACAACACGGCGAGTTCGTCCGGCACGCGCTCCTCGACTTTTGCGATATAGCCTTCCATGATGAATGTATCGGTGCCAAGCGGCAGATGCGGGCCATGCTGCTCGGTCGCGGCGACCGGCAGGACCGCGATGGTGCGCGCCATGTCGCGGGCCTGAAAATCGGTCCAGGTCATCTCGGCCCAAAATTTTGTTTGCGGCATGGAGGAATCCTTGGCGCGGGGCGCGGCTGAGAGCCTGTTTCAAAAGCCTCGCCCTCATCCTGAGGAGGCCTGAAAGGCCGTCTCGAAGGATGCAGCGCGCGGCTTATGAGGCGCCTCTCCAGTCGCCCGCTTCCATTGCGTCCGCTACGGCGTACCGCTGCGCTCGCAATGGAACCTCGGGCTTCCTTTCGCTTGCCCTTCGAGACAGCCCTCCGGGCTTCCTCAGGGTGAGGGCTTAGGATCTGTGGAAGCCTTTGAAACAGGCCCTAACTGCAAAAGTTTGCATATTTGCCGCGCTGGCGCAAAGCGCGTTTATAGCATGAGTCGCGAAAGCTGCGGATCTTCGCCGCGCCCGGCCGGTCTCGCACATTTGTTCCTTGACCGGGCATGGGCTAACAATTTGGCCGCGCTCTGCCCGGGATAGGGAGCAATCATGCCGGCGTGGAACCCGTTTCTCGCCATGTCCCCTCGCCCGCTGGCGATTTTGGGTGCGTTGGCACTTTGGCTGGGCGCGCTCGACCTGGCGTCGGCGCGTGGCCCCTACGACGACGTTAAGACCGCCGAGGGTTGGGCTTGGTCTCAAATCAAGCAGCGCGACGTGGCCGACTTCAACCAGCACTGCAGCACGAAGCCCCCGCTCGATCCGAAGAAAGAGGATGACGCCCGCTGGCGAGACGATTGCCGCAAGCTCTCTGCACGCTTTCTGGAGAATTTGTCGACACGGGCGCCGTGGCGGGAGGCGGTGCCGCGCGCCGGCGTTCAGATCACAGGCGCCCGGATTGTAGGAGATGTCGATCTTGAAAACGCGAAGCTCATCCGGCGAATCGAAATCTTCGGCAGCCGGATCGAAGGTGCGATCAACCTAAGCCTCGCGGGGACAGATAGTTTGATGTGGCTTGCTGGCTCGCTGATGGTTGGTACATTCCGCGCCGAAGGTTTGCAATCGGAAAGCTATCTTTTGCTGCGCAACGGCGCGGTCTTCAAGAGCGAGGTGAATCTGCGCGGCGCGAAAATCGATGGCGACGTTGACATTACCGGTGCCAGCATCGAGGGGTCGCTTTATGCCGACGTCCTGCAGGTTGGGGGCCATTTGGTGATGCGATCCAAAGACCAGAACAAGGCCAGCTTCAGGGACGTGGTATTGCGTGGGGCGAAGGTCACAGAAGGGATCAACATGGGCGGCGCCAGCTTCAAGGACGTGGATTTGGACAAAGCGAAGATCACGGGAAATGTCGATATGATCGGCGCGAGTTTCGACGGCAAGCTGACGGCCTACTCCCTGCAGGTCGGTGGCTCTCTGTACATGTACTCAGACGACCAAAACAAGGCCAGCTTCGAGAACGTAGGTCTGCGCGGTGCTAAGATCGATGGCGATGTTGACATGGTCGGCGCCAGTTTTGACGGCACACTCGACGCCGATTCCCTGCAGGTCGGGGGCTCGCTGCTCCTGTATCCCCTAGCCCAACACAAGTCCAGCTTCAAGGATGTGACCCTACGTGGCGCGAAGATCACGGGACAGATCGCCATGAGCGGCGCCAGTTTCGACGGCACGCTGGACGCCGAGGGCCTGCAGGCCGGTGGCGATCTGTTCATGCGCGATGCCCACTGCACCCAGGAGGTTGACATGGTCTTTGCCCATGTCGGCGGCGCACTGGATCTGCGCGGCGCCACCCTGGCAGATCTTGATCTCTCGGGCGCGTCCATTATTGGGGACTTGAGGCTCGGCGGGGGATACAAGTCCGCCGTTTGGACAGGAAAGAATGGGGAAGCCGGTGCCCTGAACCTGCGCAACACGCATATCGGCAATCTGGCGGACGCGAAGGATGCCTGGCCGGATCGGGAACATCTCCATCTCGATGGGTTCAACTTCAATCATCTCGGCGGATTTGAAGGAGAAACCGAACCAGAGATGCGCGCGCGGGGAATGGACTGGTGGGACAATTGGGCGAGGCGCGATCCTGGCTACAGCCCCGCTCCCTACGCGCAACTCGCCGCCGCATTGACGAGTTCGGGCGACCACGACGCCGCCAACGAGATCCGTTACCTCGGCCGCGTCCGAGAACGCGAGACAGAAAAGGGATTGGCCTTTGTATTGTCTGGCGCAGTTCAATATGTCGCAGGTTTCGGTATCGGCACGTACACCTTCCGGGTTCTCTATTGGGTCATCGGCATCTCCCTTGCCGGTGCGGCGCTCCTCTGGATGACCGTGCCCGCAGCGAAGCAACATGGTCCCATTTGGTGCTTCGACGCCAGCCTCGCCCGGCTGTTGCCAGTCATCGAGATCAACAAGGAATTCACATCATTCTTCGACGATCCCAAACGCGAGCGCTTGACCGGCTGGCAGAGTTTTATCTTTTCCGCGATGGGCATCGTGGGCTTTGTGCTCGGCGCGATCCTGATCGCCGCCGTCTCCGGCCTGACCCAAAGCTCCTGACGCGCGTACACGACAGTTCGTCTTCCCATGATGATTTTCCGGCCTGTCCAAAAACGACGCACTTGACATCGCGCATCCTAATCCATTTGGTGGTTAGGGTCCGGACTGGAACTGGTTGGCCCATTGGCGCTCGACCCTCAACGAAAGAGAAAACCCATGAACATTCGAGCCATTCTCTGCGCGGCGTCTCTTGCCGTATTGACCACAAACGCGCAAACCGCGGTTGCGCAGCAAGGCGTGAAAATCGGCGCATTGCGCTGCGAAGTCTCGGGAGGCCTCGGTCTTATCATCACGTCGAGCAAGGAGATGCGATGCGTTTTCACCTCGGCTCGCGGACATCGTGAGCACTATTACGGCTCGATTCGCAAATTCGGCCTCGATATCGGCGCAACCGATCAGGGTGTTTTGGCCTGGGATGTTTTGGCTCCCTCCCAAGGACCCAAGCGCGGGGCGCTTGCCGGTGACTATGCCGGCGTCGACGCGTCGGCGACCGTCGGAGCCGGGGTTGGCGCGAACGCGCTTGTGGGCGGTTCTGGCCGCTCGTTCACATTGCAGCCCTTGTCAATTCAAACGCAGACCGGCCTCGCTCTCGCCGCCGGCGTTGCGGAGCTGACCCTTCGCGCCGGGCCCTGAACACCGGCAGGACGGGATTGCCCGTTCCCTGTCGCGGGCCTCGAAATTGGGCCGGGTCATCCCGGCCCAAACGGGGGATAGTACGGGGCGCCGGAGATGCGCGGCCAGTCAGTCCGAAATTGGTCGTTAGTTGCGCAAAGAGGAATAATGCGGCGGTGAAAGATGAGAATCCAACCAGTTTGGATGGATCGCTTGTGGTGAGACCAGGCTGACCACGACAATTATGGCCGACGTTGCGAGCGCGCAGCTCGACAAGATCCAGAGCGCGATTCCGTAAATATCCGGCCTCACACCACTGGGCGGGATGGTATAGTAGATGGCCACGACCGAAAGCACGCATAGCCAAAGAGCCAGAAAAGTGATCATGTTTTGCCTCCTTGTCCCAAATATACACCCTAGCGTGTTCCCCGGCAATACTTCCGGTCATCGCTCCCGCACGCCAGAGCTTCCACATTCTCGCTAAAGGACAGCAAGGGCGTCGCGCATTACCGGCCCGGCATGCCGAGCCGTTGACAGGAGGTCGAGAATGGTGCCTTACGGGATTGCCTACCGAGCAAAGGATAAAGCAGCCAACACGCTGATGAACGCAGCAAAAACCCGCAAAATTCCGCTTGCCGCAAGCCCCGCGCTTGCGCTCGACACGGTCACTTTCGCGACGCGCCCTGAGACTCGGCCAGGCGCCGCTGTTCATCGCGCGGGCACTTGATTATAAAAACACCCAGTAAATATAAACTTGGCACCTCCCCCCACGAACAAGAGCCTTCGTTTGCCGCGCGGCGAACGAACACGCAGGACCCATGGTCAAAATCACTTATATCGACTCCTTTGGCGAACCCCGGACCATCGAGGCGCAAGAAGGCGCCACGGTCATGGAAAACGCCATCCGCAACGCGATCCCCGAGATCACCGCCGAATGCGGCGGCGGCTGTGCCTGCGCAACGTGCCATGTCTATGTCGGCGAAAAATGGGTGGGCCTCACCGGCAAGGCGTCGGATCAGGAAGAAGATATGCTGGATTTTGCTTACAAGGTTCAGCCCAACTCGCGGCTTAGTTGTCAGATCAAGGTCACGCCGGAACTCGACGGGCTCGTCGTCACGACCCCGGACCGGCAGGGCTAGGAGCTTTTTCGCCGGAGCTGGGCAAGCGGCGCGATGAGACCTCTTTTTTCGATTTGAGTCCGGAGCAAGGAATGAGGGAAAGCATAAAAACCGGCGTGGTCATTGTCGGCGCCGGGCCGGCTGGTCTCTTCGCCGTGTTCGAGCTTGGCCTGCTCGACATCGAAGCGCATCTCATTGACATTTTGCCGAAACCCGGCGGCCAATGCGCCGAGCTTTATCCCGAAAAGCCGATCTACGATATCCCTGGCTTTACAAAAGTGTCTGGGCAGGGACTCGTCGACGCCTTGCTGCGGCAAATCGAGCCGTTTCACCCGTCCTTCCATTATGGCGAATTGGTCGAGGCGCTGGAGGTTCTGGGGAGCGCCGAAGCACCGTCGTTTCGCATCCGCGCCAGCGGCGGGCAAAGTTTCGAGTGCAAGACCGTCATCGTGGCGGCCGGCGGTGGCTCGTTCCAGCCGAAGAAACCGCCGATTGCCGGGATCGAGGCCTACGAGGGCAAGTCGGTCTTTTACGCGGTGCGCAAAATAGAGGATTTTCGCGGCAAACATGTGGTGATCGTCGGCGGCGGCGATTCGGCGCTCGATTGGACCCTCAATCTTCAGCCTGCCGCCAAGCATTTGACCTTGGTTCATCGCCGCGACGATTTTCGCGCCGCGCCGCATTCTGTCAAGGCCATGCGGGAGCTTGTCGCCTCCGGGCGGATCGATTTGCGCCTTGGCCAGATTGCCGCCTTGACCGGCGAAGCGGGCGAACTCTCCCGCGTGACCCTCAAGGACGCGAGCGGCGGATCGTACGAAATCCCCTGCCAAAGGCTCATCCCGTTTTTCGGGCTCACGATGAAGCTCGGGCCGGTTGCCGGTTGGGGTTTGAACCTGCACGAGAACCTCGTTCCGGTCGATGCGGAAACCTTCGAAACCAATGTCCCCGGCATTTTCGCGATCGGCGACATTAATCATTATCCGGGCAAGTTAAAACTTATTTTGTGCGGCTTCCACGAGGGCGCGCTGGCGGCGCAAAAAGTCTACCACTATATCTACCCAGGTAAGAGGCTGACGTTCCAATACACGACATCCTCTACGAGTCTGCAGAAAAAGCTCGGCGTGAATTGAACCCGCCCCGCCATATCGCGCCGGCTAGGGAGAGAACATGATCCGCGTCGCCCTTTATGCCGGTTCGTTCGATCCCCTGACCAACGGCCATGTCGATATCGTCGAAACCGCCGGGGTTTTGTGCGACGAGCTCGTCGTCGCGATCGGCGTGCATCCGGGCAAGACTCCAATGCTTGGCGTCGAGGCGCGCGCAGGCCTTGTCGAGAACGTCTGCGGCAGACGTCTCGCGGCCCGCGCGTGCAAGCTTTCGGTACGCACTTTTTCTGGCCTCGCGGTCGAGGCCGCGCGCGCGGCCGGGGCGAGTCTGCTGCTGCGCGGCCTTCGTGACGGCACGGACCTTGACGCCGAGATGCGGATGGCGGCGATGAACGCTTTGATGGCGCCGGAGATCAAAACGGTGTTTTTCGCCGCTTCGCCCGCGGTTCGTCATATTAGCGCGACATTGGTGCGGCAGATTGCCGGGCTCGGCGGCGATGTGTCGGCATTCGTGCCCGCCGTGGTCGCGCGTGCGCTCGCGGCGAAACGGCAGGCGCCCAAATGACCTTGCGGCTTGCTTCTGTTTAAAAGGACCGGACCAGAATGACGATTCAACGGATGACGACCCGCGCTGTCCTAGGCTTGGGTTTTGCCCTGGGCCTGGCCTTCGGGTTTGCCTCGTTTTCGAATGGGCTTTCCGCCGCTCCGGCGCAAGACCTCCAACACACGCTCTATCTCGACACCAAGGACGGCCGTATTACGATCGTGTTGCGGCCCGATCTCGCGCCCAAACACGTGGCCCAAATCGAGGCATTGACGAAGCGCGGCTTCTATAATGGCCTCGTCTTCCACCGGGTCATCGACGGGTTCATGGCGCAGACGGGCGATCCGACCGGGACCGGGATGGGCAAGTCGGATCTGCCCAATATTCCGGCCGAATTTTCCGCCGAGCCATTTAAGCGCGGCACCGTCGGCATGGCCCGCTCGCAAGATCCGGACTCGGCCAATTCGCAGTTCTTTATCTGCTTGGCCGATGCGTCGTTCCTGAACAACAAATATACCGTTGTGGGCCAGGTGGTTTCCGGCATGGACGCCGTCGATAAGATCAAGAAAGGCGCCAAGGAAGACAACGGCGCGGTGACCAGTCCCGACAAAATCGTCAAGATGCAGCTCGCCGCCGATGCGGCTTCGGGCAAAAAATAAGTTGGACTGGGCGCGATACCCAAGACCCTGTCTCGGCGCGGTCTGATTGCGAAAAACAACAAGGACAATGCGCCGCGACTCAGAGTCCACCGTTGCGATGACCCGGCATCGCTCCTTCCCTTCAGCCGCCGCCCTTCACCCGCCGCGGCGCCGATCCCGCCGCCGATAGTCGTTTCGCCGATGGCGCCCTTCCAAAGCTTCTTTGCGGTCCCGGTTTGGGAGCCCGTGCGGGTGCGCGTCACCGGCATGGTGCCGCCCGGCAGGCGTAGCACCGCCCTGCGCATCATGGGCCTTACCGCGGCCGGCGACTTCGTGGTCTCCCACTAGTGCGTTATCCACTGTGACAGAATCGGGTGGGATCCCCAAGCGAGCTTTGTCGTGATTCAAGATTCTGGCTGGGAGGAGGCCAGGATGAATGACGAAGCCCTATTCGGAAGATC
>JALZAY010000281.1 GCA_030948025.1 Pseudomonadota bacterium
GAGACCGGCAAATTCATAGGCATCGTGACCGTGAAAAACGAGCACGGCCAGACCTATGTATCGCAGTTCCCGTTTTCGGTGGGCCAGGGGTTTGGCAATAGCATCGGGATCTATGCCTCGATGGTCGCGGTGCTCGTCGCCGCGGTTTACTTGTTTTGGCGCTTGGGCGGGAAGCAGAAGCTCGTTCCCCCGAAAAAGCCGGCGTGAGAAGGTGCGGATGTTTCACGGACCGCCGGTTTTAGCGGAAATCTGCCGAAGCTGCGGCACGTGGCCGTGGATTTTTGCCGGCGGGATGGGACGTAGGCGGGCGGCGCAGGGACGGTTTTGGGCGTAGCGGCGCCTGGGTTCGCCCAGATATACCGCGCGAAGGCGTAAAGAAAAGCCTTGCCACGAACATTCGAGCCTAATCATGAAGTTTACTCTGCCTTCTCCAGTCCAAAAGGTTCAAGGAATATTGAACTTTAAGCTCGGCCCGGAAGTGCTCCCGAAATCGCCAATTCTCTTGGCTGGGAGCCTCGTCGCTTTCGCGGCGGCGGTATTCTTGTTTCAAGCTAGCTTCTATTCGTCGGCCAGAGCGGCGGCGAGCGCTGTCGGAAGCGCTTTTTTATTGGCTTTGGTCGCGCTGCTGTGGGCGCGGGTTTCCGGTTACAACGAGCGGCTGACGCAAACGCTCACCGCCCTCGCCTTGGGCGGCGCCATCGTGATTTTTGTCAGGGCGGCTTTGGGTTTTTTCATGTTCATAAACCCCGCGTTTGCGGAGTTGCCAGATATTAACGTCCAGGAATTGACGGCATTTTTGCTGTTCCCTCTTTATGTGTGGAACATCTTTGTATTTGCTTTTCTGTTCCGGAGATCTTTCCATGCTGACGTGGTCATTTCGTTCGCCATTTCGATCGCGCTTGTGTTCGCCTTGTACTTTTCGGTGCCAATAGCGTTTAAATCCCTGTAACGACATTCGCCGCCGCTGCCCGATTGAGACGCCGTTGTTTGGCCGGGCAAGGCCAACGCGCATTCCCTGTCGTCGTTGGCATGAACTTGCGGCCGACGGCACGCGCGGGTTCTGTTCGAGGACTGAATGACCGTCAACAAGATCGCCTACCAAGGCGAGCCGGGCGCCAATTCCCATATCGCTTGCGACAACGTCTATCCCGCATGGGAAGCCTTGCCCTGCGCGACGTTCGAGGATGCGCTCGCGGCCGTCGCCGACGGCACCGCGACGCTCGGCATGATTCCGATCGAGAATTCGATTGCGGGGCGCGTCGCCGACATCCATCACCTATTGCCTGGCTCCGGGCTCTACATCGTCGCGGAATATTTTTTGCCGGTCCATTTTCAGTTGCTCGGCATCAAGGGCGCGAGACTCGATGAGGTGAGATCGGTCTACAGCCATGTTCACGCGCTTGGCCAATGCCGCATAGTTATCCGCGCGCGTGGCCTCGCCGCGCATGTGACCGGAGATACCGCTGGGTCCGCGCGGGAGGTGGCGGAATGGCGCGACCCGGCCCGCGCGGCGATCGCCACCCGCCTAGCGGCGGAAATCCATGGTCTCGACGTGCTCGCCGCCGACATCGAGGACGAACCGCATAACACGACGCGTTTCGTCGTGCTTTCGAAAATCCCGCAATGGGCGAAGCTTGGCTCCGGACCGGTCGTCACGAGCTTTGTTTTCCGGGTCCGCAACGTTCCAGCGGCACTCTACAAGGCGCTCGGCGGTTTCGCCACCAATGGCGTCAATATGACCAAGCTCGAAAGCTACATGGTCGATGGGGAGTTCACCGCCACCCAATTTTTGGCCGATGTCGAGGCCCATCCGGAGGAGCCGGCGCTGGCGCGCGCGTTGGAGGAGCTAGCGTTCTTTTGCAAGGAATTGAAAATCCTTGGGGTCTATCCGGCGCATCCGCTCCGGATCGAAAGTCAAATGCGCGAGCGGCGAGGTCAGTGAATAAGAGCAAAATCCGCGCGTGATCGTACCGAAATGTTTCCATTCCGCTACGAGCGACACGCGAGGCAAACATACATTTGGCAGGCGCGGCGAGATAGAAAGAGGATTTGGATCAAGCGCGATGTTCCGATAGGGTTTATTTTTAGCCGTGCGGTTTTGGTCAAGTGGTTTTTGGGAGTGAAGTCAACGATCATCGAGCGCCGCATAAATAGCCGAACTTTCTATTATCATATATTATCATAAGATTTTTCGCAGATAAAGTTGCGCGATGAGCTGTTTAGGACAGATCGTCGCTTGGTAATTTGTTACTTGAGCTTTGAGACCACAGGAAGAGTTGAACTAAATAAGAGTTGAACTAAACCGTAGCCCACCTCTCCCGTTCAGAGGCTTAGCTAGGGGTGAGCGGCTATCACCCTGTGAATGCCCTGATCTCCTCGAGGTAGCCCTGGACTCTTCCGTTTGATTTCCCCACTGGGCTATCCCTGAATTCAGCCTTTCCGGTCTTGCCATGGAAAGGGTGTGCGTTTTGTGCGTGGCAATAAAATTTTTGCAATTGCGGTGGGAAACTCCATCTTAGCCGTATTCTCGCCATGAACCATCGGTTAACCTTATCCTCGTTTGCTCAAATGCGCCGCTTTCTAGTTAGCTTCGATCAAGGTTGATGGAACATTCCTTTAACGAAAGGCAGGTAGGACTTCGATCTGCCCCGCGATCATAGAAGGAATATGGGATGAGCTTTCTTCAGCGGACCGGCGAACTCAAATTCGCTGCCGCGCTGGGCGCCGCTCTTGCGATCTCTGCCTGCGCGAAGGCCCCCGACTCGCTCGCCGGCCTGAATGGCGGGCGGGCAGCACCTGGCAGCCCTCAGGATTTCGCCATTAATGCCGGCGACCGGGTTTTCTTCGACAGCGATTCGAGCGAATTGAGTCAGACCGCACAGGCGACCCTCGCCAAGCAGGTGAGCTGGCTGCAGCAATATGGCCGCTACAATCTGACCGTCGAGGGCCATGCCGACGAGCGTGGCACGCGGGAATATAATTTCGCGCTAGGCGCGCGGCGGGCCGAAACCACCAAGGACTATCTCGTGGCTCGCGGCATTCCGACGACAAGAATTCGCACCATCAGCTATGGCAAGGAGCGGCCCGTCGCGACCTGCAACGACATCTCCTGCTGGTCGCGAAACCGCCGCGCGGTTACGGTGCTGACGGGCGGCCAATCCTAATGAAGGTTTCGGCGAGCGGCCCTCCCCCGCCGCCGATATGTCCCGGACGGACACAAGACCCGTCTGTTCTTGGTCCAATCCGGCACCGGCGACTTCCTTGTGAGCCGCCGGTTTTTTGTCATGCCGAACCGGCGCTAGAGCGGGTCCCGAACATCCAGAAGCGGACGGGGATTCCCAAACCAGCCGAAGCGTGATTCACCTTGTCGGCGTGACCTGAGGCCGGCATGGACGGCAAAACCCTACGCGCGGGATTTACCGGAACGCCGCGCATGTCCTTAAAAAAGGGGCTCCGCTTCCGACAGGCTCCAACTCCTTGATTTTGCGCTGCGTCCTTATCGCTCAAATGGCTCCACCTAATCGGGAAGCGCCCTAGGGTTAAGACCTGATTAACCATGTTATGATTCAAGAGGTTGGCAATCGGTATGGGAGGCTACCCGATGGAATCGCATTGTTTTGGTTCAACGATGAGCAATGGGCGAAGAT
>JALZAY010000282.1 GCA_030948025.1 Pseudomonadota bacterium
CGAACGATCCATCGAAGCCCTCTGGACCCGCATCGGCGAACTCCTCAGTCACTTCCCACAGAACGAATGTGAAAACTACTTCAGAGCGGCAGGATATGAACCAACCTGACCGGATAACGCGCTAGCGGCGCTTCTGCCGCAACGCGGACGAAACTAAAGCCGACCCGCTGGCTCCGCCCCTTCAATGCGCGAGGCGCTCCAAAAGGTCGCGCACATGAACTTGGTCGGATTTGTAATTGCCGGTGAGCGTGTACATCACCAGATTGACACCGCCGCGCAGCGCGAGCTCGTGCTGGCGCTCCCCGCCCGGCACCAGCGAATAGAGGCTGTCGCCGTCGGGGTCGCTGGCCCAGCCCGCCGCGAGATCGTTGGCGGTGATGATGATTGGCGAGACGCTGTCGCCCGCGCGGGCCGGGCGCGGGCCGCCATCGGCGGGGGCGGGGGGCAGAGCCTCGATCCAGGTCGCGCCGGTCGTATAGCGGCCAACGAAACCGTCGATGAGATAGAAGGTTTTCGTCACGACATGGTCGGCGGGAACGGGTTCGAGTTCCGGCACATCGACGCCATCGAGCAAGGCTCTGAGCCATTTGGCTTCCGGCGTCGGCGGCCCGCCGGGTCGCGAGGCGAGCGCGTCGTGGGTATCGAAAATAATCGTGCCACCCTGTTTCATGAAGAGGGCGGCCTTGGCGATCGCCGCGTGTGGCGGCTGCGGTTCCGACGCCACGATAGGCCAATAGAGAAGCGGATAAAAGCTTAATTCGTCCCGCGCGGGATCGATTGCGACAGGATCGCCGGGGGTCAGCGACGTGCGCCGCGCCAGCACCCGCGAAAGGCTCATCAAGCCCTGCCGGCTCACCTCGTCGATCTTGGCATCCCCACTTGCCACATAAGCAAGCCTCGTCGTCAACGCGGCGTCAATATCGCGCTTGGACACGCTTGCGGCGGCGGACTCGGCCGCGACCCGCGCCGGGACCAGCATCGAGGAGCCAACGGCAAAGAGAACAAGGCAGGCAAGCGCGCCCCGCGCGGGCTTACCCAGGCTACCCGAGAGCCAAAGCGAGGCCAAGGTATCGGCGGCAAATAAGAAAAACGCGGAGGCGAGCAGCCAGGGCTTGAGATCGACCGGGCCATTGTCGCGCAAAGGCTCGTCGATCAAACCAAACCCCGAATAATCCGCCGCCTTGAGCGCTTCTTTCGGTCCAAGAGCGTTGACGGCGATCAGGCCATCGGGCGGACCATAAAAACCCGGCGGATGTTCGGGTTCCGCGATGCCTTCGAACCCGGCGGGAATCGGCGTCGCGTTTGGCGGCGGGGGACCAAGGACACCAAAACCGTCGAGGCTCCGGCTCGGCGCGAAGGTCGCTGCTTCAAGGGCTTTCGTCCCCGCGCCGGCTTGCGCGTCCGTATCCTTCGCGGTCTCTCCCGACAGAGCAACGATTTTGCGCAGCATGTCCACGAACAATCCCGAAATCGGCAGGTTCGACCATGTCGTGTCCGCCGTGACATGGAACAAAACGATCAGTCCCTTGCCTTGCCGCGTCGCAGTCACGAGCGGAGTTCCATCCGAAAGCCGCGCCCAGGTCTTGGCCGAGAGGCCGGCGTCCGGTTCGGCGAGCACCTGGCGCGAAACGGTGACCTCATCGGGGACGGCCAAGCCAAAAAATGGGCTCTCGCGGTCGAAGGGCGCAAGTTTTTTCGGGGTATCCCAGGACATCGCGCCGCCCAGCACACGGCCGCCCCGGCGTAACCGGACAGGAACGAGATCGCCGGAGGCGCCGGCGAGATGGGTTCCGGCAAAGCGCACGAGGATTCCGCCGTCCTCGACAAAACGCGCGAGATCGCCATGCACCTGGCCGGCCACCATGCCGACATCGGCGAGGATCATGATCGCCACATGGTCATCGAGAAGGGAGCGTATAGGATCGGTGGCGGCGGGCCTTGCCTCGCGGATGTCGGCGAAGGGGGAGAGCGCCTTCGTGAGATAATAGCTTGGCGCGAGCAGAGGCTGCGCGATGTCCGCCGTTTCGCCGCTGACGAGGCCGATCCGGCGGCGGCGCCAGCGCTCGTCGAGAAGAAAAACCGCCGCCGCGGAATGTTCGCGCGCGATTTCGAGGCGGGCGATCTCGTTGCGCAATTCGACGGGCATCTCGAAACTGGCTTGCGTCTCGTTCGCCGCGCCAAAATCGAACGATGCTTCGCCGAGCGCGAGCCCCTTGCGGTCGAGCGCGCGGACAGCCCCCCGCTCGGGGCCGGCAAGCTTGGAGCCGGCGAGGGCCGCGCGGAGCACCCGCACATCGAGACGGCCGGTTTGGTTTTGCACGCCTGCGAGCGCGCGAACGGGTGTTCGATCCGTAACAACAGTGAGTTCGCTGGAAACAGCCGCAAGCTTGCCGGCGAACTCCCGCGCATGGCCGCGATCGAGACCATCGGCGATCCAAACAATCGCCAGTTTTTTTTGCTGCGCGGTGGCATATTTTTCGATCGCGGAAAAAACCGGCAGCCGATCGGGAACAAACGGCACGGGCTTAAGCGCCCGCAGGCGATCTTGCGCCTTGGCCGCATCTAGGGGCACGATGTCGCGGCCCGCCTCCGATGTTGCCACGACGGCGGCGAGCTGCGAATTTCGCTCCGCCGCCGAGATTCTGCGTGCGGCAGCGGCGATTCTGCGCTCCCAGCCCGGCGCCGCCGGCCAGCCATCGTCCAACACGATGAGCAAGGACCCCTCGCGCGCCGTCGCCGCGGGCAGCGGATTCAGCACCGGGCCCGCCATCGCGAAAATGAGCAAGGCTGCGATCGCAAGACGCAAAAACAGCAGCCACCAGGGCGTGCGCGACGCGGTCTCGTTCCTCGGGCGGAGACTCAGAATGAGCCGCAGCGGCGGAAACGGCACGAGCGCCGGGCGCGGTGGCGTGACGCGCAGAAGAAAATACAAAAGCGGCAGGCCCGCGAGCGCGGCGAGGACGAACGGAAAAGTGAAAGCGAGCGGAAGGCCTTGCATCAGCGGGCAGCTCCTCGCGGGGCATGAGGAGCGGGGCCGGCATTGGCATCGAGTTGGACCCGCAAGGCAAGCAAGGCTTCGGTGGCGGGCCTGTCGGTCCGGTGCACCGTCAAGGTCCACCCCCGCCTGCGCGCCGAAGCGCCAATCGCCTCGCGATGAAGGCCGAGACGGCGGATGTACTCTTGGCGGAACGTTTCCGCCTGGCCCGCACGCAACCTCGCCGGCGAATCGACATCGGCGAATTCGGTATTGCCCGAGAAAGGAAAAGTCTCTTCGACGGGATCGGCGATCATCACGAGATGGCCGCGCGCCCCGCGCGCGGAAACGCTCTCGATCGTGGCCGAAATCAGCGCTGGATCGGCGAGAAAGTCGCCAATCAGAATGGCCTGGGCGCCGCGCGGCAGGTTCACGGCCGCGGGCAGCTCCTCCGGCGCGTAACCGGCGGCGGCTTCCTGTGCCAGCAAAACGTCCGCGAACCGTTCGACGATATTTCTGACCGCGAGCGCGGGCGTCAGGCCAAGAAGACCTGCCCGCTCGCCGCCGCGCACGAGAAGATCGGCGGCGGCGAGGCCGAGCACGAGCGCGCGATCTATTTTCGGCTGCAACGCGAGATTGGACGCAAACCACATGGAAGGGGAGCGA
>JALZAY010000011.1 GCA_030948025.1 Pseudomonadota bacterium
GAGCCTGTGCTGGCGGGGCCGGCACAGGAACGCTCGCCGCCCCGGTGGCAAGACCGGCGATGGCGCGCGGCGGGTTGGCCTGCGCCTCTGGCACATTCGCTTGCGCGGACAAATCGGCGGGCTGTTCAACATTATTAACCGCGGCGACCGGCGGCTGTTGCGGCGACCCGCCAAGGACAGAGGCGTCTTGGGCCGGAATTTCCGTGCCCGCCGCCGTTTCGGGGTGGATCTTGGCTGCCCCATCGGCGGCGCTGATCGTTGCGATCTCGTCTTGAGGGGGAACCGCGCCCTTGAAGCCAAAACTGGCGCCGATGCCGGCGATTCCAGCGACGATCATCGCAGCCATGACATAGAGCGGGCGCCGCGACCTGATTTCCTCAAAGCGAGGACCGGCCTCGCGAGAACCCGCCGCGGTGTCCCCGTAGCGCCAGTGCTCCGCGCCTTCCGCCTCCTCGCAACCGTCCAGTTCCTTGGATGGGGAGAGGTTCTCCCCACTTTCATGCCGGGTGGCGCCAAGCAGCCCTGCCTCGATTGCCGCGAAATCGCCGCGCGCGACCCGCTCGATTTCGGCACTGACAAAGCGCTCCATGATGCCCGGCAGATTGTCGTCGAGCCAAGTCTTAAGCATGGGACGCAGCATTTCGATCGATGGTTCATGCGGGCTTGGCTGAGGCATCGGACCGTCTTTCAATAGGGGGTTGGTTGGGCGCATCCAGCATCTTGGGGCGCGATCCGATTCCATCGAAACCCGGCCCAGCGAGAATCGTCCGGTATTCACACGGATTCGCCTTGTCCCAAGCTGGCGGCCAATCGAGCGGTCGATTCAGGCAGTTTCCACAATTGTGTTGATGATGAACAAGCTCGTCCATGTCATCGGTGACGGTCCCGGCTCTGATGATCAACGATAGAAAGTGCCTCCGACAGCTTCGGAGGCATAGGTAGGATGTTATAATCGGTCGATCGACATAATCCGGCGGCGTCGAGACATCGCCTGGTCAAATCCTCAATCTTCGCACGCGTGACGACAGGCTTGGGATTTAATTCATTCACGGCGTAGCAAAAGAACGCTGCGCATGCGAGGTCATGCAACGAGAGACCATTTTCCGGAATGTCCCAGTCTCTCAATCGTTGGAAATCATTGACGCTGTCGAGACTGGACTCGCTCACCTCCGTAGAACCCGCCAAACCGCCTCCATCCTTGGATCTGTCGCGCTTGACTTCCTTGGAAGGCCTTTTCACGGACGCGGCGGGCGAGGCTTCGATCAGCTCCTGGTCGATGGCCCAGGTAAAAAACGTCTTCAAGTAGGCCAAAACGCGGTTTGCGGCGATTGGCGCGTCCTTGCGTAGCGTTCGTACAAGCTCATTCACGTCGGCTCGCCTTATCTCGAAAATTGGACGCCGGCCCCAATGCTCGACAACAGGAGGTCATGCGTTCGAATCCCATCGCGCTCACCAATGAAATCAATTAGTTATGTCGTTCACTGCGAGGTGCTGCTTCCCAAAAACTCGATTGGGAAGCGCGTGGGAAGCGACGGCGGGGTTTTTCCGGCGCTGACCACGTGCAGTCGGCGCGTTATCTTCCGACTGCTTGCAGCACCTGCGCGCTTAATCTGTGTAACCGATCGCCGTCGTCTCGCCAGCGTAACTGGCCCCGCGACTGGCCGACGTTATCGGCTGTTCGACTGGCTGGCGTAAGCCTCCGCTCATATCCATCAAGTCCATGATTGATTACGTGCTCGCACCGAGCTTATCGCGGTTAGGGATATGCCAAAAATCCTCCTTCGCATCGCCATCGTCCTCGTTCTTGGCCCGTTTGTCTCGACGGCGAAAGCCAAGGTAATGATTCACGTCGACCTCGACGCGCAACGAATGACGGTAACCAAAAACAACGACGAAACCTACGTTTGGAAGGTGTCGAGTGGGCGTGAAGGCTTCGAGACACCGACAGGTTTATTCAGTGTGCAGCGTTTGGACGCCAATCATTTCTCCGACGAATACGATCAATCGCCGATGCCTTATTCAATTTTCTTTGAACAGGGCTTGGCCATCCACGGCACAAATCAAGGCGGTCTCGGACGCCCCGCGTCACATGGTTGCGTTCGCTTGGCGATTCCGCATGCGCGAATGCTCTATTCCTGGGTCAAACAATATGGGGCCTCGATAGAAATTAGTGGAATGGCCAGTGAAATATTGGACACCGACGACGGCTTCGTCACAGACCGTCGACGGACGAAAAAGCGATCAAATAGCCTTTCAAATCCATCATGGATCACAATCTCTCCGCCCGAATAATGGACGTGCTACATCAACCAGATCGCGTCGAGCCGCCGGCTGGAGCGCGAGACCCATCGCAATGTCGAGCTAATGTGGCTGACCGGGCGTCTAACGCAGGACTTCAAGACCATCGCGGACTTCAGGAAGGACAATGGCCCGGCGATCCGGGGGACCTGCCGCCAGTTCATCGCTCTGTGCCGACAGCTGGGTCTGTTCGCCCATGCCGTCGCCGCCATCGACGGCAGCAAGTTCAAGGCGGCACGCCAATCGGGACAGGCGGAGCGCACTGCTACACCAACGAGGCCACGGGACCGAATTTCTCAGGCGCCGCGAACGTCCTTTAGAGTGGCAAGTGCCACGATGCTGATGGTCTTCCCATTGGCCCCTTGGTGTTCAGCCATTCATACCAATCCTCACATGGGGAGGTCCAGGTCAAGGGGTGAGATTCAGTCGCGCATAAGTGAAACTCCAGTCGCTGTTTCGGTATCCAAGGTCTGAGCCCGTTTCCATGATCTAGTCGTTTCCGCACCAGATCAACCTCACATTCGGTCGCCGCGCGAAGCGGCTGCACCAATATCCCGCTTGCGGCGGGCGAGGCTCAGGAGGACGAGACCATTCTTGATATCGGCTTTTCAGGCCACGGACTGGTTTGGTTCGTCCACCCGGATCCGCCGAGACTGATCGAGTCCCGGTAGATTGCTTCAATCTCTTCCGATCGCCTTTCAGGCGCTCTTCGCAATGGCGCCTTCGATGACAACGCCGGCAGTCACATATTTCCACAGCGCGACCAGCAGCTCGCGCGCCAGCGCCACGATGGTCGTCTTTTTAAGACGGCCGCCATTGCGGCTGACCCGGTCCTTGAACCACAGAGCCAGCGCCGATTGCGGCTGATTGCGCAGCCATAGCCAGGCGAGTTGGATGAGTGTTGTCCGCAATCGCGGATTTCCTGCTTTAGACACGCCCTGTTCGCGATCGACCGATCCACTTTGCCAAGGGGTCGGGGCTAGGCCCGCGTAAGAAGCGACCTGGCGTCGATTGTCGAAGTGTCGGAACAGCCCTTCCGACCAGAGGACGGCGGCGAACTCCGGCCCGATACCCTTGATGTTGAGCAACATCGCCGGCGGTGCGCGCGCCGTGACTCGTTGCGCGGCAAGCAGGGCGTCCCGCTCGGCCTCCACCGCCTTGATCAGTTCAAATAGCTGTTCGAGTCGAGCGAGTTCCCGGCCGATCTGAGCCTTGAGATGCTTTGGCAAGAGACCGCCATCGCCCGTCCTCAACTCGTCGAGCCGTTGCCGTCGATCGCGGCGTAGCGGCTTGTAGCCGGATACGCCCTGACAGAACAGCAATCCGTTAATGCGATTGACGTGCTTGACCCGCTCGGCGATCAGGATCTTGCGCTCGCGACAAAGTCGGCGGCGGTCCTCTTCCTCGGGTGTTGGCGCTTTGACCATCACGCACACCCGAGGCTCGCCGAGCTTATACGCCAGCAGCGTGCGAAGCAGCGCCTCGCCGTCGATCCTGTCAGTCGATACCTCATGCCCAAAGTCTCGTTCTTTACTAGTCGGCCTGCGGTCCATGGGCATCAAGCTCGGCAACACCATCATCCAGATCGTATTCGGGGGTCATCGTGTTCACGATTTGCGTCTGGCTTGGACGGATCGAAGCAAGCTAGGGCATTGCGCGCCGTCGCGCATCAAGAAGGGAAGACCATGCACATTGGCTTCATCGGACTCGGGCAAATGGGTGCCGGCATGGCTGCGAACCTCGTGAAGGCAGGGCACGACGTGACAGTCTACAATCGGACGCGAACGAAGACCGAAGCGCTGGTCGCTCAGGGCGCGAAGGCCGCCGCCAGCGTCTCGGACACCTGCCGGGGCGACGCCGTCATCACCTCGAGGGGTGTTTGGCGGTGTTGTCGGGGACAATACCAACGGAGCTAGCCACTTTTTCGCCCCGGCGGCACAAGCCGAGCTGGGCCGCTCCGTGCCAGGGTGGGCGAGCGGCACGCCCCTTGCTGAAATCGGGGGGCATCTGTTTTATGCGCCATCGGGGCGCGTGGACCCGATATTAAGGATTTCAAGCTCTCGCCAGATTCGATCTCTCCGATTAGAGGATACCGCCATCCGCAACGTGAATTGTCACCTAGCGTCATCAACGAGCTGGAAAACGGCGCGAGGCCGAGGGGTGAATCTCTTGTGTGGCGAGCAAAGGGGATTGCCACCATATTGGTCAAATGCCCCGCCAGCGGGGAGTTTCGAAAAGGAAGAACGAATGAAACGTATCTCGCCAATTCCACACAAGCGCGCCCCAAAGGCGACGAAGGCCGGACCGAATTACAGAGCGCTCTTTCCTTCGCCGGCACACCCGCCAGCGCGCAAGCTCTTGCCGGTTAGCGGCATGACGCCGCGCCGGAAGGGTTGAACGATGACCGAACCAGCCGCGAAGGAACCGGCCCTCGCGCTTTTCACTACCCGGCGCGTCATGTACCCGCCAACAAATGTCTGTCATTGAAAGAGGCCGACGCAATGCGGACGTCGGAGACTGGTATCGAAAGGTTCTGGGGATGGCGGTCAATCACCGCTCTGCGGGGCCCACCGGGGCACGTGGTTTTTTGTCACGGTGGCCAACCTAAAAATTTGACTGGAGTCGCGGAGATTTGTTGCTATGGCCTTAGTGGTTCCAAATTAGCGCGAAAGAGTTTGTTGTCGACCGGGAGCAATCAATGATTGATAGAATTGTCACTTATGCGGACCCGATAACAACGGCCATCATTATATTCATAGTTGTTTTATGGGTATGGTCTCGCCTTAAGGCTTGAGACCCAGCAACACGGTTGCGAGGCGATCTGCATGTCCGGTTCGAAAGAATTTTTCAGACTGTCTTGTTCCATGCGATCGAATTCGACGAGGCGATCGCGACGTGCGACGTGCTTTACGATCTCGCGTTTCTGCTGATGGATCTGTGGACACGCGAATTGAGGAGCCACGCGAACCTGCTGTTCAATCGGTATTTATGGATCTGCGAATGACGTGGAAAGGCAGCTCAAAGGACTTTCCCTGCTTCCGCTGTTCCTTTCCTTGCGCGCGGCAATTCGTGCCAAGGTGACTATTCTCCAGCCAGGAACAGACGGCGATCACGCAATAGACGCGCGCCGGCACTTCGAAGCCGCTTGCGGCCTCCTTGCTCCGCGCCGGCTGGATTTAGTTGCCATCGGCGGTCTGTCCGGGACCGGCAAGAGCTCGCTTGCCGCCGCGCTCTCCGGCTCGATCGGACGCGCGCCCGGCGCCGTGCATCTGCGGAGCGACATTGAACGCAAGCGGCTCTTCGATGTCCCCGAATTCGACCGCCTGCCGGGCGAGGCCTATTGCCCGGAAGCTACGGCACGGACTTATCAACGTCTCCGCGATTTGGCTGCAACCGCGCTTGAGGCTGGCCAGAGCGTCGTCATCGACGCCGTGCATTTAAGGCCGGAAGAGCGCGTCGCGGTGAAGCAGGTCGCGAGCCGGAGCAAAGCCCATTTCACCGGCCTCTGGCTCGAAGGGCCGATTAATACGCTTATGGAGCGAATAGCCAAACGCAAGAAGGATGCATCGGACGCGACGGCCGATGTTGTGTCGGCACAGGCCAAGCAGCCAACAGGAGCGGTGGACTGGCTTCGCGTGGACGCCTCGAGTCCGGTCGAATCAATCGTCTCGCGCGTCCTTGCCGCAATATTGGGTTGATCGTCGATGGCCACGATCGGTTAGCAAGGAGGCGGCAACAACACCGCAGCGAGACACGTTAATTCAGTAATGGCGGACTTGAGGCTATAGTGCTCAGACAAGCCATTGATTTCAATGTGAAATGATATGATGCCAGATGGGAACGAGATGAGCGCCGACACATATGAACCCTATGACTTCGCGAATCGTCGCCACATCGGGCCGTCGCCCGAGGAGATCGCCGAAATGTTGCGGGTCGTGGGCGTTTCGAGTCTCGACGCGCTGATCGACGAGACCGTTCCCAAGGACATTCGTCTCGGCAAGGCGCTCGACTTCGACAGGCCGCTCTCCGAGCGCGGCGCGCTCGATCGCCTGCGCGAGACCGCGAACAAAAACCGCGTCCTGACGTCGCTCATCGGCCAAGGCTATCACGGAACAATCATGCCGCCGGCGATCCAGCGCAACATTCTCGAGAATCCGGCATAGTACACGGCTTACACGCCCTATCAGCCGGAGGTCAGCCAGGGGCGGCTTGAGGCGCTGCTCAATTTTCAGACGGTTGTCTCGGACCTGACCGGGCTCGATATCGCCAATGCTTCGCTGCTTGACGAGGCGACGGCGGCGGCCGAGGCGATAGCGCTCGCCCATCGCGTCACGAAGTCGAGGGCGACAGCTTACTTTGTCGATGAAAATTGCCTGCCGCAGACGATCGCCGTGTCGCGCACGCGCGCGGAGCCATTTGGTTGGAGGATCATCGTCGTAGATCCCTTCACAGACTTGGAACCAGACCAGGTCTTCGGCGCGCTTTTTCAATACCCAGGCGTCACCGGCGACTTCCACGATTTCTCGGACGCGATCGCCAAGTTGCATGAAGCGAAGGCGATCGCCGCCGTCGCGGCCGATCCACTAGCGCTCACGCTTCTGAAACCGCCAGGTGAGATGGGCGCCGACGTCGCCGTGGGCTCCACGCAGCGTTTCGGAATGCCCATAGGCTATGGCGGCCCCCACGCCGGCTATATTGCGGTTAAGGAAGCTTATAAGCGCGCGTTGCCGGGCCGACTCGTCGGCGTGTCGGTCGATTCGCGCGGCAACCGCGCCTATCGCCTCGCTCTTCAAACGCGCGAACAGCATATCCGCCGCGGGAGCGCGACCTCCAATATCTGCACGGCGCAGGTTCTGTCCGCCGTCATTGCCTCCATGTATGCGGTGTTCCATGGGCCGAAGGGTTTGAAGGCCATCGCGGAGCGCGTGCATCGCAAGGCGGGGCGGCTAGCAGACGGGCTCGCCTCGCTCGGCTTTTCGATTGCGCCGCAAGAGTTCTTCGATACCATCACGGTCGAGGTCGGCCCCTATCAGGGACTGATCATGAAGAACGCCGTAGACAATAGCGTGAACCTTCGCAAGGTATGTAACGCGTCATCTCACTTTCCGCCCGGTTCATGTGAAAGACCGGATGGGTCAAATACGCAGATTGGCGTATGAGCGCCGTGGGCAGGCGATATTTCGGAAATTCGTCGCGATAGACGAGGTTGTAGCCGCCGAAGGCGCGCCGCCTCGCGGATCGCGACCTCGCGCTCGATCGCGCCATGATTCCGCTCGGCTCCTGCACGATGAAGCTCAACGCCACGGCCGAGATGCTGCCCATCACCTGGCCGGAGTTCGCTGAGATCCATCCCTTCGCGCCCGCCGATCAGGCTCTCGGCTACGCGGAAATAATTGAAGATTTATCGAACAAGCTTTGCAAGATCACCGGCTATGACGCCTTCTCGTTACAGCCCAATTCGGGCGCGCAGGGCGAATATGCGGGACTGCTCACGATCCGAGCGTATCACAGGAGTCGCGGGGAGGAGCATCGCAAGATATGTCTCATTCCAGCGTCCGCTCACGGCACCAATCCCGCTTCCGCCTCCATGTGCGGAATGAACGTCGTCGTCGTGGCGACGGACGCAAAAGGCAATATCGACCTCGCGGACTTCCGCGCCAAGGCCGAAGCGAGTGCAGCGACTCTCGCTTCGGCGATGGTCACCTATCCCTCGACGCACGGCGTTTTCGAGGAGACCGTCCGCGAGATTTGTGCGATCACACATGCAAACGGCGGCCAGGTCTATCTCGACAGCGCCAATCTCAACGCGCTCGTAGGGCTCGCGCGTCCTGGCGACATCGGTGCCGACGTGGGCCACGTGAATCTCCACAAGACCTTCTGCATTCCGCACGGCGGCGGCGGCCCGGGCATGGGGCCGGTCGGCGTCAAGGCGCACCTCGCGCCGTTCCTGCCCGGCCATCCCGAGACGGGCGGAAACGCTGCAACGGTTTCAGCGGCGCCTTATGGTTCGCCGTCGATCCTCCCGATCTCTTGGAGCTATTGCCTGATGATGGGCGGCGAAGGCCTTGCGCAAGCGACCCGCGTCGCGATCCTGAACGCCAACTACATCGCCAAGCGCCTCGCGGGCGCCTATGACGTGCTTTATTCGGGCGCCAAGGGTCGCGTCGCGCATGAATGCATCATCGACACGCGGCCGTTGCTCGAGGAGGCTGGGGTCACCGTCGACGACATCGCCAACCGGCTCATCGATTGCGGCTTCCACCCGCCGACCATGAGCTGGCCCGTCGCGGGGCGCTGATGGTGGAGCCCACCGAGTCGGAGACGAAGGGGGAACTCGACCGTTTCTGCGACGCGCTGCTTGCCATTCGCGAGGAGGCGCGGGCCATCGCGCAAGGGCGCATGGACAAAGAGAACAATCCTTTGAAGAACGCCCCGCACACCGTCGAAGACCTCGTCGGCGAATGGAACAGGCCCTATTCGCGCGAGGCCGCCTGCTTTCCGGCCGGCGCCTTCCGGGTCGATAAATACTGGCCGCCGGTCAACCGCGTGGACAATATTTATGGAGACCGCAACCTCGTTTGCGCCTGCGCGCCGATGGAAACCTAAATCAAGGCGGCGGAATAGGGTCATCGCCGCGGGACGGGGCCACGCCGACGGTGCGACTGAATTGTTGTCGGCCTTTCCTATGTTTGACGCCCGCGCGAGGCCGCCGATCCGCAGCCCAGCCGTGAAGGAGCCGCGCCGGATCAAGGTCGAGCTGGGCTTTGGCCATGCATGCTGGCCTCTAGCGCCAGCATGCAGTTTGAATCAGGAAATGCTGATTCGGGAATCCCTTCGATTCAATCCGATCGGAAAATACGCTCGTATACCGACATGGTTCAGAAGACTACCCACAGGGCCTCGCCCAGACGAATGTCCAGCACGTCAAGGCCGACGTGCACCAGCCCGTTCGGCGTCTCTGTGCTCTGATAGTGCCAGTCGCTTTGGACCTCGGTGCGCTCCGCCGGCAAATGAAATTGGGTTTTGATGCGCGCGATCATTGCCGGTGTCAGGAGCTTGCGGTCGGCATATAGGACGAACAGATTGCGCGCCCGGTCGAAGACGATGTGTCCGCGCGGCTAATCTTCGTATTCGTGCGACCGCACCAGGGCGCGCAGGCCGGATCCACGGTCCGGTCGCGTCGCCAGCGCGCCCAGGTTTCGAGTGGCCGGAACCGTAGGTTAGACAATCGCCGTACGGCTCGGCCTGATCTAGCGGACAGCCTGCGGCGAGCAGCCTCGCTTCGCACTCCGTCGTTTGCACCAACCAGAATATTCCCACCTGCGGCACCTCGCGCTGAGCTGTTCCGGACATGTCACCGTGCCTTTCGCGCGGGCGATTATTTTGTCGGCATGCCGTCCTGCGTCAGCGCCTTTTCGAGTTCCTGTTTGACGCCGAGTGCGTCGGCGGGGGCGCGCGCCCAGAATTCCCGCAGGGCATGGCGATTGCGCTCGCGCCAGGTCGTGAGCGTGAGCGTGTCGCCAGGCGGCGCGGGGCCGGCGTGACGCGGCGCACAGGGAGATCGCCGTGGTGCGGCTCCTCGCCGGATGCTGGAAATTCAAAGTGGGGCGCCGCAAATTTACTGACGTGTGCACCGTCCGGCCCTTTTGCTAGCGCGGGTACTCATACATCGAGCTTGTTGCGTACGGCTTCCTCAAGGTCCGCTTACCATTCCATAGTGACCGGATAGCGGACATTACGGCAGGTCCGAGTCGCGCCATTTGCGGTCCTTAGCTCCCCGCCCACAACCGGACGTTAGCACCGGTGGACACAACGGACGAAATTGACCGTCCGCCATTTTCGGCTCGCCAGCTTCTCGGCCCATCAGCAGAGGCCACCGCGCGGCGTCCATTGAGCGCGGGGCAGCAACCGTTTAAGTTCTATGTTTAATAGAGGTCGCCGCTGGCCGAAACGTCCGTTCGCTCACCAGATCAGTACACTTTCCTCATGTCTCTCAAGTATTTCGAAGACGGACCGACCTTTCCAGATGAGCTCCTCGACCAACTTATGGCCGGGGAAGTAGTGTTCTTATGCGGCGCTGGCGTCAGCTTTCCGCAGCTGCCCGGCTTTAAAGACTTAGTCGAGAAGGCGTTTGACCGCCTTGACCTTGAAATGGATGCGGGAGAACAGGCTGCATTCGAGGACAATCGATACGAAGAAGTTCTTGGGAGCCTGGCTCGGCGGCTTGCTCACCCGAGAAAAATGTATGAGGCTGTCGAGAGCCTCCTCGCGCCACCGAAGAATCCTGATCTCAGCAGGCACTACACTCTGCTTCGCCTGTCGAAGAATCTCGACAATCGACACTGCCTCGTCACGACAAACTTCGATCCCCTGTTTGAGCGAGCAGTTGATGCCCAGAAGGGAGCGCCAGCTGCGCAGCAGATTAGCGTCGCCGGGCAAGCGCTTCCTGCACCCGGCGCCGAGGATTTTGATGGCATCATACATCTTCACGGACGTCACGAAGATGCCCCGACCGGGATCAAGGGAACGCCCTTGGTGCTCACCAGCGCAGAATACGGCGACGCTTACATGCGTTCCGGCTGGGCGTCGCGCTTTCTGTTCGATCTCGCACGGTGCAAAACCATCGTTCTAGTCGGCTATAGCGCAGGCGACGCGCCCGTTCGATACTTCCTAAACATCATTGAAGCCGATCGCGAGCGGTTCCCAGACCTCCGAAAAGTTTACACGTTTGACGGCGTCGACGACGCGACCGACGAGGCGGATGCCAGATGGTCAACGGTAGCCGTTCACCCAGTTACCTATCAAAAGGCGACAGAGGGGCTTCCGTCGCACGGAACCCTGTGGCGCGACCTTGAACGTCTCGCTGATTTGATTGAGCGGCCCAAGCCTACGCGGCGGCGAATGGCAGAAGAGATACTGTCCAAATCGTATGGCGCAGCATCAGTCATTGAACTAAATCAGATCGTTTGGTTGCTGAAGGGACGTGGAGACCTTTGGGATATCATTATTACGAAAATCCAGGACCCCGCTTGGTTTGACTATTTTTCCCGCCAAGAACTGTGGCAGCCCACCGACCCCACTTGGGTGCTTCCCAAGTGGTTCGCACACCGATGGACCGAACTCAAAGCTCTACGTTCCGCAGCACTGTGGTGCAACAAGTCCGGCGTCGAACTCATCGAAAACCTCGAAAGAGAAATCCGCCATCGCCCTCCGCCGCCCGGGCTTTGGTTTCGCGCTTGGCAGCTTCTCGTCAGCTGAGCTCGCGGGACATATCCGTAATGGTCGACTGATCGACTTAGATCTACAGCGCGCGGTCGATAGCCTCACACCGGCTCTCTTGATCGAGCCACCCTTCGGGGACGACAAGAGTGCTAGCGCGGCGGAGCCGCAAACGCTGCGCGAAATGTATGAGATGTCGTTCAGAACCAAGGAAGATCATGTCGAGGAGGTGCTGAATGCACTATTGGCAAAGCCAAATCTCGCAAGCCGCCTCGCCGAGTTGGCCACCGAAGCACTTCGCTCCAGCATCTATTTGGCTATCGACGCGGAGCTTATCACTGACCATTGGGATTCACTCGACAGGCGCTTGCCGTCGATCGCAGTCCATGTCCAAAACTTCCATCACGACGGCGTCATTCACCTGATCCGTCTGCTGACGGGCCTTTTCCCCGACCTCGCACAACAGAACACAATGCTGGCGCGACGTTTGGCGGAGCAATGGCGTGCGCTGCCGAGCGCGCTTGGTACGCGAGTGTGGCTCTTCGTTCTGAAATGTCGCGAAATCTTCACGATCGACGAAGTCATTGCGGATGTACTTGCTCTTCCGAGCGACGACTTCTGGGCCCAAAGGCCCGAACTATTCGCGCTCATCGAGGACCGCTTCAACGAAGCCACACCGGCACAAATCGATGAGGTGGTAACTCGAATCGCCGGTCAAGGCCCGACGTTGTTTACCGACCGCGACGATTTGCGTGAGGGCGAAACTGACTGGCGCCCCGGTGCTCGCGATCACGCCATGTGGATTCGACTTTCAACCATTAAGTCGATGGGTGCGCTCACCAAGACCGGAGAGGCCCTGCTTGAGGCCATCTGCGCCAGGACGCCTTACTTAAATCGTGATCGGGGGGAGCGTGATTTATTCACGGTGTATTCGTCCGGCGTTCACGCGATCACAGGTGATCCCGCTCCGTTGCTTGATGCAGAGCCGGAAGACCGCCTAGAACTCGCCCATACATTATTGAAGAGCAACGACTTTGACGAAAGGGCGAACTGGCGGGCCTATTGTCACGCTGACCCCAAGCGCGCTTTTCTTACACTTAGTCGGGAGGGTCCTCGTTACGAGGACGTTGAGTTGTGGCGCGACCTCATTGGATCACTCGCATTCCCGGTACCGCCTGAGCCGGAGAAGCAGCGGGAGCGCTCAGACCTATTCGAAAAGATATTCCGCCTGTTCGAGCCTGTCAGTGACGCCGCCATCAGCCCGCTGTTGAATAATCTGGTTGACGGGTTGCGGTCTGGGGTCGATGTTCCTGCCAGGCTCCGGAATCACTGGTGGGATCGACTTTGGCGGCTCGCCGTAGCCGCAGAAGGGGATGGTGATCGCGAGGAAACGGGTGACGGCCGTTTTTACGATCGCGTGATCAATTCGCCCGCTGGCAAGCTTTCCGAAGACCTGCTGCGCTCTATCGACCGGGCACGTCAGGCAAAGGGTTCCGTCTCTCAGGCGAATATGAGCCAGCTGAGCCGAATTGCTGCGGAACCTAGCTTAGCAGGTCATCTTGCTCGCGGCGCGTGCGCTCGCTCGATCGGATTTTTAATCTATATCGACGAAAGCTTCGTTAGGCGACGCCTTCTTCCTTGGATTAATGGCGAAGGGCAGACGGCCTCTACCTTGCGTGCAGTGGTCGCAGAGGGGGTTTCGCTGGGCGCGGTTGCCAGCCGCATATTGAAAGGTGAACTCCTAAAGGCCGCCCAGGAGTGCAAGTCTACAGACTGGGCGGCGCAGCACGTCGCTGCAAAAATTCTAATGCCGGTGTTGGCCCCGCTTCTGAATGACGACACGATGGACTGGGGCTTCCAAGCATCAGATACGCGCCGCGCGCTTCGGCTGTGCCCCGATGCTGTCCGGACCGCCGCTGCAGAATGCCTCGCGATCTGGCAAACAAAGGGCTTCGATCTGGGACCCGAAGAGGCTTGGCGAAAGGGGTTTGGCCCACTCTTCGCGCAGGTATGGCCCCAGGAGCGCAGATTTAAGAGTGCTCAGCTGACAATTCACCTGGCCCGTTTCTGTGTTAACACGGCCGACGAGTTTCCGAATGCCCTTCGAGTCGTAAAGCCCTATCTCTCCGTGATCGAGAGCAAGTCGGGCAACTTGTTCTTCCTGCATGGCTCCGATTTGCCTGAGAGATTTCCGGAGGAAACATTGGAGTTTCTTTGGTGCCTATTTAGAAAGCGCACGGAAACGTACGCCTCACCAGAATTGGCTACTACGCTTGACTCCATTCGGGCTGGGAGGCCGCACCTGGAAATCGACCGTCGATTCCAATGGCTGGAATCGAAAGCTATTCGGTTCGCTTAGCTTCTCAGCGGCGGACCTTTCGAAACCTCGTGCCCGTCGACAGTCTTCGGCAGCAGCTTGAGGAAGGCTTCGAAATCGGCAACATCAAAACACTTTGTCGGCAGAAACTGCCAAGTGATGGGTCCGAGCTTCTCTTTGAGAGTGATCACGCCACATTTGAAAAAGCGCGCAATTGAAGCTTCTGCCTCGGCGAGGTTCCGCCGGTTGGTTGCGAACATCGGACCCTTGAGCGCGAACACGAAGTTTTCGGGCGTGTCCTCGTACCATCGCGCAAAGCTCTCGGGCTTCTGCGTGCGATAATAGGTTCCGTTGATCTCGATCGAAGTCAGCTGCCGGCTCGCATATTCGAGCTCCCGTTTTTGCGACAGATTTTTGGGATAAAAACTCTTGCGCCATGGCGCAAAAGTCCAGCCGCCAATGCCAACTCGGACCGTTCCTTTCATCGGCGCGGCACTCCTTGGTCTTAATGAAAAGAAAAATCGAACGAATATATATCGCGCCTCGCGGGGCGGCGACATTAGCAACAGCAAGACCGGGGAATTGCGGGCAATTGCACTTATCCAGCTTCAGCCCTTCTCTGCAGCCGTATTGAACCCCGCCGCCGGGCGGCCCAATCAAGTCTGGCTCGCCGACCTAACCTATGTCCCAACCAAGGAAGGATCTTTTTTGCCCGCAAGATCGTTGGCTGGGTGATACGGGAACACATGCGGGCGGAATTGACCATCGCGGCCCTGACCATGGCCATCCTGCGGCAAAAGCTTACCGACATCGTTGACGCGTGCTGCGCTGTATGGAATGCAGTCGTCTCAGAACCAAAGCGCATTAGCTCAATTGCCACACGAGATTGGGCGTCGGTCAGGTGCTAATGCCGTTGGTATTAGGCGATGACAGGAATCCGCACTGTCACGCCGAGGGAGACTAGTTGCTTGAGACCTCGCTCTTCCGGGATCGATTTGCCGAGTTCATCGAACGTTTAGAGGATTGAATGCCTTCGTTGATCGGCTGGGCGAAGTCATGACCGAGAGCAATATTTTGCCCTGTGACGGCCAAGCCATCTTGATCGACGATCATGGCGCAGAGTTTGATTGGCCGGCAATCACGCGGACGCTCATCGGCACGATTCCGTGGCAGGTCGAAACAGCTCGGATTTTCGGTCGAGAGATGCCCATTCCGCGAATGACCGGTTGGTTCGGTGACGGTGCTTATTCCTACAGCGGCATCCTTCATCTACCAGCCCCATTCCCCGCAATCATCGAGCGCCTGCGTGCACGTGCCGAAGCGCTATCGGGTGCCTCATTCAATGCCGCTTTGGCCAATCTCTATAGGTCTGGTCGCGACAGTGTGGGGTGGCACAGTGATAACGAGGCCGGGCTCGGGAACCGCCCAATCATAGCCAGCCTGTCGCTAGGGGGAGAGCGCCGGTTTCAATTCCGACATAGGGAGACGAAGCAAACTATCACGCTTGGATTAAGGATGGGGCACTGGCTCATCATGGCCGGCGAAACCCAGCGCTTCTGGGTTCATCAAGTGCCGAAGACGGCCGCGGCCGCAGCGCCGCGGGTCAATCTCAGTTTCAGACACATGATCCCATAGCGTCCTTCGTGAAAACTCGCACCGGGGCCTGACCCGGCTGTGCCTTCTATAGACAGCACTGCGTAGCCTACCCGCTCAAGTCCTAAGCGGGGCGGCAGTCGGGCTTCATAACAGGATCGGCTCGCCGTCTCAGCAGTTTTACGCGTGTGGCGTGTGCTCTTTCGGCCCGTGCGTATCGCGTCTTAAGTTTGGCATGCCTGAGGGCGTTGACCCTTCTCTTCCACCAAGTGAGGTACTCGGGCGTGTTGAGCCAAAAATACCCGTAAGCTCCGAGCACGACCAATGCGGTCCAGAATCGGAAGAACTGGACTCGCATCCAGGTCCACATTTCAGTTTTCATTCCCCTTTCCCTTCTAATTTGAACGTCAAGCTAGAACCCTTTTCGACGCTTTCTGTTCTGCGATGGCGCCTGGAACATCGCAATGCGATGAATCGCCTTAAGCTAAGGCCCGACCATCGGACGGAACGGAGAGAAAGGAAGACGATTATATAGGTGTTGGCAAACACGCGACGTTCCCCGAGACGAATCGGGGGGAATGGTTCTTTTTCCGCAACGCGAGGGTGGCATGTTCGGAAAGGCCTGGGAGCTAGGTAAGGAAAGCGTCACCTGGTTTATCAATGATGGGGCGCTAAGCCGTGGAGCGGCTATCGCCTTCTATACCGTTACTTCTATCGGCCCGGTTCTGCTCATCGTTGTCGCCATTGCCGGCCTCGCCTTCGGCCAGGACGCCGCTCGAGGAGCAATCGTCAGTCAGCTTAGCGGGCTCATGGGACAGGAGAGCGCGGAGCTGCTGCAAAACGTCATCAGGAGCGCCTCCGGAAAGCCCTCCGGTGTCTTCGCCAGCGCCTTGGGAATCATCACGCTTCTGGTGACAGCCTCGGGCGTGTTCGGCGAAATGCAATCGGCGCTGAACGCCATTTGGAAGGCGGACCCGAAGGGCGGCACGGTCTCCCGCCTGCTTCGCGCCCGCGCCGCCAGCCTGGGTCTCGTGGCGGCGCTTGGGTTCCTGCTTCTGGTCTCGCTGGTGATTAGCGCGGGTCTTTCAGCATTGAGCGAGCACGTGAACGCCTGTCTGCCGTTTGGCCACTTCATTCTGCAAGCCGTGAATTTCCTGATCTCGTTCGCCCTGATCTCGGTCCTGTTCGCGGCGATCTACAAGGTACTGCCCAACAAGGATCTGGAATGGCGGGACGTGCTGGTCGGCGCCGTCGTGACCGCCTTCCTGTTCAGTATCGGCAAGTTCCTGATCGGGCTCTACATCGGAAGCAGCGCGGTTGCCTCCAGCTATGGGGCGGCGGGCGCTCTGATTGTGGCGCTGCTATGGATCTATTACTCGACGCAGATTTTCCTGCTCGGGGCCGAGTTCACTAAAGTCTATGCCCACCATCACGGCAGCCAGCAGCTAGTGCCACAAGCTGCAGATATGAACGAGAGGCAGGCGCCACTTTGATCGCGGCTTCTCCTGCCCTATGTACCCAGTTTCAGTAAGCTGGCAAACACCAGCCAAAAGTATGCCTTGTTTGGGGGACCGTCTTCGTGGGAGCCAAAGAAGTGCTTGCGTCCATCAGGGCCGCGTTCCGATAGGTTTGGCTCTCTAGGGCTGGTGAGGGGGATCAAGCCCGACGATGGAGCGGCTGCGGGCAATCCGGATCAACACGGAAGCGCTGCACTCAGTCGTGAACACTTGCAACGGCGGGCAAATAACAGCGGGGGAGATCGTTCCGGGCCTGCATACGCGGATATGCATGACTGGATGGCGGGGGATGTGCCCGCCTTGCCTGCGAATCACAGCGGCCTTTGCCTTATTCCGGGCACCGGGAAAAGGGAAGGGGCTTAACGCGTGAACGTGACCATCAAGCGCCGTGCGGCGGCGAGAGACTTATGCGGACGTCGCCAAAGCGCCGCGCCAGAGCCTGAATCGGTTAAGAATCCGACGTACGCACAGGGCCAAGAATGGCTTGTCGGGCTTGCTGTTGAGGGAACCAAGGTCTGGTCTCGACGTTTTCCGAGCTGACTCGCCGATGCGGTGTCGCAACAGCAAAGGAGATTAGTTATGTTAAGGACGCTCGCTTTGTCCGCTTCGGTCATTGCTTTCGCTGGCAGCCTCGCTCTCGCAGAGGCCCCGATGACCAGAGAACCGTCAAGCGGACGCTCGGTCGCGACGTCGTCGCTTTCGACGGACCATTGGCTTGCCTCCGACGTCTATAAGGCGGATGTTTATGATCCATCCGAAAATAAGATCGGCAAGGTCACCGATCTTATGATCGAAAGAAACGGCAACGTCGCGGGCGCGATCATCGGTGTCGGCGGGTTCCTTGGCGCTGGCGAGAAAGACGTCGTGATTCCCTTCAAGGAGCTGAAAGCCTCGACTCGCGACGGCAAGGATTGGCTGGTCCTCAATCGCACCAAAGACGAACTAAAGAGGGCTCCCGCCGTCAATAATACGGGATCCCCGAGCGAGTATCGGGGCCAAGGAGGCGATGTTCGCTGACGGCTGCGACGCGCGAATACATCCAGTGCGTGTTCAAGAACGCAAATGATTGACTCTCTTGTTCGACCAGGGAGATGGCGTGATGAAAGCTGCTTTGCTGCTTGTTCTCACGCCTTTGCTCGGATTAGGAAGCGGTGTAGCCGTGGCGCAGATTTCGACTGGTGATCCGGCTGGTAATCAGATAATTCCAGAGAAGGATTTGTCTCGCCCCGCCGAAGGAGGCACGCAGAATGGAAACGCGACCTCTGATCGGAACCAAAGTCTCAGCGATAAATTGGATAAAAGCGGTGGCGTCATCAAGCCAGCGGAAGGCGTGGACCCAAAGATAGTGCAACCGGCTCCGGTTCCACATCCTAATTCCATGCCGGTTATTCCGCCCGCCGGAACTCCTGGCGGTCCGCCCGGGCCAGAGCCCAAATAGTGTGGGGGCTGCTCGACGGCCAGACACCGGGCCATTTTTTCTCAACCGCTGCCAGGAAAAATCCCGTACGCCTATCGGACGCAATTGCCGCGTCGCTCACGGGACGCTGCATTGGCAAGGGACTGGACTGCCTGGCTAGAACGGAAAGATTCGAACTTTTGAATCCAGAGACGCGTGACAAACGCTGGGCGATTGGCGCTTAATTTTCATCGCAGAAAGGAGTGGACTTCCGCGGCGAAGAGAGCGTCACTGTCGCCGTGCCGAGATAAGGGCCGATTGGCCCCATCCGGGATCCTGCCCCGCTGGCGATGGTGCTACTGCGGGGCTTCGGTGGTGACGGCGCTGGTGCCGTTGCAACCGAAAAGGATCCTCAAATGTCGCACAGCAAAATCCCCACAAAGACCACCGTTGCGCGCGCGAAGAGCCGCGCGAAACGGCCAACGAAGCCCGGAAATATTCCCTCGGGTTCGACCCGCGGCGGGACCAAACAGGAGGCCGTCCTCGCCCTGCTTCGACAGCCCAAGGGGACAACGATCGCCGCCATCATGAAGGCGACGGGTTGGCAGCAGCACTCGGTCCGCGGCTTCTTTGCGGGTGTGGTGCGCAAGAAGCTCGGCTTGAAATTAATATCGGAGAAGGCCGGGGCCGAACGCGCTTATCGTGTGCCTGTCGGCCTGCCGTCCAAATCGAAGCCGAAGATCTAACGCTGATTGGCAGCTTTCTGCGCGACGCCTATGGCGGCGATATTCGCAAACGCGATCTCGTTCGGCTGGAGGAGGCCGCCGCAGAACAGGGCGGCCACGCCTTCCTTTCCATGGACAGTTATGTGAAGTGGTTCGAGAGCGAAGGCGAGAAAGGCCTTCGCGCCCTCGCTTTGCTGCGGTTGCTTGGCCTATTCGACCGGCCGTTGGATGCGGGCTGCCTCAAAGCCTTGTGGACGGCGCCGGCCATCGAGGGTCTGACCGAGCCGCTGATCGGCATGAGCGAGGCGCAGCGCAGTATCGCGCTCACCCGGCTGCAGGACGCAAAGCTGCTCACGGTGAAGCGGGACAGGTCCGGCGCGCTGGTCTCGCTCGACGCCCACCCGCTGCTGTGCGAATATTTTGCGAAAGAGTTGCGTAAGAACAAGGGGGCGTGGCAAGCGGCGCATCGGCGGCTGTTCGAGCACCATCGCGCGACGACGCAGGACAAGGAAAAACCCACGCTCGAAGATTTGCAGCCGCTCTATCAGGCCGTGGCCCATGGCTGTCAGGCGGGGATGCAACAGGAGGCGTGTGACAAGGTTTATCGTGACCGCATCTTGCGTGGGGTGGAAGCCTATAGCACGAGACAGCTCGGAGCCTTTCGTTCGGACCTCGGCGCCGTCGCCTGTTTCTTCGAGCCGCCTTGGAGCCGCGTCTCGCCCGCGCTCGCTGAAGGCACACAGGCCTGGCTGTTGAACGAAGCCGCCGTCCACTTGCGCGCCCTAGGGCGGATGACCGAGGCGCTTGAGCCAATGCGGGCGGGATTGGATAAGGCCATCAAGCTAGAGGGCTGGAGGAACGCAGCCGTCTACGCCGGCAATTTGAGCGAGCTGGAGCTGACGCTGGGCGAGACGGCGTTGGCGACTGCGGACGCCGCCCAAGCCGTGACCTATGCCGACCGCAGCGGCGATTCGCCTCAGCGGATGATCAATCGCACGACCCATGCCGGCGCCCTGCATCAGGCGGGCCGCCGGGACGAGGCGGCGGCGCGTTTTGGCGAGGCCGAGGCGATGCAGGCCGGGCAGCTACCTCGCTACCCGCTGCTCTATTCGTTGCAAGGTTTCCAATATTGCGATCTGCTCCTTTCCTCCCCTGAGCGTGCCGCATGGCGGTTCATGCTCCAGCCGTCCGGCGGCGGGAGGTCTTTCGACCAGACCGAAGCCTGCCGCGCCGTCTCCGAGCGCGCGGCGCGGACGCTCCAGTGGATGCAGCAGAACTATATGGCTCTTCTCGACTTCGCCCTATACAGCCTCACACTCGGCCGCGCCGCGCTCTACGCGGCGATTTTAGAGGGCATATCGCTCGACCAACTCGATCCGTGCCGCGAATCCCTCCAGCTTGCCGTGGCCGGCCTCCGCCGCGCTGGTCAGCAAGATTTCCTCCCCCTCGGCCTCCTTACGCGCGCTTGGCTGCGCTTTCTCACTGGCGCGCGCACTGGCCTAGAGAGCGCGCAAAGCGACCTCGACGAAGCCTTTGAAATCGCCGAGGGCGGGCCGATGCCGGTGTTCATGGCGGACATTCATTTGCATCGGGCGCGGCTTTTCGGATTGAGCAAGGACCGGCCGGCGAGCTAACCGTGGACGTCCCCGCAAGACGACCTCGCCGGGGCGCGGCGGTTGATCGAAAAGCATGGTTATTGGCGGCGGAAGGAAGAACTCGAAGACGGCGAAGCCGCCGCCCGTCAGTAATCGGGTTCAAGTAATCGGGTTCAAGGCAACGCGCTGGGCAGCGAATGTCCGCTTCGTTTCAATGAACTAAACCGCTCGCGCGGTAGCGCACCTCGCGCCGGCTGGTGGGTGTCGCCGTGGGGAGTGCGGTAACGGGGCGGGAGCGTCCTGTCTGAAGATCGAGGGTGTCGGGAGTTGTGGCCATAGCGCCGACCCTGTTGCCCGGCTGCCGCCCGCCGGCATCAGGTTGGGGTCAGCAACATTGGGCGCTGCCCCGATCGAGGAAAATGCGTGTCCAAATGAAAACGCTCATCAGTTGTGCGTAATCAGACTGCGTCGGCGTCCCACACGAGCGCCCAGTCCGGATCAATCGGCTTCGCTGGCGTCGCAGATTGAACTGTAATCTTGAACGCACCTTCCGGCAAATCATCCAACGTCGCGTGATAACGCCCGTCCCCCAAGGGTCTCATCAGGTTCGGATTGCCCAGGGCCTGCCCGTCCTCTCCGTGACAGACAACATGCAACGCAAGCGTTTGGTTGCCGTCCTGCGATACGACAGAGACAAATTTTGGAGTCGAGCCGCCATCGCTCCAAACAGCCCGCTCCTCGATCGCGTCAAGATCAGCCCCGTCACTGGTAGTCACTGGTTTAACTACTGGCGGCGCTTCGTGTGGTGCGCGTTTTTTTCTTGGTTCTTATTTTTAGCCAGTGACGCCAGTGACCACTAACTATCCTGCAAATTCAAATACTTAGAAAAGCAGCGACCAGTGACCGCACTGGCGACCGGCAATGACCGGACCAGTAACCGGTGTCCGGCCATTGGCGTCACTGGTGTCACTCGTCTTTTTTGATAAACTCCAGAAAAAAAATGTTTGAGAGCGTCGTTTCAAGATCAGGGCGCATTGTCATGGCCCTCCTCAAGGATATTCGCCTTCAGGACATAGACGCGCTTGGTTTTGCCGCCGATCTTTTCCGAGGCAGCATACTGACCTTTGCCGGGCCGGAGCATGCCATGCTTGGCCAGTGTCTTGGCGACAAAGGTAGGATCGAGCCCGGCACAGACCTCGAACTTCCAGACCTCGGGGAGAACGAGCCATTCGCGCTTCTCGCAATGATCCCTTCGCCAGCCTGCCCGGTTGCTCACCGGCCGATCGAGCACTTCACCCAGCAACGGATCAAACCGGCTCTCTCCATGCAGAGACATAAAGAGCCGAACCTGATCGATCGCTTGGCTTACTTCGCCTGCTTCCGTGCCACCGCGCAATGCGATCCACTGATCAAAGGCCCATGACGCTGCGTCGTGGGCTTCGCCTTCCTTCCAAGGGACAAGCTCCGCGGCGATCGCCAATTCTCCAGCCACGGCAATAAGCCCCAGCCGTTGTGCGGCTCTATCGATCTGCCCGTCCGATCCGGCCTTGACATTCGATCGTATGAACTCCTCGATCAATCTCCGAACGTCTTCGCCCGTAACTTCCTTGGCGATGAGACGCCGCACGAACTCCGGCCCGGCTATTCCAAAGTATGAGGCCGCAGCATGCTTGAAGGCTTTGGCGAGTTTGCCCGCGTCACCTTCCGGCCCGGCATGATCGAAGCAGCCGAACCCCTTGCCGCGATCGGCTGGGACATCGAGCATGCGAACCGCCTGCCCTGCCCTTGGCTTGCGGCCTCGATCCTCGCGGAGTTTGGTTTCAGCCGTATGCTCGCCACTCGACAAGGACATGACGCGCCATGTCTTAGGCTCTCGCAAGGCTCCGTCACGTCCTGCCCTTGCTTTCCCGGTACCATTGGCAAGCTGATAGATCGAGGAGGCCACTTCGCGCGTCTCGACCTGGCTCAATTCGTCCAGAGCAAGCAGGGTGTCGCTCGATCCTGCTGCTGCGCCCTCAAGCCCATTGGCCGTCGCGCGCCAGGACCGTACAAAGGATGGCCCGCCCCAAACAGACGCGGCAAGCCGGAGTAAGGTTGTCTTGCCTAGTGAACTCGGCCCAAAGACATGAACGCCACCACCCTCAAGGCCCGCAAGGTCCAAGAGAGGCCCGGCAAGAGCAGTCGAAATGGCGAACACCGCAAGAGCATGCCCGCTCGCGGGCCGCGCGACACTCTCTTGCCAGGCTTTGATCGAGCCCCGATCGTCGTACGGAGCATGCGCCGCCTGATCGAGGATAACCCGGCTCGCGTCCTTTGGCCCTACTGTCTCCTTTGGCAGGACAAAAACACGAAGATCATCGATCTCGTACCAGCCCGTGCGAGATACGATTGTAACCCGCTCGGCCGTTTCCGCTACGGCAAGATAGCGGGCAAGAGCGCGCGCCCGATCCGGCTCAATTTTGAGCCCGTCATAGGCAAGCAAGGCGTATAGCCTCGCAGGCGCGGCAAGTAGGGCGTTAGAAACGAAACGCTCATGCAGTCTGCCGTCGCTGTCGCGCCACCGCAGATAGCGACCCCAGTTCACGCCATGAGGATTGCGGGCCTCGCCAACGATCTCGAATGGCGGCGAAATATGCGCCCAAAACTCGTCTTTGTTTTTGCCGGATCCCTTCGTCTGCTTTTGGCCCAACCCCAGATCGTCCATGCGAAACGATCTCGCCCTCGCTTTGCGCGCCTCTCTGGCCTCGTCCAAGGAGACCACGTTTTGCCGCGTGCCTCCGTTATCATTGGCTTGCTGCGCCTGACCGTTACTTTCGGGTTGTGGATCGGGCTCGGCTTCATGCTTCGCATGATCTGGCCGCGTGCCTTTGGCCTCCCGTGTCGCCTTGCGGGCCTTCTCCTCGTCTAGCTCGGCGAACCATTCGGCGTCTGCGTCTGTTGGTTCTTTGGGATCATCTGTCATGGCGACGCCTCGCGCCCAGAGCCGAGCTCATCACGAAGTTCGACAGATAGGATGTGCGGCCTTGACGTGGGCAAAAAGGCGGCGCAGCGAGTAGCAAACCCCCAGAATTGGAAATGTGTGGGTCGCTCATTGTTCAGCTCCTGTTTGCCGTGCTGGGTATTGCGCCGCTACTGTGGGCGGCCGGAGGAAGTAAGCCCCGTTTCCGCGCCGCTAGGCTTGCCGGACCGCGTCACGGGCAGGCATGAATCGAATGACCACGTGATTAACACCTGTGCCCTTGGCTACAACTTGCTGACAGCCCTACCGTAAGAAGGCGGCATGCCGCGAATCGTCATCAGGTTTCGCACTGGAGGATGACCGTCCGCCGTCGCTCCAATAGTTCATGGCGGATTTATTGAAGACGACCAGGAACTTTGGCGGCGGCGAGCCGTGCAACGCGTGGATCTTCTATCCGCATCAAATCGTCGGGTTGGATCGTTCCGAGGATGAGGAGGAGGAGAAAGGCGATGACTATGTTCACCAGTCCCGCGATCGCAACCGCGAGTTCCTGCGAAGGTTTCTGCGGCATGCGCGCCGCTCCCCCGATGGGCAGCAAGACGTCCCGCGTCTCGATCCCGAAGCGCCGGGTCATGTGGATGTGGCCGAATTCGTGGAGGACGACACAGGTGAAGATGAGCGCAATGAAGAGCACGCTGTCGCGCGCCGCGGGAAGCCCTCCCTTCTGCCAGGCGCTGCCGCCGATCCAGGCGATGAGGAGAAAGAAAGATGAATCCGCAGTGTCGTTGCGCCGAAGCGGCCGATCGTTAGGGACCAGGTCATGGGGCTTCCTCCGGCGTGATTTCGCATTGGAAATTATGCGCTCGGAACCGCGAGCACCAGATCGGCGCCAAATTCCATAACCGCCCAGCCGGCGGCGCGGCCGTCAGACCTTAACCACTGGCGGCGAGACTGGAGTTTTTGGCGGCTCCATCTTCTGTATAGGCAGAAACTCTTCCGCAGTAATTGCCTCCTTCGTCAGCAGCAGTTCTGCGCCCTTGTCGAGATCGGCGCGCCGCCTGGTCAGAAAGGCGCGCGCAAACACGCCATCAACGTGCGCAACAGCGTCCCAGGTCAAAGCCGGTTGCCTCGATGTCGAAGTCGAGATCGGCGCTCGCGAACTCCTTCAGCTGTTCGGCCAGCAGCCGGTCGTCCCAGACGGCGATTTCGGTCAAGGGATTGTCGGCGATCATAAAGGCGCGGCGCTGGGCTTCCGTCAGATGATCGAGCCGAATTGTTGGGACCTCGGTAAGGCCGAGATGCTTGGCTGCGAGGACTCGTCCGTGTCCCGCGATCACGTTCAAATTGGCGCCGACCAGAACCGGGACGTTGAACCCAAAGCTCTCGATGCTCCTGGCGATCTGCCTGATCTGCTTCTTGCTGTGGACCCGCGCGTTCTTCGGATCAGGTTTGAGCTGGCCGGTCGGAACATAGTCGACGGCGAGCTTTCTGCCAGCGCTTGGTGCGGGGGCCGCCGTGATTGTCGTCTTGCTAATCATCTCGCGCTTCCCATACGCGTCCCCGGCGAGCATCGCCAGACGCACGGAAGAGCAGGACATTTGGAAACAGCACCTGTCTAAATGAACAAATCTGCGTTCATTTTGTTTATTTTTCGGAGCACCTCGGGCGTCCTCTCCGGCGTTGGTAGACCTGCTTATAGGCTTCGTTGAACGTCCTCTCCGTATAGCCCGCTGCCGAATTCGGCACGCGCGTCTGCCGCTAGCATCTTCTTGGCTGCTTTGCTATTCTCCGGCCGATGCTGCGTCAGCCACGCGACGATCCTGGCGACGATATCCCGTTGGGAACCAGCAGAGCCGTCTTGGTCAATGGTGACGTGACTGTACGAGGGCCTTGTCACGCCGATTCGGGCTTGCGGTACCGCTGGCGGTCAAGTAGCCAGGGGGATGAAGAAAATCAGCTACAAGGGGTACCGGTTCCCTCTGGAAATCATCCAGCAGGCGATCTGGCTTTACGTCCGGTTTACCCTGAGCTTTCGCGACGTCGAAGATTTGTTGGCGGAACGCGGTATCATGATGTCCTACGAAACTGTCCGGCGCTGGGTGAACCACTTCGGACCGATGATCTCGGCGAACCTGCGCAAACGCCGACCCAAACCCTTTACGACTTGGCATCTTGACGAAGTCTATCTGAAAATCGATGGCCGCATGGTCTATCTGTGGCGCGCCGTCGACGCCGAGGGCGAGGTCCTCGATGTACTGGTCCAGGCGAAAAGGAACAAGCGGGCGGCGCTGAAACTCATGCGCAAGCTTTTGAAGAAATATGGCGTTGTCCCAAACAAGTTGGTCACAGATGACCTGAGATCTTATGCTGCTGCAGCCGGTCATCTTGGGATCGCAAAACGCCACGAGCGCGGTCAATGGCGCAACAACCGAGCCGAGAATGCGCATCAACCGACCCGACGACGAGAACGCAAGATGCAGGGTTTCAAGAGTCCGGGTTCAGCCCAAAGATTTCATTCAACCCACGCAGCCGCTTACAACACTTTCAACGTCCAACGCCATCTCACCTCCGCAAAAACGCACCGAGCCTTCAGGTCCACGGCGATGCAGACGTGGCGCGACGTCGTCGCTGCGGCGTGAGTCTGACATGCCAGCAGATTTGTTACGTGCTCTATTTGGTAATGTGACAGTGCCCTTCGGCGAACTCGATCAGATCGTCCTCGCTTACGCGACGACGATCCATAAATCGCAAGGCTCGGAATATCCGGCCGTCATCATTCCCATCACGATGCAACACTATATGATGCTGCAACGCAATCTGCTTTATACCGGTGTCCCCCGCGGCAAGCGGCTCGTTATCCTGCTCGGGCAAAAGAAAGCGGTGACGGTCGCGGTAAAGAACGTCTCAGGAGGCACTGCGCATACGCGCGGTGCGTAGCGTGCAGGTAGGTGAGAGCCCTTCATCTGTCGCGCGAGCTTTTGGGGGTCACCGCTCGGACAATGTATGGCTGGCTGGCGCGTTACCGGCGCGGCGGCTGGGGCGGCTTGAAGGCCAAACCGTTATTCGGCCGGCCGCCGAAGTTGAATGCGCGCGCGATGCAATGGATTTATGACATGGAGACGCAGAAGAACCCGTTGCAGCTCAAATTCCCGTTCGCGTTGTGGACACGCGAGATGGTGGCGGCGCTGATCAAGAGGAAGTTCAACATCACGCTGGCCGCCAATTCCGTTGGCCGGTTGTTGGCGCAACTCGGCATCACCTGTCAGAAGTCTCTACATCGCGCGATCGAACGCGACGAGGTGCTGGTCCAGCAATGGCTAAAGAAAGAATATCCTAAGAGCAAGTCCTTGGCGCAGAAGGAGAAAGCGGACATCTATTTCGGCGACGCGGCGCACATCCGCTCCGATCATCACGCGGGACGCACATGGGGTGCGAAAGGCGACACGCCGATCGTCCAAGCGACAGGCGCGCGCCATGGCATGAGTCTGATTTCGGTGGTCACCGCGCGTGGCCACATGCGGTTCGTGATCATCGAAAAAGGCAGCGTCAACGCCGGTGTATTCATCGAATTCCTGAAACGCCTGATCAAGGGCGCCGAGCGTGAGATCTTCTTGATCGTCGACCGTGGCTCGGCTCACCGTGCGAAGAAAGTCAGCGCTTTCGTGCAAACGCTGGGCGGGAAATTGCGCTTGTTCTTTTTGCCTCCCTATTCGCCGGACCGCAACCCAGATGAATTGGTGTGGAAGCATTTGAAAGCGGACACCGTCGGCCGCATGGCGGTGACCAGCAAGGAAGATTTCGCGAAGAAGGTTCGCCACTCCATGCGTGAGCTGCAATATGATGCTCGGAAAATCATTTCTTTCTTTCAAAAGCCCCCGCTCAAATACGCCGCGTGAATATGAATATACTTATGGACGAATTAATATCTGACATCAAAGGTGTCTTGACCAGCCTTTTGACGATAGGCGCAATTTGCGCCGGACTCCCAAGGAAGAATTTCTATGCAAGACAAGACAGTGGTCATTACCGGCGGCACGTCCGGGATTGGCGAGATTGCCGCGGAGCGGCTTGCGCAATTGGGCGCCAGGATCTTTCTGATCGCGCGGAGCAAGTCACGCGGGGACGATGTTCGCCAGCCGCAGGCTCACCGAAGATGGCCTCGAATGCACTTTCGCGCTGAATCACATGGCGTATTTTGTTATCACTGAAGGGCTGCGCGAAAGGCTCCTGGCCTCATGACTCAATCGCCGTGCATCGTTTTCTCGCATACAGGAGGTGAATCACTCAACACCTGCACAGACAACAAAAAGTTCATCCTACTTATGAACTGATTAATTAGAGCGATTTCGCGCCAGACTTGTTGAATAATCGCCAGCTAAAGGCGGCGATATTTGCGATCCTCCTTGTCAATGGAGTAATTGCCCTCAATTAGGTGTTCCGTAGCGGACAGGGTGTAGTCGATGACGGCGTAGTCGCCCCGGGAGAGACCTAGACGTCCGATTTCGTCCATAACGGGGGTGAGGAGGCTCTTTGTGACGCTACCCTCAACAACGAGATTTACGGTGAGAATCTTTTCCGCCGTATAATGAATATCGACCTCAACCTTTGTTTTTTCTGTAGTGACACGAAATTTCTGACTGCTGGTGGTCTCTCGGATCAACTTCCAATCGTTTTCAAAGCCTTCGGTATGATTATAATAGTGACGCATGTTCTTTCCTCTGGGTTTAGGCCGCAAGATGGTCGCTTCCGCCTTCATCGCAATCGCGGACGCATGAGGTTCTTCGGATCGCGCATTGGGTGAGGCTGTCGAGGACGTGATCTAAGACCAGATGCGATTATCCGCGGCGGGACCGGTGGGTTCTCGCGGGTCCAGGTCAACAAATGGATTAAGGCGTCAACCTGATCGTCGAAGGCGTGATACGGGAAGCGCACCATCTCGTCGATAAAGATCAAGGCCCACGGTGCAGGTTCGCAGAGCACCACATCGCCCGCCTTGAGCCGGGCGAGATTGGCCTGGAATCGATCGGCCTTTGAGCGCCCTTTGGTGCCAACCTGAAAAACACGATGACCTATGCGTGCAAAATGCTCGGCAAGCGCTGGGCCCAAGGCGGTATCCTCGGTGAGAATTTGGGTCGGTTTCCACACCTCGGCGAGGTGATCGCCGACTCTGCACAATCCCTCAAAGTCCTCTCGGCCCCGCCACACGTTGACAATAAAAAGGCGGTGCTGCACTTCGCGCGCGATCACGCAAGCGGAATAATCCGAGCCGCTCCCAGACTTGAGCGCCGGATCCCAACTCATGATGCAGCGTGAATAGTTTGGGGGCCAGCTGGGGGCTCGGGGGAAGTCGCTCTCACTGACCCAATGCGAGGTCGCGGCCGTTGGCTGCTGTTGCCATTGGGTGGCAAAGACGTGCGAGGGGACGTCGGCGCGCGTGACAGCGATCTCTTTGGGGCCGAAGCGCGCGGGCGACAAGACGTCGCCGATCGAACGATGCCACAACAAGAAGTTGCCGATTTCATAGTTCGTGTCCTCGGTGGCAATAAACGGCAGGCACACGTGCTTCCACACGCCGCTGCGCAAGAGATGTCCGGGAAGATCCTCGTCGTGGAGACGCTGAGCGACCACGACGACGCGGCCGGATTTGGGGTCGTCGAGCCGTGAGATCAGGGCCTGATTAAAGAACGCGATCACGTTCGTTCGAGCCGCCTCGGAGGTCGCGTCATTAGCGTCGAGAGGATCATCCACGGTGATGACGTCGGCGCCATGGCCAGTGACGCCGGCGTTGATGGAGGTCGCCCGGACGCTCCCCCCGACCGTCGTGATGAACTCGGACGCCGTGTTGTGATCGGGGCTGAGTCGCGTGCGCGGAAACACTTCGGCGTACCAATCGCTCGCAATAATTTGCCGAATCAGCCGCGAGAAACGCGTCGCCAGATCCATCTGGTGGCTGACGATGATGAAGCGCAGCTGCGGATCGCGACCGAGCATCCAGGCCGGCAGGAACACGCTGGTCAACAGCGATTTCAGGTGGCGAGGTGGCACGTTGACGATCAGTCTTTTGGTGTCGCCGGTGGCGAGCGCCGTCAGTTCGTGCGCCAGGAGCCGGATATAGTTTTCGACCGCGAGCGCGACGCGCGGCTCTACCTCGGCGAATGCGCGCTCGACGAAGGCCAGGAAGTCCTGGTGCAGAATGGCGATAAGAAGGTCGCGATCGCGATTTGGCATTTTGATCCACCACAAAGGGGTTGGAAGGAGCATGAGAGTTGAGGGAGTAGCGCCCCCTCAATCGCCGGCATCGTCGGGATCGCCGAGGTCGACCCTGCCGCCCGATGCGGGCTTGGATGGAGTGGCGGCCTCAGCGACGCGGCGGGCGACATACGCATCGATGATCGCCTTCTCGCTTGTGTCGACGCCGCGCTCGGCGAGGTCAACCTCGACGTCGAGGAGCTTTGCCATCAGACCGACAAGCAGCGAGGACGCGCGCGCGTCGCCTTTGAGGGCCCTCGCGACGAGTGTTTTGATGAAGGCCTCTTGTTTCGAAATACTGACCTCGCGGTCGCCTTCGCGGACGCGAATGCGCGCACCGAGCTCGGCAACGAGGTCGGTCTTCAGGTTGCGCGCCTTCGGCGGCCGCCCATTCGGACTCCCCGACTGGCCCTTTTTGAACCGGGAATGCTGGGGCGGTTTGCCCCAGCCGACGTCGTAGGCTCCGGAGGCCTTGCTCCTGTCGGTCATGGGCGGCGCTCCCGAGTGTTGATGGCGATTCCGACCGAAGACGCTGCGGTGTCGGCCGAACTGCCCGACGTTTCCAGATCTGCTGCCTCGGCAGCGCGCCGTACGGCCCGCTCATCGAATGTCTCGCCAGTGTCCTCGAAGATCGCGTCGCGGCGGGTGACCTTCTGCCAGCGCCGGACGGCAACATCGACATACAAGGGATCGATCTCGACGCCGAAGCAGCGCCGGCCGACCTCGTCGCAGGCGAGCAATGTCGAGCCGCTGCCCAAGAACGAATCCAGCACCGTATCGCCGCGCTTCGAGGCATCAAGGATGGCGTCGGCGAGCAAGCGGACGGGCTTCGTCGTCGGGTGAAGCGAAAGCAGCTCATTGCGCTCGCGGCCAAAGCTCGCCATGCCGCGGGCGGTCCACAGATTGGATCGGGATCGACCGTGCTTGCCGAGCTCGACGTTATTCACGTGCGGCTCGTCGCCGAACTTGAAGACGGCGCAAAGCTCGTGCTGGGAACGGTAAAGCGATCCCATGCCGGCGGTCGTCTTGCCCCAGACGCATAGGTTGAGAAGGGAAAGGCCGGACTGCTTGCCGGCAGCAATCAGCGCGTCGATATGGCGCCAATCCATCCACGTGTAAACGAGCGCCCCGGGGATGAGCGTGGTCACCGCGGTTGTGAGGGAGCCGGCCAGAAACGCCAGGTACTCCGCATCCGACATTTCGCCAGATGCATGCGCGAATTCACGATGCCTGACGCTGCCCTTGCCGCCCACGAAACCGTTGATCGGGATGTTGTAGGGTGGGTCGGTCATCACCATCCGGACAGCGTTTTTGTCCCGAAGGCGCGCCAATAGAGCAGGGTCCCGGGCATCCCCGCAGGCGATCCGGTGACGGTCGCAGGCGATAATGTCGCCCGCCTCCGTGACTGCGGGACCGGTTAGCAACTCCTCTTCGGCATGATCGACGACGCCGATCGTCGGCGTCTCGATCTCGAGGATCGCGTCGATCTCGGGCGCATCGAACCCCGTCAGGTCGAGCTGATAGTCGACGTCGACCAGGAACTTCAGCTCTTCGCGCAGGTTTTCCTTGTCCCATCCGGCATCCTCGGCGACCCGGTTGAGGGCGAGCCGCAGCGCCGTGACCGCGGCCGGGTCGTTCGTCCGGGCGACAACGGCCGGGACGCTGTCGAAGCCGAGCTTTTTGCAGCACTCCCACCGGAGTACGCCGTCTATTATGTTGCCATTCGGATCGACGACGATCGGCACCACGATGCCGTGCTTGCGGATGATCCGGGTGAGCTTTCGCTCCTGGGCGCGATTATGGGTGCGCACCGAACGCTCAGGCGGGCGGAGGTCGTTGACCGAGCGCTCGGTGATTTCAATCGTAGAGGAATTCATGGACAGAACCGATTTCGGTCGGTCCGGCCTCAAGACACCTCGCACGAAGCTTCTGCGCGAAAGCCAAGAGTCACGAAAATCCTGGCCTACCTGCTGGGCGCGTCCCGAGGCCCGACGACGGGCTTCGCGACACCATGCGTGTATTAGCTGTTTAACAGGTTGTGGCGGCGCGTTAAGTCATTGAAAAATATGTGGTTGCCTTAGAGTTAGGCAAAACGCCAGTTCACGAAATCGTGATCCGCTCATATTTTTACGCGAGTTTGCCACTCGGGATTCGCGGCGACAGCCACTTGAAAAACCCCATCTGTCCTCGCTGGAGGCTGGCCCACTCTTCACGGTAGTGGCCCGCCCAAGGAATTTCCCGCGCCCGGCGGCGGACAATTCCCTGCAAGACGCAGCAAATTCCCTGCTCGTCTCGATAAATTCCCTGTTCTGCGCAATAAAATTCCCTGTTCCGGTTTCTAGGGAATTATCGTCTAACAAGCTGATTTTGCAGCGTACTGACGGCCACATTCTCGCCAAACGGCCAGATTTTCGTAAAATTCCCGGTATTATGGCGCAACTGCCACAAGCGCGGTCGGGGGTCCGCGCCCATGTTGAGAAAGGAGGCTAGTTGATTAGGAGCGCGCGCCATGTGTGAGCGAGTCAATTCTGGCTTTTGCAGCGGACACAAATTCCGAATAATCTGTCCTTTATGCAATTTAGCCTCGAAGCGGAAATCGGTATCGGTCTCGGGTTGCTCGCAATCCTTGGGACCGGTGCAATCATGATATATCCAACCCAACTTTGGATTGGCCGCACAATGATCGCGACGGCGATGGCGGGGCTATTTTTGCTTGGATTTCAACATTTCGAAATTTGGAGATTGAGAACGCCAGCCGCTGGCATGATAATATCTGCAACAGCATTCTTGCTATGCACGATTTGGTATTTTTGGCCCGTAGGTAGCGATTCGCAGCAAGCGAACGCAGTTGCAGCATCCATTATTGATCATAACCAGAAACCTCTTGAAGAGACGCCTCTACCTCCAAATGCAAAATTTAGATACAAAGGCAAGATATTTTGGGCGATCAGCAAGCCGTATACTAACGATGAAAACAAAGACATTCGCCTTGCTCTCCGCGAGGTATATGACTGCATCTATACATATTCTGCTCCTATTATAGCAAATTATGACGGGGCGGCTACAGTGTTTACAAGAGAATGGATTTCTATCATTGAAAAACAAGGAGCTAACGCGGCTATACAAACGTTAACAGTAATAAGAACCAAAGTAAGGTTCGCTTCTACAGAGCTTCAGGATATTGTTAAGCGAAGGCCCTATTTCAATGACGAAATAAGAGGAATAATTGATGATAAAGGTGAAATTGGAATTATGATCGTGTCATTAAACGATTATATAGAAGCGCTTAAGTCTATTCCTCGCGGAGCGAGCCAGCAACTTATAAAATTAGCAGTTGGAAACTCCGAAGCTAAATTTGAGGATGCTATTAAAAACTATAGCGGGTGGATAGGTAGGTTTAATAATAAAATGATGGTTGCTAAAGATGATCTGGATAGATTAATGACGATGGAATAATTATAATAAGGTGTCTAAATGCACAGAGGTACATCCAATTGCCTCTAAACATTGGATCAAAAACGCTGCGGTGAACCCGCCTCGGCTGATCTTATTGTTTAGGTTTCGCTCTGTCTCCTGAACGCCAATTGACCCCAACCTTTCGACAAGCTGCCCATAAGTGATCCCACGGCGCTTGAGTTCCCCTTTCAAGAGATTCTTAGCCTTGGTCTCAAATTCCTGAGTGACCGGGTTGCTTTTCCATTCGTTAACGGGCACTTGGGACGCTCCTAAAAAATCATCGCATCCGGTGATAATAATCCTTGCATTTAGTTGTGTCTATCGCTATATCCAATGTACAACATCATTGGATGCGATGACATGGCTCAACATTTTCTCCTTTCCCGCCCTTCCAAGACGCTGAGCCTCGCTCAGGTCTTCCGCATGACGGATGCGGAAGCCGAGGCGATGTTCCGCAAGGTTCGCTGGCCGGAGACTGATGGCACCCCAGTTTGCCCGCATTGCGGCGGCCTGAACGCCTATGAGTGCCGCCGCCCGAATGGCTTGCTCCGGTTCCGTTGCCGGGCCTGCCGGGGGGATTTCACGATTACAAGCGGGACGCTCTTTGCGTTCCACAAGCTTCCGTTGCGCGGCTATCTCGCGGCCATTGTGATCTTCTGCAATGAGGTTAAGGGCAAGAGCGCCCTGGCAATCTCGCGCGACCTTGGCTTGTCCTATAAGGCTGCATTCGTGCTGTTGCACAAGCTACGCGAGGCCATGGCCGAAGAAATGAAAGGCCGCAAGCTTGGAGGCGACGGCATCGTTGCGGAAGTCGATGGCGGTTATTTTGGTGGCTATGTGAAGCCTGCCAATCATCGCGAAAACCGCCGTGATCGCCGTCTCACTCGCAATCAAAACGGCAAGCGCAAGGCCGTTGTCATTATCCGCGAGCGCAACGGCCGTTCGCTTCCGGCAGTGTTCCGCACCGAAGGGCAAGCCCTTTCATTCATCCGTTCGCGCATCGCCAAGGGAACGATCATCAATGCGGACGAAGGAAGCTCTTGGGATGCGTTGCACGCCCAATATGAAATGAAGCGCGTCAATCACGAAGAAGCCTATAGCCTCGACGGCGCTTGTACGAATTGGGCCGAGGAATTTTTCAGCCGCATGCGCCGTGCCGAGGCAGGCCATCATCATCATCTTGCCGGGCCATATTTGCTTCGCTACGCGCAAAAGGCATCATGGCGCGAAGACCATCACCGCGTGTCGAATGGCGATCAGGTTCACATGGTTTCTGGCTTGGCCATGCGGCGCGGGCCGTCTGTGGATTTTTGCGGATATTGGCAGCGGCCAGTTATGGCCCACTAAGGATCTATTATGACGGCCACCCAAAAAAGGATGAGCCCCACGATAAGCCAAATCGTAACTAATCGAGGAATCCTCTTTGGCAAGGTTCGCCATGGCTCAGTCAGGGCATTATAAAGGTCAGGTCTCATCTTTGAGCATATTCCTTACTAAGCTAAATGAGAAATGACCAATGATACAGACGACAACTGCCATGCCAACGTAATGAATAATATCTGCCAATCCTGGATGGCCTAGATCTGGGCAGCTAGCAACGTCTAAGTTTCTGAGACCTATTTCAGCAAAATGTGTAGCTGCAAAAACGGCGACTCCTAGTGCAGAATCCGCCACAAACGTGTTAAAAATGTATAATCGTTCAAACCAAGGCTTCAACCAGTCGTATTTTTTTGGTTCCCTTGATAAATCAATAGGCTTCGCCAAACTCTCCCCCCACAGTTCAGTTTTGGGGAAGATCATAACTTAGAAGTTCATTCTGGCGAAATCACAAGACAACCTCCGAGCAAAAAAGCGCCTGCCGCGGAGCATCGGCAGGCGCTTCCGGCGAGTGATCCCAGCCGGTGCAATTGATAGTTAGCACTGATGGTTAGAGTTGTATCACTTTAAAAAGTTATCAATAACCAATTTTGCATCGCCCATATGTTAAAATACACTCACATCCGCGCCCATTGAGCATTCCGGCTCGTCCCGGACTTCACCACTGCCCGGCGCTCCGCGAGCCGCCGCAACACTGTAAGCGCTCGCACCGCGACGATCTCCTTAAGCTGCGCATCGTCGGCGGGCATTCCCTTCGCCTGCATGACGGTGACGGCTATTTCGGCCGATGTGAGCGGCCCTGATGCTGTCCGCAGAGCATCCTGCGTAAGGCGAGACAGTTCATTGTGGGCAAAGTACCGCGTGCGCCGATAACGCCGCTTGGGCGGGATGGCGTCGCAGTTGATACCCGGCGAAAACAACTTGATCGTCGCGTCCAAATTTGCGAGGTTCGCACGCTGGCGCGCAATCCGTTTTTCGAGGTCGTAAATGTGGCCGCCGATCTCGGCGCGCTTGCGATGGAGTCCAGAAATTACATGGGTATCGGTCATCCACCGAATTTAGGTGCGGACCCGATTCACTTCCTGTGGCAGTTGCGCCATAATACCGAAAATTCCCTGCAAATTCCCTGCTAGCAGGGAATTTAGAACCAGAGACTGGTTCGCCGTTGACTGGCTCATCCGCCAGGCCTCAAGAAAGATCAGCAAATCTCGCAATATCCTGATATTCTGATGGTTCTAGCCGCCCGATTGGTACACACGGGTGGTACACATGGCCCTTGCGATGGCGCATCCCTGGAAACATCCCAAGACCGGTGTCTACTGGCTGCGAAAGCGTGTGCCGGACGACCTCCGGGCAGGCATTGGGAAACGCGAAGAGAAGCTCACCCTCAAAACGCGTGACCCCGCTGAAGCAAAGCGGCTGCACGCTGCGGCCCTGGCGGCGCTTGAGCAGCGCTGGGCCAATCTGCGCGCGCCGGCTCGCAAGCTGGAGAATTCGGACCTCCATCGGGTTGCCGCCACCACTTGCGAGCGTTGCGTGGAAGCCGGAGGCCCACCGGGCATCGTCTGGGATACAGAGATTGCCAATAATCTTTGGGATGACTCTCTCGATATTGGCGCGGGTTGGACCAAAGCGACAATTTCGCGATTGACAGACCAAACACTCCATCGCAGCTGGTGCCGCCAAAGAGCGAGCGAGTATGTCTCGGCTTTCGGTCTCAAGGTCGACGGTGACGACTTGCTTAAGATAGCCAAAGCGATTGCCGTCGGCGTTCAAAAGGCCGCGCTCACGTTGAAGCGGCATGCCACGGGAGACTTCAGCCCCGAAGGCTGGATTGAGCGCCCTCGACAACCCTTTGACCCCGCCCCTACCCTAAGCCCCTCCAAGCCTGTCTCGCTTCAGGGTTTGCTGGACGGTTGGGCGGCTGAGAAGCAGCCGACCCAGAAAACGATCTACAGCGGGAAGCGGGTACTGGAACAACTCGGCGCGTCCATCGGCCACGACGACGCGGCCCGGCTGACGCCCGAGAATCTTCTGCGGTGGAAGAAGACGCTGCTTGAAGCCGGATTGCGGACCAAGACCATTCGGGATTCCAAGATCGCGCCCCTCCGTGCGATCCTCCAGTGGGGAGTTGATAATCGGAAGATCACAACGAATCCTGCCTCCCGAGTCCTCATCGAGGTTCGCGGGAAAATGACTGAGCGAATCCGGGGCTTCACTGACGAGGAAGCCGCCCTGATCTTGCGGCAGGCGGCAACGCACCAAGACCCCGTTCGGAGGTGGGTACCGCTGCTCTGCGCATATTCCGGCGCGCGTATCTCCGAGGTCTGTCAACTCCGTGGCGGAGACATCTTTGAGCATGGTGGTGTGTGGTGCATGAAATTTGACCCCGAGGCAGGCGCGTTGAAGAACGTGAACTCAGAGCGAGCAGTGCCGTTGCCGGTGTTATGAGCTTGCGATCGGCGTACAGGATGAACTGATCGCGTGATCGGTCGAAGACGATGCGTCCGCGCGGCCAGTCCTCGTATTCGGACGACCGCACCAGGGCGCGCAGGGCGGGATCAACAGTCCTGTCGCGGCGCCATTGCGCCCACGTTTCGTAATGGCCCGGGCCGTAGGTCAGACAATCGCCATACGATTCGGCCTGGTCAATCGGGCAACCTGCGGCGAGCAGCCTCGCTTCACCGTCTGTCGTTTGCACTACCCAGAAAATTCCAACATGCGGCGTCTCATGTTGAGCTGATTCGTTCACGCTGTCACCCTGCCTTTCGCGCTTGCGAGGCCGCTGTGAAGAACGCCCGGTCGTCCGCCCGCAACAGCTCGATCCAATTCGCGATGTATGAGGCGTGCCGTACCTCTTTATTGATTCCGAATTCCGCGCAGAGAAAGGCACTAGCGAGTTCGGCCACTAGGTCATGATCTCATAAAGGGGATTCCCGAATCGGCAAGAGAATGATTCAACCTTCAGATCATGGAGGTTGGAATGGCTCGTTTTGATTTGACGGATGTCGAGTGGTCGGTGATTTCGCCGCT
>JALZAY010000283.1 GCA_030948025.1 Pseudomonadota bacterium
CAAAATCAAACACTACCGCGCCGTAGCCACGCGCTACGACAAAACGCCCGATAACTTCCTCGCCGGCGTCAAACTCGCTTCACTTCGAATCTGGATGCGCTTTAATGAGTCGATGACCTAGCGTCCACTGTGCTGCCATCGAGTTCGCTGGTGTAGGCTCCGATCCGTGAATTGAAACCACGGTCTTCGATCACATCAACGATTGCGTCGCGCTGCGAGCGAAAATACTGAGCAAGTTTTCCCAACGAAAAAATTCTTTTTTCATCAAGTTTGAGCAGCCGATCAAGCGCGAGCCAGCACATCACCTTGGAGAAAGTAAACTGCTTTGGCGTTCCTCGCATTTCCCATATGCCATGATCCGGATCGCGCCATTGCTTGCAAACCACCTTGCCAATTCCGGCAAGCATCCGACATTCCACCGGCTCCAGCGCCCCACCTCCGTCCACATAGGCGTCGGCTGCCATGACGACTTGGCCGTAGACGTCGAGCTGACTTTGCAAATAGGCTCCATTGCCTATTCGAACCGGTTTTGAGCCCCGATAGCCTTCGAGGTGATTGAGCTCCTGTTCTCTGAGCCCGGTTCGGCCGTATACGTCGTACATGATATGAAGCTCTGGCCAGCTCAGCCACGTGGCATGCAGCAACCAGCTTAGGAACCCGCGCGCTTCATCGTGAAAGCCGAGACCAATGAGAGCCTGCATAGTCAGTCCAGCATCGCGCAGCCAGCAATATCGGTAATCCCAGTTGAGCTCGCCACCGATCGCTTCGGGTAGCGAAGTGGTTGGCGCAGCGATGATCGCCCCGGACAACGAGAAAGTCAGAAGCTTGAGGGTCAGCGCGCTTCGCGTGACAGCATCCCGATAAGGACCTTGGTAGCTGCATTGATCCGACCAGGCCTGCCACCACTTCAAGGTGTGCTGGCACCGCTCGTCCGCGTCTCGCCCGAGCAGCGACAAAACTCCGATATCACCCTTGACGTATGACAGACTCAGACGAAGTCAGTCGCCGGCACGGACGCGGATAGTTCCATGAAGAGCTTCTCCGATCTGATTTAGATCAACATCGCTGCTGACTGTCAGAAGCTCGTTCGAGAGCGCGGTGTGGAACGTCACGTTGCCCTCGACCTTCTGCATCACCTGATGGATATGACCGTTGAGCACGGTCACCGAGCCGAAGTGTTTCATGTAGCTGAGCGCGCGAGCACTGTCCTCGGTGCCCCAGCCCTAGGTCGGATAAACCGACCATAAGGGGATGTGCGCGAACACGACGATCGGAGTTGAAGCGGAACGGCCTTTCAGATCGTCTTCGATCCATTCGAGCTGCTCGTCGCCGAGGCTGCCGAGCCCACCCGCCATGCCTCCGGGATTATCGACGTTGACGAGGCCCATGAAGCGGACGCCGGTGGCGACGTTGACGAGGCCCATGAAGTGGACGCCGTTGGCGTCGAAGCTGTACCAGCCCGCGCCTTTGGTGCCGCGGCCGTAGCGTTCACGGTAGAGCGTGACCTCCGGGTCTAGGATGTCGTGCTCGCCGGGCACATAGTGCACGTCGAGCCGCGCCTGCGAAATAATGTGTTCGGCGTCGTCGAATTCCGACACCTTGGACAAATGCGTGATGTCGCCGGTGTGGATCATGAACGATGGCTTCACCGGCATTGCCTTAATGCGGCCAATCGCCTCCTCCAGCGTGCCCTTGGCGTTTGGGTTCGCCGGTTTGGCGAAACCCATGTGGTTGTCGCTGATTTGCAAGAAGGTGAGCCCGCCGGCATCCTGCGCCATCGCCTGGTCGACCAGGCCGAGCGAATGCGGCACCCCGCCCGAGATCGTCCATAGCACCCCAGTGCCAGCCCACGTCATGCATTCCAACACCTTGCGCCGGGTGTGGCCGTCCTTCTTGTCGTGCTGTCCGTCGCTGTCGTGATCGAAATCGCTCATCGCTCATCTCCCGTCTAGCTATTACCTCGGCGTGGGTAGCGTTTATGATAACTTACCCAGTCGCATGGTTAACTGGCGTCTCTCAAAATCTAACAGTTACATTTTCTCATGGGCATTTGCGGGCCGAGCTACCAGAAAGTTCTTGAAAACGTGATCGGCGATCTGACGGCCTTGCGCCTGGCCTGCGATGTCATCGAAGCTCAAGTCGAACTACTTGCACCTGTCCAGACTCGCGTTCGCGCGATTTTATTCCCGGAACTTGGGGTCGCCGCACGATTTGTTGAAAATTGCACGTTAAGGGCTTGAGCTGGACCTGTCATCATGGGCGTCTGTCATCATGATGGAATGGCAGCATGCGCCGGAGGACCGTGTCTTTATCGGCAAAATGGTGTTTTAGCGCGGCCGCGACATGCAATCCAATCGCCGCGATCAGGAGCTTTGATACGACTTCATGGACGAATTTCGTCCGCGCCTCCAGCAGCGCATTCGGGCCGGTTAGATTGGGCACGACGAAGCCGCCGGGAAGGTGCGTTGGAAGCGGCAGCGGCGACGCCGATACCATGAGCCAGCACCATGAGCCAGCCAGATGCGATCATACTCAGAATGAGGACATAAAAGCCGCGGTGCAGAGCCCGCGCGAGCCGCCGTTCCCAGGGCCTTGTCCCCGTCGGGGGCGCCGGCGGGGGATTTGCGATGCGCCATAGGCCGCGCACCAACGTCACCGCCAGGACGAGGAAGCCGGTCGACTTATGCAGCTGGTAGGCTTCGAATTTCGCGCCGGCGCCGAGATCGCCGTGCACCATGGTTAGACCAAGGCCAAGCATCGCAATGACAACAGCCGCGGCGCCCCAGTGCAGGGTCTTGGCCACGCCGCCCCAGCTCTCGCGGGTGTTGCGCAGCATCATGGCTCGGCGGAAGCTTCCGTGGTAACGGTCAGATGGATCGCATCGCTGATCAGCGGATAACCCGAGTTCATGCCGAAATCCAGACGATTGATGACGCCCGTCGCCTTGAAGCCGACCCGCTGATTGGTCGCCGCGAGTTTGCGGGCGACCTCGACGTCCAGGCTGATCGGCCTCGTCACGCCGAGCATGGTCAGATCGCCGGTTACCTGCGCGTGGTGCTCATCGCGTTTTTCGACGCTGGTCGAAATAAAGCGCATATCCGGAAATCTGGCCACGTTGAAAAAGACCTCGCTGCGCAAATAATCATCCAGGGTCGCGGAGTTTACGTCCACGGATTTTGCCGCGACCCTAAAGTCTGCCCGGCTCCGGGATGGCCTATCAAAGTCGATATCGATGCGGCCCTCGAATGATTTGAATTCGCCGGTCGTTCTCGGCCAGCCTATCGCGTCAACCCAAAAGAGCACATGCGTTTGCGACGGGTCGATTTTCCAGGACGATCGCGCCTCCGCCGCGACCGCTGCCGCGATGAGCGTTAGCGCCAGCACCGAGCGTCTGAAACTCGCATCTTTGCGCATGACCCGGCAACTTCTGCGTCGGCGTATGAAAATACCCCGGCGGTTGCCATAAGCAACGCGCCGCCGAAGATTGTGATCGGAAGCATTTGGGGCCTCTAGGTCATCGACTCATTAAAGCGCATCCAGATTCGAAGTGAAGCGAGTTTGACGCCGGCGAGGAAGTTATCGGGCGTTTTGTCGTAGCGCGTGGCTACGGCGCGGTAGTGTTTGATTTTGTTGA
>JALZAY010000284.1 GCA_030948025.1 Pseudomonadota bacterium
GAAGCGGAAGCCGGCGCCGCAGCCGTTACGAGCAACAAGCTTGACCAAAGGATTGCCGACGGGATTTGTGCTAGTTTCATCGTTTCCACCTGAATTATATTGAGTTTCGCCTATCGAACTCTACCATCCATAAGCCGATGGTATCGAAGCTTTTGGAACTCACCCTGGGGTTCAGCCCAATTGCCGGGCCTCCGGTCTTCCCACTTGAATGACCGGAGAACTACGTTAACGTCACATTAACCATATATAGTGAAAAAACAACAATTATTTTTTATCAATCCTCATTATTTGAGGGCGCGACGGAATCAGGAGCGGGGCCAGCGCTCAGCGGAATGACCCCACTAGAGCCGATCCAAGAACTTGTTGCGTACCGATGTATCGGTTGCGATTCGTGTTGGGCGCACGCTTCGATCACGAGGGCCCGACCTCCTCCCGTGAAACATTTTGGTACGATTGACCCGCGAGGCGAACTTATCTTCACGAGGCGAGCGAAAAACGATGGCGCGCCTATCGCGAATCGCGCTTGGCCTGCATGTTCTTATTGTGCTGGCCGATCGCGCCGGCCTTGGCCGGACGGCGCAGGGTGTACGCCGGTGCACTTTTTGGATTGATTCCTTCATTGGCCGTGCGTCCGGAGGGTCGCGCGGTTTTTGATTCGTGGACCCGGCGAAGTTCGAGCGCGCGCTTGGCCCCGTCGATCAAAGCCTGGCGGGCGGCTTTGGCTTGCCGGCGCGTGACCTCCTTGTTCAGACGTTGCATGGCCGCCGCGAGGACGTCACGCTTTTCCCGCGTGCCGCTATCGTCCGTGGCGGCCCGCGCGCCCTTGGGCGCGGCCTTGCCGCGCAGCTCCCGGCGCTGACGCGCGGCAATATCTTGCGCGCGATCGCGCCGCTCGCGCACGAGCTTGCGCAGCTCCGCCAAATCCTGATCCGGCAAAAGTCCCAATGCCGGATGGTGGGTTTTTTCCACGAGGGTCAATTCATCCGCGCCGAGCAACCGGCGTTCTTGCTTTATGCTGCGAGCCATGCACCAATTCCTCCTCGAAGAATGAAATTTCAAGCGCGGACCCGACGCTTCTTACCGCTGGTATCGCTCCGCCGTCAACAAACGTTCGATCTCCGCGACCGATCCCGGCTTCGGTTTCTTTCACGCCTCGCCCTTGGCCAGCAATTCGGCGTAAGCATCCTGAGTTATCTCGCCGCCTGCCCCCGGAACTCGTTCGCGGTCGTCCTTCGCCAGTGCCTCTTGCACGATGTCGATCCGTTTCCATGCAGGCAAAGGCGGTTCCAGGCCAGCCACAGGCACGTATTTCGACTGCTCGAGTTTGCGGTGCGGATGGATGTAGCGCGGACAGTTGACCCAGATCGACTCGACCGCCACGGCGATCAAGAACTGCGCGCCTGAGTAAATTTCCAGCAATGGATGGTCGAACAGAACTTCCGCCGCCCCCTGTACGCGAAGGCGGTTCGGCGTTTCGAAATCGATGAACAACAGACCGATCCGCGGCGCGCTCATGATGTTGCCGATGGAGTAATACATTCCATTGCCGTTATAATTGGGAAACAGCAGCGACGAGGCGCTGGTGACACGGACGAAGCCTGGCGCGCCGCCCTTGTAAGACACCGTCGGCCGGCCTGAGGCGTCGACGGTGGAGAGAAAGAACATGTCCCGCGATTGAATGAACTCCGCCTCATGGGCTGCGAATTCGCTATGGACGGCGACGTTCTCCAGCAAATCGGCGGTGCGGCGCGTATCAAATTTCTCTTGCAGCGCCCGATGTTTCTCCGTGTAGAATTTCGACATGGCCTCGCTCCTCGTTCGCTCGGCGCGCTTCCTCGATGTCCAGGCGCGGATTGCTCAAATACGCCTCTTGTATGTTCGCATATTTATGAACTGATTAATATCGACTCTCTCGACCTCATTGGCATTTGCCATTGGGAAGAAACTGCCGGCCGAAACGACGCCAAAACAGCGCGCGCCGTCATGCTCACCTATTTCGCCGAGTTCCACGAGATCGAGAAACAACGCGCGGGTAACGAGCGCCCAAAGATCGCCGCGTACCCGGACATAGGGTTTGATGCCATTGGCGGCGCCTTTTTCGAATCGAATCGGGTGGCCGGCGCCCGCCTCGACCCAATCCTCGACATTGGTCAAAAACTGCAACACCTGGTCCGCTCCTTGATGCGCGACCGTCATTTCCACCGCGAGGAAAGGCGCGTCCTCGACTATTATGCCGACCCTCTCGACGGGCGTGACAAGAACATAGCCTTCCCGGTCCTTGCGCAAAATCGTCGAGAAAAGCCGCACGAGGGCGGGGCGGCCGATCGGCGTGCCGCAATAAAACCACGTCCCGTCGCGCGCGATCCGCATGTCGATATCGCCGCAAAAAGGCGGATTCCATCGCTCCACCGGGGGGAGCGCCCTTTGCGCCGGTCCGCCCTTGGCCTCCGTCACGTCGTGGCCGGCGCCCGTGGAGCACATGGCCGTAGCTATGTTTTCGATATTCAACATCGCGCCACCCGCGCCCAGCGCGGCCTGCTTTCCGCGCCTAGCAATAAACTCTTCGGCCATAATCTTTGCCCCATTGCCATGCCAACATCGAAAAGTTTTGATCGTTTGCCTCGCCGGCTATACAGCTATGATTGTAACGCATGATATTGCCGCGGGAAGGCGGGGCGGGACGCGGCGGTTTTCAGGCAACAACCCAAGGGGCCAAAACTCCCATGCCGGAAGCAATTACGGCCTCGCTCGAAGCCGCCGTGACGCGTACCGCCGAGGCCGCGCTGGAGCGGATCACCGCGGCGAGGAGTTCGATCGAGGCCATCATCTTCGGTCAGGGGCAAGTTGTCGAGCAGGCCTTGATCACGCTTCTTTCGGGCGGGCACGGCTTGCTCGTCGGCGTCCCGGGCTTAGCCAAAACCAAGCTCGTCGAAACCCTTGGCGTCGTTCTCGGCTTGCATACGCGCCGCGTCCAGTTCACGCCCGATTTGATGCCCGCCGATATTCTCGGCTCCGAAGTCCTTGAAGAAGCGTCCGACCGGCGCCGCAGTTTTCGCTTCGTGCGGGGACCCATATTTGCCCAATTGCTGATGGCCGACGAAATCAACCGGGCAAGCCCCAGAACCCAGTCGGCGCTGCTCCAGGCTATGCAGGAATATCACGTCTCTGTCGCCGGCGAACGGCACGATCTGCCGCGCCCCTTTCACGTGCTCGCGACGCAAAATCCGCTGGAGCAAGAGGGCACATACCCCCTGCCCGAAGCCCAGCTCGATCGCTTTCTCATGCAAATCGATGTGGTTTACCCCGATCGCGCGGCCGAACGCCGGATCCTCATCGAGACGACCGGCGACGCCAGCGCGACGCCAAAATCCGCGATGAGCGCCGAGGATCTCATCGCGACGCAGCGGCTCGTGCGCCGGCTTCCGGTCGGAGAAAGTGTGATCGAAGCCATTCTCGATGTCGTCCGTCTGGCCCGGCCCGGCGAGGGCGATCCGGCGGTCACCCGGCATATCGCCTGGGGGCCCGGACCCCGCGCGGCGCAGGCCTTGATGCTCGCAACCCGCGCCCGCGCCCTCCTCGGCGGGCGGCTTTCGCCTTCCCTCGACGATGTCGTGGCC
>JALZAY010000285.1 GCA_030948025.1 Pseudomonadota bacterium
AGGTTTTGATCTGATGCGAGCGCGGCGTCGCAAGGCCGATGCGGGCCATCGCCTCGCGGAAAAGCTTGCGATCCTCGGCCATGTCGATTGCCGCGGCGCTGGCGCCGATCATTTCCACCTCGAATTTTTCGAGCACTCCCATTTTTTTCAAGGAGAGCGCGCAGTTGAGCGCGGTCTGGCCGCCCATGGTCGGCAACAGCGCGAAGCCGCCGGGAATCGCGTAGCGCTCCTTAGCGATGATCTTGGCGACGATTTCCGGCGTGATCGGCTCAAGGTAAGTGCGATCGGCCATGTCCGGATCGGTCATGATCGTCGCCGGATTGGAATTGACAAGGACGATCCGGTACCCTTCTTCGCGCAGCGCCTTGCAGGCCTGGGTGCCGGAATAATCGAATTCGCAAGCCTGGCCGATGATGATCGGCCCGGCCCCGATGATCAGGATCGTCGAAATATCCGTCCGCTTGGGCATTTGGTCTCGTCAGAACACACAAAAAAGGCCGTGTTCTCGGCTTTTGGCCGGAGGGCGGCCCGAGGCGGAAGCCAAAACCATTGTCGTTCCACACTCGGCGGTCTCCGTAGACGAGATTTGGGGGAATGTGAACCTTGTCAGTACCGACACGTGCACGGGCTCCCAGTCTCGATCTGGGGGGCGGTTGTCTTTGGATGGTGCTATTTACATTCTAACCGCGTCAGGCCGTAAAGAACGTAAAGACCCCATACGCCTCCGACGACCATTGAAATAGTCGATACATAATCGAAAGAGCGGGCGAACTTCATGATAAACGGCGGTGGGTTGAACGCGTCCCACTCATCGACTGCCTGAGTAACCTTCCCTTTCCTTTGATAATGAACGTGCCATACGATCAAGAATTCACGGACAAGCAACGCCAATAGACCCACAGCAAAAATGACCAAAGCCCAAAATACATTTAGGCGCGGATTACGGCCAACCAATTGCTGCGAACCCAAAAGCGTCAAGGAGGCTACCGCACCGGCCGCGTTGCCCCGCGTCACGAGTGCCCTAATTCGGTCCCACGCCTCGTTCATCGTGGCAGTTTCTCTCTCTGCCAGACGTCTTCCAGATCAGATTCGAATTGCGCGGATACGTCGCCCTCGACGATAGGCGGTGACGGTTGACGATGAAACTGGTTCGCGAGGCGGGACCATACTGTGTCCGGTTTCTTCATGCCTTTTCCGTTTGGGTCAGCCCCCCTTTCTGGGCAGGGATGTCACGGCGTCGGCCGCCAGTCACGCGCCATCCTTTGGGCTTCGGCCCTTTCGTCGGCGGTCAAATTCCTTTCGACGATGTCGAGATTCTTCCTGGCCTCCTCATTGCCCCGTGCGGCGGCAAGAGAAAACCACATATAGGCTGTCACATAGTCGCGCGGTAACCCTTCACCCTCAGTATACATCACGCCGAGATGGTCTTGCGCATCCGAGAGCCCCAGCTCTGCGGCCCTTCGATACCATTTCTCTGCCTCGTGGTCGTCGCGTGGTATGCCTGACCCTTGGTGGTACATCCCACCGAGGTTGTACTGCGCCCGCGGATACCCTGCCTCCGCGGCTCTGTGATACCATTTCATGGCCTCAGCATAGTCGCGCGGCACGCCGTCGCCTTGCTGGTACATCACGCCGAGATTGTACTGCGCCTCCATCAATCCCTGGGCGGCGGCCTTACGAAGCCATTTCATGGCCTCTGCATGATCGCGCGGCACACTTTCGCCTTCGTGATACATCGAGCCAACACCGAACTGCGCCCGTGGATCCCCTCCTTCGGCAGCTTTGCGAAACCATTTCATAGCTTCGGCGAAGTCGCGCGGCATGCCGTCGCCTTGATAGTACATCAAACCGAGGTTCAATTGCCCTTTCCCATCTCCCGCTTCTGCGGCCTTACGAAGCCATTCCCTGGCCTTTGCGAAGTCGCGGGGCACGCCTTGGCCCCGGTAGTACATGAAGCCGAGTTCGCTTTGCGCCGCCGCATCCCCTCGTCCGGCCTTGGCCCGCAGAGTATCGAGGTCTTGGTCTCTCGCTGGGTCGGATAACGCCGGAAAACACAGGACAAAAGCAAGGGCCGTGATTGAGAGAAATTGGCGCATCGCGCTCCCGGTATGGTGCCCGCGTGTGCGGGTAAAATGGTGTGAGCCCTATTATATTATAATTTACCTCATTGCATAGTCCCAGGCATTGGCAGGACCGGCGTGCACTTCAATTGGCCACTGGCCGGTAGTCGAGGCTCAATAGGCATGGCCATTTAGGAATCGTCATTTCCGCCGGATTTTTATGTCGAGATCAGGCACGACCTCCAATTGGATGCGTAAATCGAGCAACGCGCCACCGAGCGTGTCGAACACATGCGCATCATCGGTCACCCCCAAGAACGTGACCTGGACGACGCCATCAACGGTCGTGACTTTGCTCAGCTTTCCGCTTCCCTCCAACATTCGCTTTTCGATCGCGCCGGTAAGAGCACGTTCAACCTCGTTCACGTCCGCCACAAGCGCCTCCTCTCCAAGCCAACGGTATATAAGCAGCCTGTTCCAACCAGCGCGGCTGGAGCAGGTGAACGTCATGCCCAAGGCTTTGGCCCGGAGCGTGTTTAGATTATGGCACGGCGGGTTCGTCGACCCCTGTGGCATGGGAAACGCCGGGCTTATTGAATAACCCCGGCCTTGGCAAAAACAGCTTGCGGCCGGTCATTCGGCCACAATCAAATCTTGTGGCGGTGAACCCTCCCCTTTATGCTGGCTGAATGAGCATCGGCATGAAGGAAACGCCACCCGGCCCTCGCCATGACCCTGGCGCCCAAGACCATGACGCAAAGCTCACGTGGCTGCGCGGCGAGACAAGCGAATTCGAAAATTTCGATCCGCCGCCCCCGCGCAGACGCGGAATTCGCGCGGTGCCGATGCGGGTCATATTGCCCAATCTCGTCACCTTGCTGGCGCTGTGCATGGGCCTCACCGCGATCAGGTTCGCTATCGAGGGTCAGTTCGAAACCGCCGTCGTCGCGGTCATTGTCGCCGCCATTCTCGATGGATTGGACGGACGCCTCGCGCGCGCGCTGCGCGGCACCTCGCGGTTCGGTGCCGAACTCGACTCGCTCGCCGATTTCGTCGCTTTCGGAGTCGCGCCGGCGCTCATCCTTTATATCTGGGGTCTGCACGAAATAAGGAGTTTCGGCTGGTTCGCGGCGCTCGTTTTCGCGATCGCGGCGGCGCTGCGCCTCGCCCGCTTCAATGTCATGATCGACGATCCGAACCGGCCGCCTTGGCAGGCGCATTTTTTCACCGGAATGCCCGCGCCGGCGGGCGCCATAGTTGGGCTCTTGCCGCTTTATCTCAATCTCTCGATTCTCGCGGTTCCCAACGTCCGGGCGCTGGTTCGTTTCGAAATCGCCTATGTGTTGATCGTAGCCTTCTTGATGGCGAGCCGTATCCCGCATTTTTCCGGCAAAAGGATTGGCCGCGTACCGCGCGAATATGTGATTGCCGTCCTTTTCGGGATCGCCGCGTGCATTCTCCTGCTTGCGACCTTTACGATGGAAATGTTGATCGGCCTGACCTTGGTTTATTTGGCGACCATCCCCTTCGCCATCCGCCG
>JALZAY010000286.1 GCA_030948025.1 Pseudomonadota bacterium
GGGCGCGGACCTCAACCAGGCAAAGCTTCAGGGCGCGTCGCTCGACAACGCCCAGCTTCAGGGCGCCAAGATGGATGGCGTGTATCTTCAGGGAGCGTGGGCCTTGAAAGCGGATCTAATGGGCGCGTCGCTTAGCGGCGCGCAGCTGCAGGGCACGAAGCTCAACCACGCGCAGCTCCAGGGCACGGTGCTCGATGCCGCGCAGCTCCAAGGCGCATCGCTCGACGGCGCGTATCTGTGGCGAGCGGGGCTAAATGAGAAATCAACAAATACAATTCGGGCACAAGGACTAATGTGGGAACAATCGTCGGAGCAATCCGGCGCGTCGACTGATTCCAAACCATGGACCAACGAGACGTTTCTTTCTCTCAAGAAGACAATCGAGGGGGACGTGCCCGCCGGAGACACGCGCGCTGAAGCGCTGAAGCGCATAGAGATTCTTGATCCAGGAGGATCCTTCGCGGACGAAGCTAAGATGCCGGATTGGCGCAAGAAGATCGAAGCCGCCACCTCGGTCGAACCCGAGGAATATAAGAAGGCGCTCGCCGGCGAATTGAAGGCGCTTGCCTGCTCCGGCGACGCCGACGCGCGCTATGTCGTGCGCGGCCTCGTTACGCATGGCCGCATCAAGGAGACGGGCGCGCAGGCCGACCGTCTTGTCGAAGCGATCCTCAAGCCGGACTGCCCAGTCTCCGTATCCCTCACCGAAGCCGACAAAGCGGCGCTGAAAGGAATAGCGAAAGAGGCCAGCGGCGCGCATTGACGATGCACCTGTCACGGCCGTCGGCAATAAATGTTGATCTCATCAATGCTAACCGTCTTGCCAAGCGTTGAGCAGGACGAGTTAAGGCTCTAGCCTTCACCATAAGAATCTGCGTTCACCGCCAGCATATGGCTGCAAATGCGGGTAACTGAGGCGCCACAATCACGCGTGGCTTCGGCGTGTGCTTCGTATTACTCCCCGCTATTAGCCTTCTCTGCAGCCGCGATGTTCTGCCGTTCTTCACCCCGGTCGTGGCCCGCTTCGCCCTCGGCGGGAGTCCAAAACAAATATGACGTCGCCGTAAAAATTCGGTAAAGGTGGATTCGGCGCAAAGGCACCCGGATAGCGCTTGTTCCTTGTTTGTTCGCATGCTGCCCCGCGTGCGCGCCCAACCCCCGCAAGCTTCGCGCAAGGTCGGGCGCCTGATACTCAGCAAAAATCCCACTTCCCCATGGCCATTGCCAGTATGAAACGTTAGCTCCAAGCTCCGCGGGGGCTTGTAGCAAAACCGGGCGGCATCTCCATGGTTCATTTTTCATGACGCGCTCGGATCGCAAGGTCCGGCGGCCCCGGCTCGAAGGGGCCTACCCCGGCGCGAATCAAAAACGGAGTCCGGCGCGGGCGCCGGATGTTTGGGCAAAACCACCCCCTTCTCTCCTGGCCGGGTAGTGGCTATATTGCGTTGCAACAACCGGGTTTCGCCAATGGGGCAACAAATGGGGCAACAAATCGCGCAAGAGCAAGGCCCGCCGGCCGCGCGGCGCGAGGTCTGCGATTCCGCCGTCCCGCGAAAAACCGCCTTTGCCGCGATGGCGCTCGGGTCGCTTGGCGTCGTCTATGGCGACATCGGGACGAGCCCGCTCTATGCGTTGCGCGAATCGCTTCATCATATCAAAGCCGCTGGGGTGACCGACCCGGGGGTGATTGGGACCGTGTCCCTGCTCCTCTGGGCATTGTTTTTTACGGTGACCGCGAAATATGTGCTGTTTCTTATGTACGCCGACAACAAGGGCGAAGGCGGCACCTTGTCGCTGATGGCGCTGGCCCAGTCGGCGCTCGGCCATGGCGTGGCGCCGGTTTTTTTCCTTGGCGTCGCGGGGGCGGCGTTGTTTTCGGGCGACGCGGTCATCACGCCGGCGATCTCGGTTCTTTCCGCGCTTGAAGGCCTCGAACTCGTCACCCCGGTTTTTTCGGCCTATATCCTGCCGATCACCATCGTCATTCTGATTTCGATCTTCTGGGCGCAAAGGCGCGGGACCGCGCGCGTAGCGGCCTTCTTCGGCCCGGTCATGGCGGTTTTTTTTCTGACGATCGGCCTTCTCGGAGCGGCCCACATCGGCGACGCGCCACGCATCCTTCAGGCCTTCAATCCGATCCACGGCTTAAGGTTTCTGTTCGGCCACGGCATGCTCGGTTTCGTGGTGCTGGGTTCGGTATTTCTTGCGGTGACCGGAGCTGAGGCGCTTTACGCGGACATGGGCCATTTTGGCCGCGCCCCCATTCAGACGGCCTGGATGGTCTTCGTGCTGCCGGCGCTGACCTTGAACTATCTCGGCCAAGGGGCGCTCGTTCTCGCCGATCCGTCGGCGGTGGAAAATCCGTTTTTCCTGCTCGCGCCGCACTGGGCTCTTTTGCCGCTGGTCATCCTTTCCACGATTGCCACGGTCATCGCGAGCCAAGCCGTCATCACCGGCGCCTTCTCCCTGGCCCGCCAGGCGATCCAGCTCGGACTGTTGCCGCGGATGCTTATCTTGCACACCTCGGACACTCAGGAAGGCCAGATCTTCATTCCGCGCATTAACCGTCTGCTCTTGCTCGGGGTTCTCCTGCTGGTGCTTTTGTTCAAGAGTTCGAGTTCGCTGGCCTCGGCCTATGGCATCGCGGTGACCGGCACGATGGTGGTAACCACCGCGCTCGCTTTCGTCGTGGTGTGGAAATGCTGGCATTGGCCGGTCTGGCTCGCGGCGCTATTCGTGTCCGGATTCCTTGCGATCGATCTCGCTTTTCTTGCCGCCAATCTCATGAAGATCGTCAATGGGGGCTGGGTGCCCCTGCTGCTCGGGGGCGGTGCGATGATCGTGATGTGGACCTGGGTTCGCGGCAGCGCCCTTCTCGCCCGCAAATTCCGCCGCGATTCAATCCCGACTCCCGATCTCATCCGGATGCTGGAAAAATCGAAACCGATGCGAGTGGCCGGAACCGCGGTTTTCCTGGCGAGTTCGCCCGAGATCGCGCCTGCCGCCCTGATGCACAATCTCAAACACAACAAGGTCCTGCACGAACGCGTCTGGCTTTTGTCGGTATTGACTGGAGATACGCCGCGGGTTCCCGCCAGCAATCGCTATCAAATCGAAAAGCTTTCCGCGGATTTCACCCGCGTGATTCTGCGTTACGGCTATATGGAAAGTCCGCGCGTTCCGGCGGCGCTGGCCTCGCTGCGCAAGGCCGGCTTGAAATTCGACATTATGACGACATCGTTCTTTCTCGGACGCTGGACGATCAAGCCCGCGTCCAATTCGGGCATGCCTTTGTGGCAGGACCGGCTTTTTATCGCGCTGTCGCGGCAAGCGGCGAACGCGACCGACTTCTTCGCGATTCCCTCCGATCGCGTCGTCGAGCTGGGCGCCCAGGTCACGGTCTGATTTGCGCGGGTCATGCCGCGCATGGGTTTCGTTCGTTTCCGGCTCGGTACAAGCAAGCTAGAGCGCCGGATTCTCAGATTGACTCGATGAGGATTCCTTTGAGGCGACGCTTGTGATTCACTTCCCCCGGGAGGTGATTCGCGATGCCGCAAGCCTATTCGCTCGATCTGCGTCAAAGGGTTGC
>JALZAY010000287.1 GCA_030948025.1 Pseudomonadota bacterium
GGAGAATTCGACGCCGTAGAGGGTTAGACGGTCCAAGCCCATGTCAACCCCCATGTCAGCCTCCCTGACGCGGCACGAGAATCTCGACCGCGTCACCCTCTTTCAATGGCGTCGTGCCGCGATCGGTCTTGCGGACGAAATTCTGATTGAGCGCGGTCGCGATGGCGCCGTCCTCGTAATCGAGTTCGCGCAACAGCGCGCCGAGCGTTGCCGCCGCGACGTCAAGCGCTTTGCCGTTGACGTGGATGCGCATCCATGACCTCCGGAAAATAGGCGTCCTCGAGCACGGCTTGCACGGCTCTGCGGGCGAGCGCGGGCGCCAGCAAAAAGCCATGCCGGTAAAGCCCGTTGACATAAACCTTGCGCCCATCGCGGCGGATTTTTGGCAGATTGTCGGGAAACGCCGGCCGCACGCCCGCGCCCGTCTCGACAATTTCCGCCTCCGCGAAAGCCGGATGCAGGCAATAAGCGGCACCAAGCAATTCCAACATGGCACGCGCGGTGATCCGGCCTGCCTCCTCGTTTTCAATCATTGTCGCCCCAATCATGAAGCGCCCGTCGCCGCGCGGCACGATATAGGCAGGATGGCGTGGATGCAGGACCCGTACCGGCCGCGTCAGCGCGACCTCGCGGGTAGAGAGCACCAGCATTTCGCCCTTGACACCGCGCAAATCGGGAAGTGCGTCTTGCGCCGCGAGGCCGCGGCAATCGATTGTCCAACCGGCGCGCGCTTGTTTCGCATCGGCGCCATAGCGGAGCGTGACATTGTCGAAGCCCGCGAGGCGCGCGGTGAGCGCGGCCACCGCTGCGCGAGGATCGAGATGCGCTTCGGACGCAAAGAACAGGGCTTCTTCGAAGCGCCCCGCAAGATCGGGTTCGAGGGCCGCGATCCTCCCCGCATCGATGTGTTCATATCCGCTCGTGCGGCGGGCAAAGCGGATGAGCTCAGGTCTGTCCCGCGCGGGGGCGACAACGAGCGTTCCTTGGCGCGTCGCGACGGGCACGCTTTCAGTCCAGAATTTGAGCGCTTCGAGACCGAGATCGAGGACGAGTTTTTCCGTGCTCTCGGCCTCGCACCAGGGCGCCAGCATGCCGCCCGCGAGATAGGAACAGCCGAGACCCGGACCCTCGCGGCATTCGATGAGTTCGACATCGCAACCCGCGCGGGCGAACTCGAATGTGGCGGTCAAGCCCGCTATGCCGGCGCCAATGATACGAATGCGCATGGCTTTACACTGTTGCATCTAGCCGCGGCCAAGCAAAAGCGGCACGAACGGGCGGTTTTTTGGAGGGGAACATCACGTGACCATCCCTACGCCAGTACGAGCTGGATCAGGTTCGAAGGGTCGCCGGGCCGCTCTTAAAAGCGCCACCAGCCTCTCAGCCCCCTGCCGGGGATCCCCTAGGTTTTCGCACCTTAATTAGTCGTCAGGGCGGCTTGCGTCAAGGCGGCTCGATGTTGGCCTGGGGTGGCGGGCGTAGGCTTCCCTTGCGTTTTGATCCCGGCTATGGAAGCGAAACGTGCACTTCCTTCGACCGGGACCACCATGAAAGCCGTTCACGTCCTGAATGGGCCGAACCTCAATCTCCTCGGCACACGGGAACCGGAAACCTATGGCCTTGCGACTCTCGCGGACATCGAGGCCCGCCTTTCCGCGCTCTGCAAACCACGCGGGATCATTTTGCACTTTCGCCAATCGAACCATGAGGGCGACCTCGTGACCTGGGTCCAGGAAGCGGGCCGCGCCGGCGAGCCGGTGATCTTGAATGCGGGGGCCTATTCGCATACGTCGATCGCGCTTTACGATGCGATCAAGGCGGCGAAGACCGAAGTCATCGAGGTGCATCTTTCGAATATCCACGCCAGGGAAGACTTTCGCCGCCAGTCGCTGATTTCTCCCGTCGCGCGGGGGGTGATTCTGGGGTTTGGTGCCTTCTCTTACGATCTCGCGCTCGAAGCATTTCTCGCCCGGACCGAAGCGGCAGGTAACCGGCCTTATCGAAAACGAATCATGAAATCAGCTAGTCACGCACAGAAGCATCCCTGGCGACGGCGCAAACGAGAGTAGAAAAAGATGAAATATCCGGAGCCGACACCGGACGGAAGCCCGGCTGCGGCCGCAATCGACACGGAACTGGTCGAGATCCTGGCGCAGCTCGTAACCCGTCTCGGGCTTTCCGAGATTGAAGTCGCGAAGGGCGATTTCAAAATCCGCGTCGCACGGCAGCTTTCCGCCGCTGTTATCCAGCCGGCCGTGACCCCGCCACAGGCCGCCGCGACGGGCGAGCCGTCGGCTCCGGCCGACGGTCCGGGCACCGTAAAGTCGCCGATGGTCGGAACCGTTTATTTGCGTTCCTCGGCGGACGCCGCCCCGTTTGTCGAGGTCGGCGCGCAGGTGAAGACTGGCGACAAGGTTCTTCTTGTCGAGGCGATGAAAACCTTCAACGAGATCCTCGCTCCCCGCGCCGGCACGGTGACGGGCATTTTGGTCGAGGACGGTCAGCCGGTCGAATATGGCCAACCGCTGCTCGTGATCGAATAAGGCCGCGTAGCCGGTGGACTGACATGTTCGAAAAGATACTTATCGCCAATCGCGGCGAAATCGCCTTACGGATTTTGCGCGCGGCCAAGGAGCTCGGCATCGCGACCGTGGCGGTTCATTCGACGGCCGACGCCCATGCGATGCACGTGAAACTCGCCGACGAATCGGTTTGCATCGGGCCGCCGTCCGCGCGCGATTCCTATCTCAACGTCCCCGCGCTTCTCGGGGCTTGCGAAATCACCGGCGCCGAAGCCCTCCATCCGGGCTATGGATTTCTCGCCGAAAACGCGAGGTTCGCGGAGATTCTCGCCGACCATCACATCGTTTTCATCGGCCCGAAGCCGGAGCACATCAGGCTCATGGGCGATAAGATCGAGGCCAAAACGACGGCGACCCGGCTCGGCATTCCCTGCGTGCCTGGCTCGCCCGGCGCGATCACCGGCGATAAGGAGGCGGCGGCCATCGCCCGGGCGCTTGGTTTTCCGGTCCTCGTAAAGGCGGCGGCGGGCGGCGGCGGACGCGGCATGAAAGTCGCCCGCACCGCGAACGATCTTCCCGTCGCGCTCGAAACGGCACGGATCGAGGCCAAGGCGGCCTTCGGCGACGACTCGGTCTATCTCGAAAAGCTTCTCGAAAAGCCGCGCCATATCGAAATCCAGGTTCTTGGCGATGGCCACGGCAAGGCTGTTCATCTCGGCGAACGCGATTGTTCGTTGCAGCGCCGGAATCAGAAAGTCTGGGAGGAAAGTCCCTCCCCCGCCCTCAACGCGTCGCAGCGCCTAGAAATCGGCGAAATTTGTGCAAACGCGATGCATGAACTCGGTTATGCCAGCGTCGGCACCATCGAGTTTCTCTACGAGAATGGCAAATTTTATTTCATCGAGATGAATACAAGGATTCAGGTCGAGCATCCGGTAACCGAAATGATCACCGGGGTCGATCTCGTCAATGAGCAGATAAGAATTGCCGCGGGTTCCCCCTTGACGTTGACCCAGAAGGAAGTCGTCTTTCAGGGACATGCGATCGAATGCAGGATCAATGC
>JALZAY010000288.1 GCA_030948025.1 Pseudomonadota bacterium
AAGCCTGCTCCGCTCAAACAATGGCGCAGGATCTCATGCCGCTACGACAAGACAGATCAGAGCTTTGCCGCCATAATCAACCTAACCGCGGCCGTCATGGCGTTGAAATGAATGTCAACAGGCCCTAACCCCCGTTTTTTGGTGCCAACTGGGTATCCCGTTTTTGGGTGACGAACTCCTATCGTTAATGATGTTGGAAGAGGGCGCCGGACCAATGGCGACAGTCTGCCGAGCGAGGGGATGTAAGAGCAATTCGCGCGCAGATGATCGCCGACGTTAAAGCGGAAAGTGAATTCATCGAGGTCGCCATCAATGAAGTTGGCGCTAGACGCCGCCTTGGTGAAGGCCCATCAGCCACCGGTTCAATGATTGGCATCGAGACCGTCTCAATCTTGGGGCGCGATTGCAGGGCCCCTCTCTGAGCGAAAGACGTCGCGAATATTTGTCGAACTTGGCCACCGATTGGGCGATCGTCATGCCGGCGCTCGTGGCCGCAGCCAATATTTCGAGCGCACTGGCGGTGTAGAAAGATTTGCGAAAAGGCGCTTGCGGACCGGCCTCGAGCAAAGCCCGATAGCGCCAATCTCGATGTCGCCGAATATCTGCGAGCGACAGGCGTTTGCGGCCTGATCGACCATGACTGCCGGTGGCTCTGTCACATTGCCAAATAGAGCACGTAACAAATTTCCTGGCACGTCAAGCCACGCCGCAGCGACGACTTCACGCCGCACCTGTACGGCCGACGCCCTGAAGGCTCGGTGCGTTCTTGCTGAGGTGAGATGATGTTGGACGTGATTAGTTGTGCCCGCCCCGCGCCGGGGCTCGTCAAAACGGGTTCCAGGTCGAGCTTTGGGTGAATTTCAGATAGCTGACGTTGAGCCCCAGACGCGCGCCGATCCCGGAGCGGATCGGAACCACGTAAACATCGTCGTTGACGAGCGCCGTCATGCCAAAGCCGCCGACGAGATAGGCCGAGCCGTCAACGCCGCCGAACCGGCGAAAGATCGCAGCCGTTGAAGGCAGATTATAGACAAGCATCATGGTGCGATCGCCGTCGGCTCCCGCATCGAAGCCCAGCGAGGGGCCTTGCCAAAAAACCTTCAGATCGCCGGCGTTGCGCGTATACATCACGCCCTCGCCATAGCGCAGCCCGCCGATGAAGGCGCCGCCCGCCTCCTGGCCCAGCACATAGCCATTGGGCTTGCCCCAGCGCTTGGTTGCGGCCTCGACAATCTCGGCAAGTCCGCGCGAGACCGATCCAAAGAAACGATGGCCGTTGGCGACAATCTCGTTCGAGGAAAATTCGCCCGGCCGTCCGTTCGAGGGACCGGGGTCCGCCAAAACAGCGCTCGCCCGGAAAACTGGGACCCCGGCGGCAAGAGCCGCCAGCTTCAGCGTCAGTTCCCGTCGCGTTTGCATAGTCAAATCCTCCGCTCAATCTTCCGCGAACCGAGCATTGCGTCGAGCTTTGAACGAATAGCGTTAACGAAGAATTGACGCCCGCCAGGGTTTTATCGTGGCTTCTTCAGGGCGAAGCTGTGCCCGTTTGCCCGGATAATTCGCCGCTGTCGCTTTACCGTGCTCGAAAAATGGCCGCCTTTGGATCGCCCAAGGCGAAAAAGGGCCCGTTTCTGAATTGCGCTTCCGTTTTTCCGTACCGCAATGGGCGTCCCGCGCTATCGCGAACGATCCCACCCGCCGCGCGCAACACCGCGTCCCCCGCCGCCGTGTCCCATTCCATGGTTTGGCCGAACCGCGGATAGACGTCGGCTCGGCCCTCGGCAACCACACAGAATTTGAGTGCGGAACCCGCCTGCCGCCGCTCCTTGACGGGGAGCTTCGCGAGAAAAGCCTCGGTCGCCGGATCGGCGTGGGAGCGGCTCACGAGGGCTGTCAGTCCTTGCTGGGGCGCCCGCCGCGCATGAATTGCCCGGCGCTCTTCAGGCGGCGGCAGCGCCGCGCCCGGCGCGACCTCGCAGGTACTGGCGGTGGCGCCGCCGATCCAGAGTTGTCCGAACGCCGGCGCGTAAACTACGCCGGCACGCGGCGCCGAATCGACGATCAGCCCTATATTGACGGTGAACTCGCCATTATGGCTCAGGAATTCGCGCGTCCCATCGACCGGATCGACCAGGATGAAAGTTTGTCCAGCAATCATCTTCTCGCCTCTTGAAGCCGCTTCCTCGGCGAGTACCGGAAGATGAGGCAACCGCATTGCGAGGCGCTTCAGGATAATAGCCTCGGCCGCTTCGTCGGCGTCGCAGACGGGACTCCCATCCAGCTTGCGCCTGGCGCGGCTGTCGCCGGCATAGGCGGCCATCACCGCGACGGCGGCTTCGAGCGCGATTTCAGCGAAAATATCCGCTATTGCATCCCGACCGATCTCCGGTACTGCATTGATTTTGTTGTCTTTCACGAAATTGCTACTCCGTTGCACGGATTTGGACGGCCCGGAAAGGCGCGCCTGAAACGTTTGTCCCGCAGCCATCGCGCAATTTGCAATAGCCGCGGCGAGATCGAAAGCCGTTGTGGGTTGCTTGCGCGGATCGCCCGAAACCCGCGTGTTACGGCGATTTGTTAATCTATAATTCGCAGATTGAGATTGTCAGCCTTGACGCGCCGACGCGGCAGCGCTTCACTTCGGAGTGTGACGTTTCGTGTTAGTTTGGCGCCCCCGTCGCCCGGGAGCCAAAAAGCTCCCGGCATTTCAATTGGGGCAATTTTGGAGCGTGGAGCCTAGTCTCCACTGCTTCAAGGGGCTTTGCCCTTGAATGGATGAAACATGACGGTGTTTGCCCTCGACCCCCTCGACCTCGCCGCGCTGCTTTGCTCCCGCGTCTGTCATGATGTGATCGGCCCGGTTGGCGCCATTATCAATGGGCTTGAGATGCTCGACGAGGAGCAAGACGCGGAAATTCGCGGCTTTGCGCTCGATCTCATCAAGAAAAGCGCCGGGCAGGCCTCGGCGCGTCTGCAATTTTGCCGGCTGGCTTTCGGGGCCGCCGGTTCGGGCGGGGCGTCGATCGATACCAGCGATGCGGCGACGGTCGCGCGCGGCCTCTTTGGCGGCGAGCGGACGGAACTCGAATGGAATGTCCCTCCTCTTCGAATGCCAAAGAACAATGTCAAGCTCATCCTGAATCTGTGTCTGATCGCCGCCGCGGCAATCCCGCGCGGCGGTGTCATCGAGGTTACACTGAGCGGAGCCGAGGAAACAGCGCGGATCACGGTCGCGGCCAAGGGCACGAATGCAAAGCTTGCCGGCCACCTGCCGCTTCTCCTCGCCGGAACGCCAGATCATCCTCCGGCCGGCCCGCAGGACATTCAGGCCTATTATGCGGGCCTCGTCGCCAAGGCCGCGAATATGACGTTGACTGTCGCGACGGCTTGCGATCTCGTCGTGATCGAAGCCGAGCCTCAACCGGTGGAGGCGACCACCGAGGCTGTGGCATCTTAGGCCGCGTGGGGGTTTTTATGCCTGCCTAAATGGAACGCAAGGCGGCGGAATATCGCTTTTGCTTCTCGCCAATCGTACCAAAATGTTTCACGTGAAACATTT
>JALZAY010000289.1 GCA_030948025.1 Pseudomonadota bacterium
CGGCGAAATCACCGACCACTCGACATCCGTCAAATCAAAACGAGCCATTCCAACCTCCATGATCTGAAGGTTGAATCATTCTCTTGCCGATTCGGGAATCCCCTTTATGAGATCATGACCTAGACCGAGCCGGGGACGCCACGGTAGAGACGAGGACCGGCCCCCGCGTGCCGGGACAGCAGTTGCGGCGGCCCAAGAACTCGCCCGGACTATTGCAGCGAAGCCCAAAGGAAAAGCACGGTCGCGGTGGCGCCGAGTCCGCTCCGCACCGCGTGCAACCTGCCCCATACCCGGATCAATTCGCGGCTTTTCGGACCCGCATTTTGCGGTGCGATTTCCAGCAAGAGTTTGTTCGTCGGCAACATGACAATGAGCGTGAAAGGCCAATTGGCAAGCAGCAATAAGCCTCCAGCGAGCCAACGCCAGTCCATTCTGGAGCGCGCGGCGATGACACCAAGGAGAAAGCCGATCATGGCCAAGGACGCTTGCATCGCAAAGCCGCGTTTATAGGCGGGTTTCCATTCGGCGAGGGACGCCCGGTCGTCAAGCGCAAGACGGGCCGGTTGTTCCGCCACGTTGACGTAGACTGCGGCGCCGGTAAAGAGAGCGGCGGCGACGAGTGCGAGTTGTCCTGCGAGCACGCGTTTCCTTCCTTCGATCCGCCCACCTCGCTGTTCATAGCATTTTGCGCGCCAAGCGGCAACCACTGGGGGCATGGAAGCCAAAAGCTGCGTAACGAGTCAGGGCAGGTCTTCGACCCAACAGCGCGAGCGTACGGTAAGTTTCGACTTCTAGCAGACGGCGGGCTTGTAAAGGCCTGGATTTGATCCATCGCTCAATGCCGGATTGCGCCATTGATCTCATGGGCCGAGCATGATCGGCGAGCGGATCGATGCTGGCAAGGACGCGAGCTTATCTTGCAAGTCCGGTATACTGACTTGCCTGCAATGCGCGCGCCGGGAAAGCGGTGCTGCGCATCCTTGATGGTGTGGACGGCCGCGCCTCGACGGCATCAAAGTGCCAAGGCGTGGCCGCCGGAGCGCCACAAAGAGGGAATCGTCCCTGCAAGAGTTTATCAAAGGAGGCGTTGATCTGGGCAACAACTATTTTCAGGTCCAAGCGTTGGAGCGCGAAGACTTCGGCACGGCGACGCGCAAGCTTAGCCGCCAGGCGATGCGCAAGCTCTCAAAGACCAGGCCTTGCCGCGCCGGCATGGAAGCTTGCACCCTTTGCAAGGGAATCGATCGCTATCACGAAGAGCCGCGACGGCGATATTTGTCGGAAGGTGAACTCGAGTCCTTGTTGTCGGCTCTCGACAGTCACGGTGATAAGCAAGCCGCCGCGGTCGTCAAGCTTTTGATCCTGACTGGCGCGCGCAAGGGTGAAGTCCTTGGCGCGACATGGGAAATGTTTGACCTTGCGGCTGGCATTTGGACGAAGCCATCGGCTCACACAAAACAGCGAAAAATTCACATAGTCCCGCTGTCCGAAGAGGCCGTCGCCTTGCTAGAGGAAGTCCGCGCCACGGCCGGCACGAGCAATTTCGTCTTTCCCGGCGCCGGCCGCACGGGGTACCTTGGCGATATCAAAAAGCCTTGGAAAGAGATCGGGCGCGCCGCGAATATTGCCAGCCTTCGAATTCACGACATTCGGCATTCGTTCGCAAGTTCCGCGGTCAGCGACGGCGAAAGTCTTGAGACGATCGGCGCACTTTTGGGACACAGTCAAAGCAGCACGACATCAAGATATTCTCACTTGATGGACGCTTCGCAACGGCGCGCGGCCGGCAAGGTTGGAAAGATCGTAGCCGCCGCCAAGGGGCGCGGGAAGGTGCTAGCTTTCCACAAGGATAAAGACGTCTCAGCTTGACAACCTTTGCCGGACAAGTCTTATCTTAACGCGAGAGTGTAATCGTAACCGGCGCCCTCGTGGCGAATAGAAATGGCCCAACGATAGTGTTGTCTATTCGACTCCCCAGAAAAAAACCGTGCTGGCGTTCTAATCGGCCGGGCACCTGGTGGACAGCATTGCCTTCGCGGCTCCCGGGGCAGGCCCCAGTGTCACGTCGGCATGTAATGTGCCTAGCTGTCCTGCCGCACTCCAGCCCCCCGCTGGAGTATTGTTATGCCCGAAGCCCCCAAATCCAAGACAGCGTTGCGCCTAAACGGCGCCGCATTCATGCCGTCCCGGAGTGCAAGCCAGGCCTGTTGAGCGAGCTTTCGGTCTCGCGGATTCTCGGCAAGAGCCCCCGGGTTCTCAAGCGGTGGCGACAAGAGGGCAAAGGCCCTCCATATACCCGCATCGGTCAATCGACTTTCTATCGCGAAGCCTCCTTCGAATCGTGGCTGCTCGCGAAGGAAATCGATCCGAGCAAGCCCACAAAGCTTACCCGCCGCTCGCGCAAGGTGGGGTCATGAGCCATGACCCAAACAAGCGAAACCCGGCGCGCTGGCGGCGCTACCGGGCTCTTGGAATTGTCGTTTCGTAGCAGGATCGACAGTCGCCCTCATAAATCCCCACCGCCAATTTCGCAAGCGGCAAATAAACCGGCCGCCGGCCGCCGGGTTCAGTTGCAATATCTCGCCCGGCGTCTGCACGGGCTGGGCGAGCGGCCATTATTCCACTTTCTCGACGAGGTCGAGCGTGGCGCGGACTTGCGCCCGCATCTCGAACGATACGCGGCGCTCCCGGCCGCTTTCATCAAAGCGAACGGCGGCGATAAATTTGCGGCGATCGTTCACGTGGTCGGGGGCGAGCCATGAGCGCGCTTCCCATCGATGCTCAAGATCGGCCCGCGTTCCCGCCAAGACCATGGCGAAATCGGTTCCTTGGCAAGGAGTATTGCGGATATCGGCTTGCTGCATCCTATCGTCGTCACGCCGGACGGCAGCGTTATCGCCGGCGCGCGCCGTCTAATGGCTTTCAAAACGCTCGGGCGCGAGACGATTCCCGTCACCGTTGTCGACCTCGAAAGAGTCGTGCTCGGCGAATATGCGGAAAACACTTTCCGCAAGCAGTTCACATCCTCGAATTGCTGAACGATGCCGAAGGCGAGACGGGTAAGGTTTCCAAGCTGGATGAGGCGAAACGGTTCCTGCGGGCGGCTTTGGCGAAAGGCGAGCGGCCGCAAGACGAAATAAAAGCGGCGGCGGCGGCCCAAAATATTTCATGGGGAACATTGAAACGTGCATCAGGAGGGCAGCAAAATTATCAAGCGCAAGGACGGTTTTGGCGTGGGCGCGCGCTCGGTTTGGGGGTTGTTATGACTATAGGAGCGCAAAATCCATGCTTTGATCCTGCACTTGTTGCACTTCTATGGAAATCAAAGGAGTGCAAAAAACCACAAAGGAGATCAAGTCATATTCTCGTAAGTTATTGATTTTTTCAAAGGAGAGCAAGAAGTGCAAGTTTTTGAATACGCGCGCGAGGGCTTGAGACCCCGCGCTTTTCGCGGCGCGTTCGGGCCCGGCGCTTACATCTTAGCCGCCATTTTTTTCTGACCTGCGCCGCTGTTTCCTAATTTGCGGCTCGTGTGCTATAAGCGGCTGTTCTCCTTTG
>JALZAY010000290.1 GCA_030948025.1 Pseudomonadota bacterium
GAAATTGGCCCGATCGGCGAGTTGCACGCGGCCCTCCGTGTTGACATAGGTGCCGGATTTTTCGGTGTATGCCGCGCCCGGCAGGATGACGTCGGCGCGCGCCGCGCCCCGATCGCCGTGCGTGCCTTGATAGACCACGAAAGCGCCCGGTTCCACCGCGATCTCATCGGCGCCCAAAAGAAACAGAACATCGAGGGCGCCGCTTTTCGCCATTGATCCCGCGTCGAGCCCGCCTGCTCCCGGCACGAAGCCGAGATCCAGGCCGCCCACGCGCGCCGCGGCCGTGTGCAGGATCGCGAAGCCGTTCCACCCCTCCTTGACGACCCCGTGCGCCTGCGCGGCCTTGGCCGCGAGCGCGAGTATGGCGCGCCCATCCTCGCGCGCGAGGGCGCCTTGGCCGATCAGTAAAATCGGCTTTTCCATTTTCGCCGGAGGGTGTTCCGCGAAAGCCTCCAGCGTCTCCGGTCCGGCCCCGAGATAAGCATAATCATAAGTCAGATCGGTTTTTTCGCCGATGACGCCGATCGGAAAGCCGCCCTTCAGCCAGCGCTTGCGGATCCGCGCATTCAAGACCGGCGCTTCCTTGCGGGGATTGGCGCCGATGATCAACAGACCATCCGCCTGGCCGATGCCGGCAATGGCGGGGTTGAAAATATAGCTCGCCCGGCCAAGACTGGGGTCGAGTTTCGCGCCATCCTGCCGGCAATCGAGGGAGACGGCACCGAGGCTTTGCATCAGGAGCTGAAGCGCGAAAATCTCCTCGACAGCGCAAAGATCGCCGGCGATCGCGCCGATCCGATCCGGGGGCGTCTGTTTGACCTTGGCCGCGATTGCTTGAAAGGCCGCTTGCCAGGACGCTTCGCCCAATTTGCCGTTCTCGCGCACAAAGGGGCGATCGAGGCGTTTGGTCTTAAGACCATCGACAATCTCACGTGTCTTGTCGGAAATCCATTCCTCGTTCACGGCCTCGTTGATGCGGGGCAGGATGCGCATCACCTCGCGCCCGCGCGTGTCGATGCGGATCGCCGAGCCAAGCGCGTCCATGACGTCGATCGACTCGGTCTTGACGAGTTCCCAGGATCGCGCCTTGAAGGAATAGGGCTTTGGCAACAGCGCGCCGACCGGGCAGAGATCGGCGATATTGCCTTGCAGCTCCGACCGCATCGCGGTCTCAAGATAGGTCGTGATCTCCATGTCCTCGCCGCGTCCGGTCGCGCCCATGTCCCCCGTACCGGCGACTTCCGCGGTGAACCGGACGCAGCGGGTGCAATGGATGCAGCGGTTCATCGAGGTGCGCACCAGCGGCCCGATGTATTTGTCCTCTACGGCGCGCTTATTTTCGATGTAGCGCGAAGAATGGAAGCCAAAGGCCATGGCTTGGTCCTGCAGATCGCACTCGCCGCCCTGATCGCAAATCGGGCAATCGAGCGGGTGATTGATGAGCAGGAATTCCATGACTCCTTCGCGGGCCTTTTTCACCATCGGAGACTTGGTGAGCACGACCGGCAGCTCGCCGTTCGGGCCGGGGCGCAGATCCTTGACCGCCACGGCGCAGGACGCCGAAGGCTTGGGCGGCCCGCCCTTCACCTCGACAAGGCACATCCGGCAATTGCCGGCGATCGACAGCCGCTCGTGAAAGCAAAACCGCGGGATCTCCGCGCCCGCCTCTTCGCAGGCCTGCAAAAGCGTATATTCGGGCGGAACGTCGATTTCGATGTCGTCCACGATGAGTCTGCTCATGCTTTATCCTCAGTGCGGCAAATCGACGAGATCGAGACGCCGCTCGATGCCCAATCGGCGTTGAATACCAGCCTGCCCTTCTTCGAAATTCGTCACGCGAAACTTGATGTCGCGCACGTCATCGATCACGCGATCAACTTTCTCGTCGATGCGCCGTAGATAGACCAGAACCAATTTGTCGGGCTCGGGCATCATATTGCTCCTGTGCCGGAGGCAATGGCCACACGCCACTCCTACTCCGCCGCGACGCCGAAGTCTTTTACTGGCTCCGGATGCGGATTGGCGGCATATTGCTCGATGCGCCGTTCGATTTCGGGCCGGAAATGCCGGATGAGACCTTGCACCGGCCAGGCCGCCGCCTCGCCAAACGCGCAGATCGTGTGGCCCTCGATTTGGGTCGTGACTTCGAGTAGCATGTCAATCTCGCGCCGTTGCGCGCGGCCTTCCGCCATGCGGGACACGACGCGCCAGAGCCAGCCCGTGCCTTCCCGGCAAGGCGTGCATTGGCCGCAGCTCTCGTGCTTATAGAAATAGCTAATCCTCGCGATCGCCCGCACAATGTCGGTCGATTTGTCCATCACGATGACGGCGGCCGTGCCGAGCCCGGATTTCAAATCACGCAAGGTATCAAAATCCATCGCTGCGTCGATGATTTCGTGCGCTGGAACACAAGGCACCGACGAGCCGCCGGGAATCACCGCGAGCAGATTGTCGAAGCCGCCGCGAACGCCGCCGCAATGGCGCTCGATCAATTCGCGGAAGGGAATCGACATCGCCTCCTCCACGTTGCATGGCTTATTCACGTGGCCGGAGACACAGAAAAGCTTGGTGCCGGAATTGTTCTTCGCGCCGAAGCTTGCAAACCATGCCGCGCCGCGGCGGAGAATGGCCGGGGCGGCGGCAACCGATTCCACATTGTTGACGGTCGTCGGACAGCCGTAAAGGCCCATGTTGGCGGGGAAAGGCGGCTTCAGCCGGGGCATGCCTTTCTTGCCTTCGAGCGACTCCAAAAGCGCGGTTTCCTCGCCGGCGATATAAGCGCCAGCGCCGTGATGAACATAAATGTCGAACGGCCAGCCGTGGATATTGTTCTTGCCTATAAGATTCGCCGCATAGGCCTCGGCGATCGCGGCCTCCAAGCGCCGTCCTTCCAAAACATATTCGCCGCGAATATAAACATAGCAGACATGCGCCTGCATCGCGAAGCAAGCGAGAAAACAACCCTCGATCAGAAGCTGCGGATCGTTGCGCATGATCTCCCGGTCCTTGGAAGTGCCGGGCTCCGATTCGTCGGCGTTAAGGACGAGATAGGAGGGCCGCGCTGGATCTGGCTTCGGCATGAAGGACCACTTGAGGCCGGTCGGAAAACCGGCACCGCCTCGCCCGCGAAGGCCAGAGGCCTTCATCTCGTCGATGATCCACTCCTTGCCCTTGTCGATCAGTTTTTTGGTATTGTCCCACCCCCCGCGCGCCATGGCGCCCTTCAGACGCCAATCGCCGAATCCGTAGAGATTGGTGAAGATGCGATCCTTGTCTTCAAGCATCTCTCTTGACCTTACGATTGGTTCAGTTCGGGCGTGCTCAAGGGACCGCTGCGGCCATCGACGCCATAGAGCGAGGTCAATGAAGTAAGCCCGCCCGCGGGTTCCGAAGTGACGCGCCCGGTTTGCGAACCGATCTTTACGGGGCGGCCCGCGGCGAGATCGTCGAGCAATTTCTCGAAATTCCGCGGCGTCAGATCCTCGAAATAATCCTCGTTGATCTGGACCATCGGGGCATTGCAGCAGGCTCCCAGACATTCGACTTCGATC
>JALZAY010000104.1 GCA_030948025.1 Pseudomonadota bacterium
CAAAGAGCGGCGCGCCGGCGGCGACCTTGACGCCCCTCGCGACGAAGACGGAGGTGAGGAGACCTTGCTGGGTCGGGCCGACCTTCACGAAATCGGCCTCGGCATAGCCTTGCCACTCGGCCGGCGGAGGAATGCGGGTCCGCGTCCACCACCAACCGGCGCCCGCCACCGCGGCGAGCGCGACCGCAAGAATGACCGGTGGCTTCACGGACTTGAACCTTGTGCAACGGCGATGTATCGTTGCGTTATCACTTCGGACCTCTGGCTGCAAGAGAGAACCCGTCATGCCCAACGCCCCGCTTGAACCGGCTTCATTCAAGCGTGGTCCCGGAGGCCGGCCGACCCGGCAGGAAGCCGAACGAAGGCATCACAACCTGCTCGCGGTGGCGGCCCGTCTTTTCCTGGAGAAAGGTTGGGACGGTGCGTCGGTTGACGAGATCGCCCGCGACTCGGCGGTCGCCAAACGCTTCATCTACGCGCGTTATCCTGACAAGGCGGCGCTGTTCGCCGGCGCGTTCGAACGGTTCATCGAGGAGCAGATCGGAATTCTCCGTATTTTCGAGCCGCCGCCGGAAGATGTCCAGGCAGGACTTTGCGCATTAGGAAGAAGGCTCTTGGACTTGGCGCTCCGGCCCGAGGTTCTGGCCTTCCATCGCCTGTTCATTGCCGAAGCACCCAGATTCCCCGGCCTTGCGAAGCTCTTTGTCGAGCGCAATCGCCATCGCCCCCTTAGCGAAATTATCCGTGTCCTGGCGGTCTATGCCGATCGCGGTGTGATCCAATTTGGCGATCCTGAACCTCTGGCCGAGCAGTTCTTCATCCTTGTCGCCGGTGCATCTCAGCGCATGTCTCTGTTGGGCGGCCGCGAGGAACCCTCGCGGGAAGACCGGAGGATTGAAACCGCGGTTCGCTTGTTTCTGGACGGGTGCCGGAAGGCCTGACGCCGTTGCTTGCGCTTCGACTAGAAGTAACCTCGGCCAAGCACAACATCTTCAGCATCTTCCTCTTTTTCAGGGAAGCATTCGTTTAGGTGCCACAAGAATCGTTCGAAACATTCCACCTTTAGAGGGTTTTTTTCTAGGTAACCCTCGTAAGCTTTACGGGCGCGTTGCCGTCCCGGCGCTGTGCTAAATTCCGCCCGTATATTGGAAGCCAAGCGCTTCGCCTTTCGCAAAACGATTACTTCGTCAATCGAAGTAAGCCTGGTCGTGATTGGTGCCATATCCAAGAATTCGCACACTAGAACATATGTTGAGCCCGGAACGGCCCTTTTCAGCTCTGCCGCTGTCTGCGATGCTTCCTGAAACATAGTTTTATCAAGATTTGTTTTAATTTCTGTCACGAAATGTGAAACAAAGAATTTCGTCTCGAAGGCGTCGCTATCCTTTGGTTCATCAGTAATCAATATTTTATGTGATTTTGAGACTGCAAAATCTTGATCTTTTAATTTCAAAAACACGCCACCGTTATTCAATGGCAAGAACGGAGACGCGAAGCTCATACCAGCATATGACGCTTGCGGCCCACAATTAAGATTGGCGATCCTGTCCAATCCCGGTATAAGTCGGACGTCAAACAGATATGGGAGGAATTCCTCCAAAACGGTGTTATCAAGTTTCAGTTGGCCCTTTTGTCGATAAAGAAAGTCATCTGCGGCATCGAATATAAGTTCAAGCTCAATGTATCTTTTGTATTCATTAAGTGCAGACACAAGCCCGTTCAGGACAGCTGCATGGTCCCCACTCACGCTCTTGAGAGCCTTGATCCAAGCCTCGTAGCGCAGTACCGCAGCCTCACTTCGCTTATCTCCGGCAGGGAGTTTGCTGTTGGTCAAAAGCGCCTTGAGTTTGTCACCGTGCGCTGCTGCGCGAACGACTTCCATGATGTGCCGTGTTTTTTCTCGTTTCCATAATAGCAAAGGCGGGCGGCACGGTGACCTTCAAAAGTGGGGATGCCATCACCTCATGCGCCTTTTCGATAGCGTCTCTTAGCGCGGCCTGATTGCGTTCCGGGACATAGGTTTGGGCTTCCTTTAGAGCGGAGATACCCACCCGGCGAACATCACTCGAAACCAATAGGTTCCAACGAATACGGCGCACGACGACAATATCCTCAATGATGCGTTCACCAAACCTATTGGTAAACACACGCTGCGCACTTCCGATTTCACTGAATTCATTTGAACTGGAAAGCAACTCACGAATTATTGCGCCATTTTTGAAAGCGCCGCCAAGCACATTCGAGGTGCGTCCTAAGACAATAATTAATGGGGCATCCTGTTTCATCACGCGAGCCAATTCGCTGAGGCACGCGCTCATATCCAAACAATACTGAACCACCGTAAGAAATCGGTTAGCACGGTGCTTTCGATTAGCCCCGATTTCGGAACGAGCCGCTTCGAGCGGCTGCCATCCAAGTAATTCTGTAGCAGGCCGGTAGTTTTGATGGTAATTAAACACGTTAATATATGGCGGTGAGGTGATTACTGCATCAATTGATTCGGAAGCCAAAGGCATTTGCCGAGCATCAGTGAGATAGCAAGTTGTGGCCTTAAATTTTTTGCTCAACTCATTTACTTTGCTCAACTCATTTACTTTGCTCAACTCATTTAAAATGCTTAGGACCGCAAGGCCACCCCGTGCTATCGAAGCAGCTGTCAACTCGCGCTCATTCCCCATACCGAGCAGAACTACAGCCGCGAGCGCGAGTTTCAGGGCCTGTTGCGCATCCTGGGAGTGAATTGTTTCGAGCACGTAAGGTGCGCTCGCTGCGAATAAACCCTCAGATGAACTCGCCGTGACGACGTGCCGAATTTCTTGGATGATGTTGGCTTTCTCTGAACTACTGAGCGCGGCAAAACTAGATAGAACCGCTAAGTGCCAAGCCGCAGGATTTACTTCTAGACCCACCGCAGACTGAGAGCGCTTTATTGCCTCGAAAAGGACTGTTCCGCTTCCACAGAATGGATCAAGAAACGATGTACTATCCTGACAAACAGATTCCATAAGATATTCAATAAGTTCTGGAGAAAACTGACCTCTCCACGGCAATCGGCTGGTCCGCGAGCGGTCAACAATGTCGAGCTTCGATTGCTCAAGCGAAAAAGTCTTACCTTTTGCTGGTTCAATTTTTGCGAGCCTACCGTCCATGCGAGAACGCAACGCGAAACCGATGGCTATGTCAAATTCAAACTGTGCGAGTAACTCTCTTTTTCAACATCCAACATGCATGGTACCTGCCGCCATGCTCGAAGGCCTGCCCCCAAATGGCGCCGCGCATGTCATGCGTCTTTCATGCGGCGAGGCGGCGGCGCGCAGGATCGCGGACATCATTGTCGAGACTTTTGATCCGGCCACGACCGCCGCCGCGGCCTTCGAGGAGGCGCCGGACACAGACGGTTGCAACAAGACTTCCTGGATCGTCGAGGCCTATTTTGGCGCCCCGCCGGACGAAGCAAACGTTCGCGCTCTTGTCGCCGCCGCCGCGGGTGACGCCGCCGCCCGCGCGGCAACGTTTGGCCGCGTCGATGAGCGCGACTGGGTGGCCGTTTCCCTCGAAGGGCTGGCGCCGGTACGGGCGGGACGCTTCATCATTCATGGCGCGCATGGACGCGACGCGGTCAAGGCCAATGACATCGCAATCGAGATCGAGGCAGCACTTGCCTTTGGCACCGGCCACCATGGTTCGACGCGCGGCTGCCTCCACATGCTGGATCTCGTCGCGCGCAGGCGGCGGCCCCGCGCCATCCTCGATCTCGGCACCGGCTCCGGCGTCCTTGCCATCGCCGCGGCCAAATTGTTCAAGCGCAAAATTCACGCCGGGGATATCGACAGTGTTTGCGTGCAAGCGGCCGGCGTCAACGCAATACGCAATCGCGTCGCGAGCTTCGTGCGTCCAGTCCTGGCAAAGGGCGCCGCGCACCCGGTGTTGCGGGCAGGGGGACCTTACGATCTGGTTTTGGCGAATATTCTCGCACGTTCGCTCCGCGATCTCGCACCGCAAATCGCAAGATTAGCGGCGCCCCGCGCGGAGATTATTCTCTCCGGTCTCATCGGGCGCGATGTTCCAGGCGTCGTCGCTGCCTATCGGAGGCAAGGCACCGTCCTCGCGCGGCGGATCGACATCGACGGCTGGGCGACCCTGCTCATGCGACGCGGCGGCCGGCGCGAAAACCTAAAGCGTCTTCATCCGCGCAACCGTTAGGCGCAGACGTGCAATCGTGAGGCCACGCAACCCGGCCACATCGAACCCCATCACGACGACAGCGTAGACAGCTACACCGGTGGCAATCTGTTCGACGAGTGTCGCAAGTCCTGGCTCTTGGCCACGCATCGGCAGAACGATCGCGGACATCAAGGCATTGGCGAAAACCGTGACGGCGAGATCGCGTGGACGCGGCCATTGCCGTTTCGCCCGGCTTGCGAAACCGATCAGCACAATGAGCGCGGCCAGCATCGCGCCGGCCTGGGCGATGGCGAGGTTAGAGGCACCGGCATCGGAGGGCAAAATCAACAACAACAGAGCATCGGCGGCGCAAGCCGCCAAGGCCGCGACAATCAAGGGCGCGGTTTTTTTCTCGATCTGGAAAACTGGATTTATCGCGTATTGAATCATGGCCATGGAGAAGAGGCCAGTCATCATCAGAGGCAAGAGCAAGTCGAAATGGCCTCGAAATGCCTCCGGCACGGCCAATTGCTCAATCGAAGGAAGGGTCAGCCAAAGCCCCGTGCAGGCCGGCAAAACCATGGCGATAACGATTGTCATGTTGCGGGCGATCTGCCGCCTCGCCTGGAACGGACCGTGCAATTCGTGCGTCGCGACCGCGATCTGAAACAACACAATATCGAGGGCCGAGCCGATCGCCTGGATCGCCTTGGTTCCGAAATCATAGGCCAAGGAAAATTGTCCGGTTTCGGAAAATCCAGCGAGGATCGCGAGAATCGAGCGATTGGCAAGAGGGATCGCAAGATAAAGCAGATTGGCGCCGACGATAGGCAGGCTATAGGCCGTCAGCGAACGGGCAATGGAAAGGCGCGCGAGGCGAGGTTGCGAGGCCGGATCGCGCAACGCCGCGCGCGCGGTGACGACTGATCCGGCGAGACTGACGATTGTGCCGGCAAGGGTCATCTTGGCCGAGCCAAACAGGAAGGCTCCGCCGCCCATGAGAGCGAAAGCCACTATGTTCTTGACGAGAACAAGCCGGGTAAAAAGACGGTCGTCGAAGCGGGCGCGAACCAGCGCCGTATGATAATCGAAAAGCCCATTGGCGGCGGCGGCGGCGAGCGCCAGGGCGATCAAACCATAAGATAATGTAAACCTGATGCCGGTGAAGAGAAGAAGGCTCGCGCCGGCCGCAAGCCCGAAGGCGATAATTGCAAAGCCGAAATCGAGCGTCGCCCGCAGCGCTGGCTCCTCGTCACGTATCCGTGCGGAATAAAACCGCGTGGCCCCAAGCCGGATCCAATCAAAAAAGCCAGTCTGGACGAAGATCGCGGTCGCGTAAGCGAGGGCAAACCGGCCATATTCCTCGGGGCCAAGAAATTTTGCGACGAGAAGCCCGATCGCGAAATTGAACAGGATATTGCACAACGAGACCAGGAAAACCGTCATCGAAGGAGCGCGCCGGGCCGTTGGGCGGCCGCACGGGTGCTGGCGCGGACCAGAGCATTATTGGGGCGCAAAGGCCATGCGGCGGCGATGGACATCGAAACAAGATTATCTATTGCCGCCATGAATTTTTCCTGAACCGAATCGGAAATTTTGCCGTCGCAACCTATAAGGTCTCACGTTAATTTTACAAAACTCGCCGAAGTGCCCGTGCTTCCGCAGGGCCTTGGCGCTTTTCCCTTATCCCAGAACAAGCTAGAAGGGCGGATGACGCACGATGTCACGCTTCCCGCCGCCGCGTTCGCAGGCCTTCTATCATTCTTGAGCCCCTGCGTGCTGCCGCTGGTTCCACCCTATCTTACGTTTATTGCCGGAACGACGATCGAGGAGGTCGCCACCCGCCGCGAAGCCCGCGCGCGGCGCGGTATTCTCATCGCGGCGGTGCTTTTCGTCTTTGGTTTTTCCACTGTTTTCGTTGGCCTCGGCGTGACAGCCTCGGCTTTCGGCCAGGTGCTGCACGAATATTTCTTAACGCTTTCGCTCCTCGCCGGGGTCGCGATCATCGTGATGGGCTTGCATTTTTTGGGCGTTTTCCGGTTCGCCCTTTTTTATCGCGAGGCCCGGGTCGACGTGCAAAAGCCGGCCGGAATTTGGGGCGCCTACATCATGGGGCTGGCCTTCGGCTTCGGCTGGACCCCTTGCATTGGCCCCATTCTCGCGGCGATTCTCGCGGTCGCCGCGTCAGAGGAGACAATCGGCAAAGGTGTTGCGCTGCTGGCCTCCTATTCGGCCGGGCTTGGCCTGCCGTTTTTGTTGGCGGCGCTGGCAATCGAACCATTTGTCCGCGTTATCAAGCGTTGCCGTCCCTATTTTGGCGTGATCGAGCGCGTCATTGGCGTTCTTCTCGTGGCAACGGGAATAGCCTTTTTGACGGGATCGATTCAGGATTTTTCGGCCTGGCTGTTGCAGAGCTTTCCCGGCCTCGCCAATTTGGGATAGAAGCTTTCCTACGCAGCCCTGTTCATCCATCTCAACATGGCCGCGGTTACAACGGGTGCCGCTCAAGCCACGCGATGACTCGCGCGGCGCTCTCGTTTGACGGAAAGACAGGATAAAGCACGGTTTCGATCCGGCCTCCACGGATAATCAATGTTAGGCGCTTGATAAGCCGCATTCCGCCGGCCTCGAATGTGGGAAGTTTCAGAGCGTTCGCAAAGGTGAGCTTGGCATCGCTCAGGATTTCGAAGGGCAAATGCAAGCGTTCGGCCATTTCGCGCTGATAACCAGTGGTTTGAGTGCTCAGGCCGAATAATTCCGCCTCAAACGTGGCGAGTTCCTGGTAATGGTCGCGAAAGGCGCAAGCTTGCGGTGTGCAGCCGCGTGCTCCCGGGATCAAGTCCCATCCCTCCGGCAATGGCGCTTCTGGTACGCCTGTCATTGAATAACAATAGACGACCGTTCGCGCCGCGTCGCGCATGCTTAGATCGATCAGGCGCCCGGCGGTCGATGGAAGCACAAGCGATGGCACAGCGAGTCCCGGAAGATGGTCACATGCACCGTCGTCGATCGGAGCCGGTAAATGAGAGGGCGCTTGCATCGAGGGCTCCTTCGCGGGCGATAAGAAGGTCCGGCTTACCGCCGCGATGAATGGTTATCGTCTGGTGTTTGCTCGCGGCTGGCGGATACTTTTTATGCGGCAGTGTTTGCTATCAGGGAAGCGGATCATCGCACGCCGGTCTTTGACATAAAGATGGTTTCGATGAAGAAGGACCCCGGCGAGGACATGGCCAAACCCAACAACGGACGCATGGAAACACGCGCCGTGCCAGGTCAGGGCCTCGATCCGGCGCGGTTTCGCGACGCGATGAGCCGTGTCGCGGCCACTGTTCATATTATCACCACCAACGGGCCGGCGGGACTTGCCGGAATTACCGCGACCTCCGTCGCCTCGATCACTGACGAACCCCCGATGATGTTGTTTTGCATCAACAAAACCTCGCCTTCGGCGGCAAGGATGATCGCGAACGGCGTATTTTGCATCAACACCCTTGCCCCCTCGCACGAGGCGCTGGCGGATATTTTCGCCGGCCGTACCGGTCACCATCTCGACGAACGATTCGCGGGCGGCGAATGGACCAAGCTCGTCACCGGCGCTCCGGTGCTCAGACGTGCGGCCGCGGCGTTCGACTGCCGTCTTGTCGAGGCAAAGCGTGTCATGACGCATTTTGTCATGATTGGCGCCGTCGAAGCGGCGGACTTTGGTCCGGAAGGCGCCCACCTCAGCTATGCCCACCGCCAATACGGAACAGTGTGAGGCGGGCCGGAATGGACATTTATTCAGCTTGCTACGGTTCGAATCCCATCGCGCTCACCAATGAAACCAATGAGTTACGTCTCACCCGAAAAATCCGCCGCTTTCTTTGTCCGTGCCATGTCCGTAAAAAAGGGCGCCCGGCTTGTGACCGGACGCCTATTCGATTTCAGCTCTTTGACACCGCGGCGGCCTTCGGCCCCTCACTTGACCTTGAAATAGTTGCGCAAGGCGCTGGAGGTCAGCTTCAAGCAACCTTAATTCGCTGCAGTTCATCCGGGCGGCGTCGTTTTGCCCATTGTTGGACGTGATCGTCCTAACGCAACAAATGGAGAATATGAGCATGGAAAATAACATCCCCTTCAGATTGTATGGGACGCCCACCGAAGCGGTGGCAGAGTTCTTGGCGGAGGCCGCAAGAAGGATCGAGAACCAAGCGGCGTTCATAAAAAGTTCGAACAAGGGGTCTGGGACTTCGATAGAGATGGCGAAGGCAGGGCGAGAAGTTGCGGCAATTCTCCGGGGAATTGTGATTGAGGAGAATAAGGCTCCCTGAGCCCGTGCGAGCGACAAAAGGAACGGAAGTGAACAATGCAAAACCTAACAGATGTGACAGATGAAGATATCATGGCGTTATGTAGTCTGACTCATGGCCAAATTCCTTCCTATCGTCCGATCACGATTATTATCGCACTAATAAAGCTTGGTAATCCCGATTTAGCGGACAGATATCTTGACAACTATTGTTGTCTAGAGGCGGCTGAAGCGGCGCGTTCGGCAGCTCCTGAACAAATAGTCTCTTGGTGGTTTCCGGCAAAAACGAAAATCGTCCTTTGGCAGTTAGATATGGCAAAAGATGCCTTCAAGGATGTGTGCAAACGTATTGTCGAGATCGGCGAGAAACTGGCAAACAGTAGAAATATTTCTTGATACAAGATTTAGTTTGTACCATATTGCTTAAGTTCAGATTTTAGTGCGGCCAATGGCGCCCGTCGTCGTTTGGGACCGTCCGGTTAGTTTTTTCGCGGCGGCCTTTTTCGTCGGCGCCTTCGTTTTGAGTTTCTTGGGCGCTGTTTTTTTCGTCGGCGCTTGCTTCGCCGAAGCTCGTTTTCCCGCGGGTTTTTTGGCGGCGCTTTTTTTCACCGGAGCCTTTTTCGCCAGAGCCTTTTTCGCGGCCGTCTTCCTTGCCGGCGCTTTCTTCGCCTCCGCCTTTTTTGCCGGAGCCCTTGGGCGGGGAGAAGGCCCGGCTGCGGTGATTTCAGGAGCGGTCAGGAAATCGATCGCCGCCTTGGTAAAATTCGCTTCATCCTCGATATTCGACATATGCGCGGCTTCCAACGTGACGAATTTGGCGCCTTCGATGGAACTGGCGACCAACGCGCCCATTCCTGGTGGCGTCGACGGATCGTGCCGCCCGGCGATGACAAGAATCTTGTTTTTGATGCTTCGAATGGCTTCGCGCATATCCATGTCGCGAATGGCGGCCAAGGCGGCCAAATAGGGGTGCAGCGGCGTCGTCCGGACCATCTCCATCACGGCTTCCACTTTTTCCGGATTGGCGTCGCGGAAAGTCTTTGTGAACCACCGCTCGGCGGCCGCGATGGCGACGCCATTCATGCCGGTATCCCGAGCCGATTGAATGCGGTTGTTCCACAGATCCGGACCCGGTATTTGCGCCGCCGTGCTGGCAAGCACCGCCCGGCCGATGCGCTCGCGGGCATGGACGAGGAGCCACAGTCCAACGACGCTGCCCACCGAAAGGCCCAACCAATGGACTCTTGCGATGCCGAGCGCATCCATGATCGCGAGCGCGTCGCGGCCAAGGCCTTCGACCGAATAGGGTCCCTGATTGGCCACGCTTGCGCCGTGCCCGCGCGAATCGTAGCGCACGACCCGGAAATGTTCGGCCAAAGCGGGAATTTGAGGGTCCCAGAGATGAAGATTGGTGCCCATCGGGTTAGAGAGCATCAAACCCTCTTTGTTCTCGTCGCCCTCGATCAAAACGTTGAAGGTCTCGCCAGCGATGATGATGTCGGTCATGCCTTAGCTCCCGATAAGACTGAATTCACGCGCGTGAGCGAATCGAAGCCGCGCGCACACTAACAAGCTCTCGTCGTGCTGCAATAGGGAGACAAGGGCGCGCGAGACCTCATCGCCGCGGCGCGGAAAATATTCTTGAGTTAACGGCCGGAAACCCCGCGATGGAAATCGACATCGATACAAAGGAGGAACCGCGCCTGTTTCACTGCGTTCGATCGACACGAGACTAAGTGGCAACCCTGGCGAAAATTTTTTCCGGCACGCGGCTTGCGTAAGCTTCGGGCGCAACTCTGTATTAATGTAACGCGTATTGAATGAACACAGAAAAAGAATCGCTCAAAGCAATAAGTTGGGGCAGGTCAAAATCGAACAAGCTCGTCAACGCTTTGTAAGGACCTGTTCTGGCCGGCATACCAGCACGGAGGTTAAGGCCATGGCCGCAACCAAAAGGATCGAGACAGGTAAGGCGTCGCCTGATTTTATCAAGCAGCTCGCGGGATATGGGCTTGCCACCGCCCGCATTCTCTATCATTTGCCGGATCACCCGCGCCTGTTGCAGACTTATGTCTGGCAAGACTACGATCTTGCGCCGGATTTTCCGATCCTGATCAAATTCTTGGCGTTCTGGCGGGAAACGCTCGACGGGCCGTTGCACAGCGTGGTGGTGGGACATTCGAAGCTCATCAAGCCGGCCGAGATCAAAACGCTCGACGGCGAATTTTGGCTGCATTGACGCGCGGTTGGGGGGCGTGAATATCTAACTATTGACGAAAGATCGCACGGCGTTGGATTGCAGGCCAATTCGGATATGGCCCGTAGTGCGCCAAGTGGGGACATATGGACCTGACTGGCGCGACATCTAAGGGCTCGATCTGACCGGCCCGAAATGGCGGCGTATAATTTATGAATTTTGTAGAGCGTTCACCCTTTACCAGTCTATTCCTTGTCAGGCTCACCGTTCTTGGCTTCGTATTTCGTAAATGTGTATTCCCTGTTTAGAACCTGGCGATTTATGGAGCGCGCTTCTTCAAGGTGATCTTCCGCCTGTTTGACCGATAACCCTCGGCGCTCCTTGGCATCGTTCTCGGCGTATCTGCCGTTGAAGTATGCTACCAAAGCACCCGCCAGAGCTCCAGGCAGTTGGGAACAACGACCAACCCGCGACAAAGCCGATCGCACCCAAGGAGGCCCACCAATACCAATTCTTGCCTTTTGCTTTAGCTTGGTTAAGCTCAGCCTGCGCCGTCGGCACATCAGTCAAGAACGTGTATCGCTCGTTGTCGGTTAGCTCGCGCTCTTTCTGAATTAGCTGCTTCCGAAGATCGAGATCAGGCACCGAAAAATATAGAGACCGAATTGCACGTCGTATGTAGTCCTGCTTGTCTTGACGTTCTTCCTCATCCTCGGCTTTCCATCTCGCGCTCAAAAACGGCGCATCGCTATCATAATGCAAAGGCAAACGCGGGCCACTCCGAGCATTATCGGCCTTCTCTGCGATGCCGGCCTTGACCTCAAGGTCCTGTAGCTCTTTAAAAAGAGCGCGGCATATCTTCTCATAATCTAATCGGGTTTTCGGGCTGGTTTTAGCCATACACGCTACCGCCTTGGGCTGTTTTCTGGTAGAAACCATTTGTACAAAATTTTTGAACATTGTGCCGCCTCTTACTTTTCCTACCGTCCCAATTCAGACAAAGCATCAGGTGTTTTGGCACAGGTATTTACCCAGCCATTTCTCGTGGTTTTTGTCGGCGCTGAATACAAACCGCTCTTTCTATAAGGCGCTCTCCTTGTTCGTTTCATTCGCAAAACGATGGGCAGGAACGCTCCGCAGATTCGCTAAGTTCGTCGGATGATTGACTGCAAAGAACGCCACTTTGGTTGTCAGCGGAAGCACCCACGTTGCTCCCGGACTATCGTATCCATTTATCCTGATGAGAGGGCGATCAGCTAAAACGAATGAGCCATCTGAAGGCCCAAGTTTCTTCAAGTCCCAATGCGCGTTGATTAGAACGCTGCCGACCTTTGGATTATCAACCAATCGTTGAATTTTCACGAGCGCCCTGTCTTCGAGGGATGCACCAAGCACATTTTCGGTGTAATCTGATGGAGTTTCATGAATATAGAGCTTAGCCATCGCGGCAAGTATCTGAGGATCGGTATTAAGTCCTTCGGCAAAATACTCCCGCCCTTCCATTCGAACCCGTTTGACGTTTACCGGGCGGCGTACGTCGAGAGAAAGAAGCAGCCGCGCGAAGTCACCTCGCCGCTCAGCGGAGAGTTTGGTAGGCCCGTTTTCGACGAGTAAGTCACGCGCTTCGGCACCTTTCCTATCGATCTCTCCGAAAAACACGCGCTCTAGGTCATCGACTCATTAAAGCGCATCCAGATTCGAAGTGAAGCGAGTTTGACGCCGGCGAGGAAGTTATCGGGCGTTTTGTCGTAGCGCGTGGCTACGGCGCGGTAGTGTTTGAT
>JALZAY010000105.1 GCA_030948025.1 Pseudomonadota bacterium
AAGCCTGCTCCGCTCAAACAATGGCGCAGGATCTCATGCCGCTACGACAAGACAGATCAGAGCTTTGCCGCCATAATCAACCTAACCGCGGCCGTCATGGCGTTGAAATGAATGTCAACAGGCCCTAGTTCAACTTATGTATCCCCCGCGCTGTCTTGCCGATTTGATGGTTCTATCCAACCGGGAAGTACGCCAGGCTGGCCGCCGGCGAGGCAGCGGCGCAGAAAAGCCCCGGACCAACGTGCTACGGCGCCGTCGTGCCGGAACCACCCTTCGATATGACGATAGCGGGGGCGGGCGCCTGGTTCGGCCATGCGCTCGCGGGTCAGGAACGCCCATTGGCACATCATCGCGAAAGTCACTTCCGGATGGAACTGGAAGGCCTTGTCGCGATAGCGGAAGGCCGGCGTAATTTCTTAGCGTTGCCGGCAGCGGATCGTCGAAGCAGGGACGCCGGCAATCGAGTTCAAATCCTTGCGTGCGCAAGAGCCGTCCGAGCCGCCCCGGAGTCGAATGGGCTTGATGCAGGACGATGAGAATCCTGCCGCAAGATTTGATCACTTTAGGCATCGTTAGCAAGATGAAAATATCAAACCGGACTTCAGGGGAGAGGAGCCCGATTTTGCTGCAACCGCGAGATAACCGCTAAAATCAGGGCTTTTGGCAAAAATGGTAAGAGCGAAATGCTGAGTTTGTTAAAGAATCCAGGCACAATCTCGCGGCGTCCCGCGATCAGCCCGGCATAGCCCGCCTCGGCGACCTCGATGGCGGTGGAACCCGGCAGACGAGCGAAGTCCATGTTTGGCCCGAACCCCGCGCGGGTCTGGAAATCCGTCTTGGTGTAGCCGGGACACAGCGCCGAGACCGTGACGCCCTGCGAATGCAGTTCCTGCGAGAGGGCCAGCGAGAACGAGAGAACAAAGGACTTGGAGGCGTAATAGGCCGCCATGCCCGGGCCGCCAGGGAAGTAGGCCGCGATCGAAGCGACATTTAGGATTTTTCCGCGTGCGGCGCGAATGGCTGGTAGGAAACACAAAGTTATTTCAACGACTGCGCGAATATTGAGATCGACGATCGCGAGCTGTTCGGCCGGATCGAGGCCGGCGGCCTCGCCGGCAAGGCCGAAGCCGGCATTGTTGACCAAAATCTCCGGGGTGGCGCCAGCGGCTTCGAGCGCGGCGGCGATTTGGGTTGCCGCGCCTTGTTCGATCAAATCGAACACCAGCACCAAGGGCCGTGGCCCGCCGGACGCCGCGATTTCGTCGGCGAGCGCTTCGAGCTTGGCGCGACTGCGCGCGACGAGTGCGAGATCATGGCCATGTCTTGCAAAGACGCGGGCAAGGTCGGCGCCGATCCCGCCGGAGGCGCCGGTAATCAGGGTGACGCGGCGTGCTTGACGGGTTCCCTGTGGCAGATCTGTTCCACTCATGCTTTCCCTTTCGCGGCCGGCGCGGACCAGGGGCCTTCGAATGGGGCGTCCCGTGGCGTTTGTCCGGCGACCCGCTGGCGCAGCAAGACCCTGTCGCGCGTCGAAACGCCGAGAAGTTCGGCAATGCGCCAGATCGTGTTTTCCTCGAATTCATCGACCAGGCCATCGGCAAATGCGATGTCCCCACAGCATCTCCACGATTTTCTGGCATCCATCGTCGTCGAGCGCGCGTTTCAGGACGCTGGTGAAATGATAGAAATCGACGGCCTCGCGGTCGCTTTGCTCGCCTATCGTGATTAATTCCGAGGTGGCTTTCGCGTCGAGGCCGAACCGCTCCTCGATGATTGTCTTCAGCCGGCGCCGCTCGGCGAGGTCCGACTGGCCGTCGACATTGGCGACATGAATCAGCAAGGCCACCGCCGCGAGACGATAACCCTCCTCGCCAAAACTCCGGGCGGGTGCCTCCGCGCCGGCGACCTCGGCGATAAAATTTTTCAGGGCATCGAACATTGCGGCTCTCCAAACCCGGTGCGCTCGAATATAGAGTGCGTAGGCGCCAAACGCATCCGCGCCATTCAGCGCAGCAGTAAACAGGTCCAAAAGCCCTCGGGACGACGATAGGCGCGGCGCAAGCCGGCGATCCAGGCTTGACACTTTTGCCGCGCGGGAAAGCAGCGTTTGTCATCCCGCCAATCGATGAAGGTTTGCCCATTGCCAGCTTCAAAGGGGCGGCCGCCGGAAAAATGCCCAAGCCAGACGGAAGCCCAGGGCAAATCTTCCGCCGTGGCCGCCGGCGGCGCCCATACCGGCGCACCAATCGAGCAGGCGACGCCAAAGCTTGCCGGATCTTCCCTGGCGGCGGGAGACAGCGTGCCCGAAGCCGAACCGGCGGCGTGACCGGCACCGCAAAAGCTTAACAATGCGGCGATGAACAAAAGTCTCGGCGCCAGGGGCCGTCCCCTGAGCGCCACACCTATTTTTCCGTTGCGGGTCACGCTTTGCGTCCTGCCATCCAAACCATGTTTGGATCCTTGCTCGTCAAGGCGTCTCGTCGCAAGCGCTATGGTACGGGGCTCGCCTGATCGATGCTGCCGCAATCCGGGCCGACGGGTTTGCTTTGCAGCCCGCGGGCCGCCTCGAAATGGGCGCGCGCCGCATCCTCATTATTGAAAATAGGATTCGCCAGACCGATAGACAGGGAAAGCTCCCCGTCGCCAGCTAGGACTTGGTTAAAAAATAAGCACCCGGCACCGCCGCTCCGGCAAGATCATAGAGCGCCGCTAGGCCGTCCAAGCGGCCGCGGTCCGGCGCGGTCCGGCTTAGGCCGGCGGCGGCCGGCAAACGAGCGTCCTCGATCAGAGGGGCGTCGATCTTCTCCTTGCCTTCGTGTTCATTGCCCAGAGCCTGAAGGAAGTGGGCCGTCCAATCGTGGATGCTGTTTGCGCGAAGCACCGTCATCATGGCGTTCCAGCGGTCCTTGCGTTCTTCGAGCGGCATGGCGTAGGCGCGCGCGATGGCGGCGGCGGTCGCTTCAATATCGTAGGGGTTGACGATCAAGGCGCCTTTTAGTTCATGGGCGGCGCCGGCGAATTGCGACAAGACAAGCACGCCAGGATTATCCAGTGCTTGCGCCGCGACATATTCCTTCGCGACGAGATTCATGCCGTCGCGCAAGGGTGTCACGAGGCCAATCCGCGCGATACGATAAAGCCCGGCCAGGGCCGAGCGGCTCATCGTCTTGTTGATGTAGCGCAGCGGAGTCCAATCGACATCGCCGAGTTTGCCATTGACGCGGCCAACTTCTTCCGCCAATTCGCGCTGCAAGCGGGCATATTCGGGAACCTCCGAGCGCGACTTGGGCGTGATCTGTAACATTGTCACACGCGCCCGCTCCGCCCGTGGCGAACGCTCGAGGAACGTGCAAAACGCTTCGATTCGCTGTTTCAAGCCTTTCGAATAGTCGAGCCGGTCTACCCCGATGATCAGGTCCCGGCCTTCGAGGCTCGCGAGCGTGCATTTCACGGTCAAGCTCTTTTCGGCGGCACGGGCTTCCTTGGCGAAGGCTTCGGTGTCGATGCCGATGGGAAACGCGCTGACCCGCGCCCGGCGGCCGTCAATCTCGCACCAATCGCCGCTAGCGACCCGGCCCGCATTGGCGCTCACGATGCAGTCGCGGAAATTACCGGCGTCGGTCTCGGTCTGAAAACCAACGACGTCATAGGCTCCAAACGAGCGCAGGATTCGCTGATAGGCGGGCAAAGCGCTGGCGACTTCCGGCCCCGGCCAGGGAATATGCATGAAAAAGCCGATCCGGTTGACGCAGCCCAGCTCGCGCAGGACTCTCGCCATGGGAATGAAATGATAGTCGTGCACCCAAATGATGTCGTCCCGGCGCAGCATCTCGTGGAGCTGCCGGGCGAATTGCTCGTTCACCCGGAAATAGGCTGCGGCGTTGCATTCCGACAGATCGGCGAGGTCGAGACGATAGTGACAGATCGGCCACAGCGCCCGGTTGGCGAAGCCATGGTAATATTGCTCGGTATCGCGGCGCGAAAGGTCGGACACGGCATAGGTGAGCGATCCAAAAGTCCCCCATTGGCAGGCGAGAGGGCTCTTCTCGCTGGTTTTGCCCGACCAGCCAAACCAAAGTCCGCCGCGTGCCTTGAGCGCTGCCTTAAGCGCGACGGCTAGTCCTCCCGCCGCTGGCGCCGCCGAAGATGACGCCAAAGGCACGCGATTCGACACGATGACAAGTCTCCCGCTCGACTCGCCGGGAACGATCGCGGCAGGTTTGTACAGAAGTTCAAGATGATCCAAGGGCGTGATAACCTTATTCTGACCAAGCTAAAGCCTTAAACGCATAAAAGCGGGATTAGTTCCGCCACGACACCGGCGGCCAAAGCGAAGTGCCTGAACTTAACCAAACTCAATTTAAGCTCTATTAGAAAATAACAATGGCAAAGTTACGGCTGGAACTCGTTCATATGTGAGCCTTTCTTAAAAGTTTGCGCAGAACCTAGGCCTTGACCTTGAGGAAGCCCGAAGGGCTGTCGCGTTCTTCGACGACCATTGAGGCGTGATGAATCTAGGTAGAACCGTATTCTGCGTTTTCGAGATAGGCTTGGCATCCGTGCGGTAAGCAGCAATTGAGCAGCACGCCGACGCGTTTCAAGATCGCCGCGAGGGCCGTTCAGCGGTCTTGGTGAAGACTTGCCCGGTCTCATCTAATTTGGTCCAAGCCGAAACCTTCGCGCGAGCCACCACGCCGTCACCCGATCATGCCAAGGAACGCGGCTGCCCTGGCCGTGGAAGCCCAGATGCCCGCCGCGTGGGGTCAGCACCGCCTCGATCATCGGCAGGCGCGACCAATCGATCGCGGTGTAGCATGCCGCCGGAATCCAAGGGTCGTCCAGCGCGTGCAGGACAAGCGTCGGCCGCGCGATGCCGGCAAGGAAATGCTTGGCGGCATTGCTTTCGTAATAATCCTGGGCATCTCGGTAGCCGAAGCGCGGCGCGATGAAGCGGTCGTCGAATTCATAAACGTTCCGGACGGCGGCGATGGTGACCCGTTCGGCCGCGCTAACCCCGGCGCCCGGCGCAAGCGCCTCGCGTTTCATCGCATCGAGCATGAAGCGGTGATAGACGAAGTTGCGCCGGGTCATCATCCGGGCACAGGTCGCCGCCAGGTCAATCGGGGTGGACACCGCGACAGCGGCCAGCACCGGAAGGCCGTGTCCGCCTTCACCCATGAATTTCAGCACGAGATTGCCGCCTAGCGAATGGCCGAGCACGACGATCCCATACCGGATAAGATCGGCCGGCAATCCGCGCAGGGCCTCCGCTAGATCCTCGGTCCGGCCGGCATGGTAGTGCCCGGCGGCGGTCGGGCACGACGGAAGGGCTCCGCGTAGATTTAGGCGCAAGACCGGCCAGCCCTGGCCGACCAGATGCCGCATGCTCGCCACCACAGGCCCGCTCGCCTCAGTGCCTGCGAGGCCATGCACCAGAACGATGAGCGGTCTGGCAAAGCGGCCGGCCGGCCGGTCGAGTCGAGCAGCCAGCCGGTCGCCGTCGGGCATCGCCAGCAGCAGGCGCTCGCCGCCAGGCAGGTCCGGCGGGGTGCCGCGCACGACGTTGCGCAGAGTTTGCAGGTCGCCCCCGAACCAAGGTGTCCGTTCCCGGAACGGCGGAACCGTCCCGGTTGACGTGTCAATGCCATCCTGCACGGGCGGCGCTGCCCGCTTTGCCGACAAGCCGATTGGCGTTGGCGAGTGCGGCCCCATCAAATTGGAATTTATCCTCTGTTGCAATGAGTTCCCGGGGGTATCCCTGTCGGAAATCAAATCCGAACATACTGAATCCTACCGTTTCAAACAAAATTTATCACGCTCTAGCTTATGTGTTTTCGGAGGGGAATTTGATGGTCCATGGTATTTGTTTGGCCAGACCGGTGGTCGCGAAGATGAGAAGCTTTCTCGCGCAAGCGATAATGGCAAGTTTGGAGGGTTTGCCGGCCGCCTGAATGTGCTCATATTCATGAACTGATTAATCCTTCTGGGCCCCCTCGCCCCTTGTGTCTTCGGCTGGCCTCGCTCTCCGGTTTAGCCAAACGCGGCCAGCGCCTCGCGCATATGTCCAGGCAGCGGCGCCTCGATCTTTACCGCGTCCTTGTTTTTGTAAAGGGGAACCGTGATCGCCCTGGCATGCAGCTGCAATCCCATCTCCCCGCCATGCCCATAGATGGCATCGCCCAGGATCGGCCAGCCGAGCGCCGCGCAATGAACTCGAAGTTGGTGCGTGCGCCCGGTTAGCGGCGCGAGCTCCAGAAATGCGTGGCCGGACGAGCGCCCCAAGACCCGCCAAGATGTTTGCGAAGGGAGGCCCAACAGATCGGCCTTCATCCACCAGCCGCGACCAGGATCGAGACGCCCGAGTGGCAGGTCGATCAAGCCTTCGTCTTGCGCCGGGTTCCCTTCCACGATCGCCCAATAGGTCTTTGCGATCTTGCCTTGCTTGAACAGGAGGCCGAGTTTTTCGAGCGCCTTGTGGTGCCGCCCGAGCACCAGGCAGCCTGACGTGTCGCGATCGAGCCTGTGCACGAGGGCGGGGTTGCGCGGCAGGCCAAAGCGCAGCACAGGAAAATAATCTTCGAGATTTTCGCCGCCTTTCGGGCCGCGATGGACCGCGATCCCGGCCGGCTTGTCGATGACGAGCATCAGTCCGTCGCGATAGAGAAGCCGCGTGGCCAACTCTTCCCCCGTCATGGCCAGCCGCGAGCGCTGACTACCTGCGCATCTACCACCAGCCGCGCCATTTGAACCATATGATCGGGACGATCGCGCTGAGCGCGATCAGCAAAAGCCCATATTGATAACCGAAGGACCAATCATATTCGGGAATGTTCTTGAAGTTCATGCCATACATGCTCGCGACAAAGGTCGGCGGAATGCCAATCACGGAGACGACGGTCAGAATTCTGAAAATATTGTTTTGATCGATGTTCGTCAGGCCCAAGGTGGCATCGAGCAGGAACTGAATCTTATCGGTTAGATGCGTCTCGTAATCGTTGAGGGAAGCGATGTCGCGTTGCAGGCTTTCGAGCTTGGTGCGTATGCCAGCTTCGAGATAGGGCGCCGCATTGGCCGCGACAAAGGGTACCATGCGCGCCATGCCCAGAAGCAGGTCTTCGATCTTCGAGGTCAGATCGCCGTTGCGTCCGACCTTGCGCAGCACGAGGCGCAATTGATCGGCGTCCTCGCGCGGCTTGTGGCGACGGGGGTTGGCGTTGTTCGTGCCGAAAATTTCCTCCGACAGGCAGTCGAGATCGCCGCCCACGCCTTCCAGCACGTCGGCGGCATGATCGACTATCGTTTCCAAAATGGCGATGAAGGCGCCGGGACCGCCAGCTTGCAACGGCTGCCGTGAAACAGCGTCCAGGACATCGTCGAAAACTTTCATATGTTCGAAACGCACCGTCAAAAGAATGTCCTTCGACAAGACGAAGCCGAGCGGCGTCAGCGCCGGCATGAAACCATCCGCCCAGTGGATCATGGGAATACTGAGATAGAGCCGGTCTTTCTCGCTGCGCAGACGGCTCGACGTTTCGATTTCGGAGAGCGTTTCGAGTGTCGGCACCGCGATTCCGAGCGTGCGCTCCAAAAAAGCGATCTCCCGCGCATCCGGGCGCACGGCGTCGATCCAGTTGACCTCGGACGGAATCGTCTTGGCGTCCGTCGCGACCTCGATCCCTGCCTTGCCGGGGGCGTGAAAGCTCAACATATGACCTCGCGTATCGACGAAGACCTTATGCGGGATAAAAAACTTCGCCGGCGGCGGCCATGGCGCGCAGGCGCTCGCTCGGGCGGTAGATCGGGCTAAGGCCCGCCCAGTTGTCAGCGCGATCGACGACGTTTTTGAGCCCGAGGTAATCGGCATATTTGAGCGCGCCGCCAAGATAGCGCGGCAGGCCGAGGCCTAGAATGAGGCACATATCCACCTCCCCCGGCGAAGCGGCGATACCGTCCTCGACGCCGCGCGCCGCCTCGAGGATCAATGGCAGCATCATGCGCGCGACGATCTCCTCCTCGCTGATGCGGGTCTTGCCACTGGGTTGCCCAGCCGCGAGCAGGCGCTCCGTCTCCGAGTCGATGTCCTTGCGCGGGCGGCCTTTGGAATCGCTCTGGTATTTATAAAAGCCGTGGCCATTCTTCTGACCCAGGCGCCCGTCGCGCAGCAAGATTTGGACGGCCGTCTCGAAAGGCACGTCCATGCGCGGCGCGAATCCCGCCGAGATGGTCTCGACGACGTGGTGCGAAATATCCATGCCGATGACGTCGATGAGATAGGCCGGTCCCATCGGCCAGCCGAAGGCTTCCATCGCCTTGTCGATTTCATGATAGCCGGCGCCGTCGCGGACGAGGCGTAGAAAAGCAATGAGATAAGGCGTGAGCGCGCGGTTGACAACAAACCCGGGGCAATCCTCGACCACGATCGGCGTCTTGCCCATCGCGGCCGCATAGCCGGAGACCGCCGCGATGGCTTGGGCAGACGTTTTGGCGCCGCGAACCACTTCGACCAGCGGCATTTTTGGAACAGGATTGAAAAAATGCATCCCTAAAAAATTTTCCGGGCGTCGCAGACCCTCCGCCAAAGCGCCGATCCGCAAAGAGGATGTATTCGAAGCAAGGATTGCGTTGCGGCTGACAAGCCCCTCGATTTCGCGCAACACCGCTTGCTTGACCGCGAGGTTTTCGACGACGGCCTCGACCACCACATCGGCGTCGTCGAAACCTTCATAGGTGAGGCTTGGCGTGATCGAGCCTATGATCGCATCGGCCTTGTCCTGCGTGAGCCTTCCGGTCTCGACCGCCTTGGCGAGCAATTTGCGCGCTTCCGACATGCCAAGGTCGAGCGCCGTGGCGGAAATATCCTTCATGACGATTGGCACGCCCCGCGAGGCACTTTGATAAGCAATGTCGCCGCCCATGATTCCAGCCCCCGCGACGGCCGCTTTGCGCACCGGGGCCGCATCCTTGGCATAACGCCGGATGGTCTTCTTCACGGCCTGCTCGTTGACGAAAATCGCGACTAGCGAATCGGCGGCTTGCGTCTTTGCCACCTTGGCGAAAGTCTTCGCTTCGAGCGCCAAGGCCGCGTCGCCGTCGAGACCCGAGGCTTTCTCCAGCAACTCGACCGCGAAATGGGCCGCCGGCAGATGCGGCAGGGCCTTCGCCGCCTGCGCTCTGGCATTGGCAAGAAGAGACGCGGCCTCGTTCTTGGCAAGCCCGAGGTTTTGATTCATGCGGCTCCGCCGGCCTTGCCAATCGGCCTTGCCCTCGATTGCCAGTTTGAGCATTGCAAGCGCAGCCGCGCGCAATTCTTCTGGCCCGGCGACGGCATCGACCGCACCCGCTTGCAGCGCCCGCTCGGCGCTTTGCTGCGCGCCAAAAATGATCCATTCGGCGCTTGGCCCCAAGCCGGCCAGACGCGGCAGGCGGACGGTGCCGCCATAGCCGGGGAACAGACCCAGAGAAATCTCCGGAAAGCCTATTTTCGCGGTGTTGGACATCACCCGATAGTCGGCCGCGAGCGCGACTTCGAAGCCGCCGCCGAGCGCAAGACCGTTGAGCGCCGCGACCGTTGGTACAGGGAGATCGGACAGCGCAGTGATGATCTCGCTGTTTGCGCCGACAAAAGCCTCGATATCTTTTTCCGGCCGCTTGAAGACGCCGGTGAATTCGAAAATGTCGGCGCCCACGATGAATGTATCCTTGGCGCTGGTGATCAAAACGCCTTGGATCGCGGGCGTGGCTTTGATCGCGTCGATTGCGCGGCGCAATTCGGCGAATGTTAGAGCGTCGAGCTTGTTGACGGCCTCAACGCCGCGCTCGAAACACAGTTCGGCGAGTCCCCCGTCTTGGGTTTCAACCTTGATCGTTTGACCTTCGAAAAGCATGGCCTACCCCGCCGTTCTTATTGGCCCCCGCGCGCCTGCGCAGTTTGCCGGATAAGGACGCACGTTTAATGATTTAAAGCGATCTCAAGGCACGGTGCCACTTTGTCGCAACAAACCGATAGCGAAAATCAGCGGCCTTCCGAGGAAATCCTCATCCCGACTGTGGTGAGGTCCCCGCCACGATCAACAACCATCCCGATATATATTCCAAGATCGGCGCGGAAGAAAGGCGCTACTCGAATACGACCTAACCGTTTGAAGACGGTGCCGGGCAGTGGCCGATGCGCGCCGCCGGCAGTTCTGCCATCGGTCTTTGAGAAGAGCTTGCGCATCGCCTGGCGGCCGGGCTTGCGCGTCGCCGTGCCGAAGTCTTCGCGCTCCAACGCATGGACCTGAAAATAGTCGCGGATGATACGACGCAGATAAAGAGCCGCGATAACTGCTGCTCATCGCGCGAAGGTCGAGCCCCTCGATAACATCCACAATGAAACGCGCCAGATGCTTCTCCGGCAGCCACTGTTAACCGGCGGCGGCAACAGGAACCCAGTCTGCCGATCAATCGTGCGAAAGTTGCGCAACGGGTCCGTCCATGTCGTGCGCGAATCAATGTTGTGATTCTATCGCATGCTCCGCTCGGCGTTAAGTCCGACAGGCTGCTAGGGGCCCACTTGCGGATCAACGCATTGCTGCTCGTCGCGATCCCCAGCTTCGTGCCGGCATGGATCGGGCTTGAGGATGGGATAAGAAAACCCCTCGCAATTCAGCCGCGAATACGGTCGTTTGTTCGGCGCACCGCCTGCACGCAACATCGCCCGGTTGCTTGCCGCGGAGGGGGCTGCGGCCCGGACGGACGTGACGAGCTTGGCGAAGGGCGCGGGCCGGGGAACTGGCGCGGCGGGAGTGAGCACGGCGATAGGTCCGTGGAATTGAGGGCGGCCGCCGCTAGGGCTCTCTCAACTCCAGCGGGAGATTATCAAGTCTAATTTAGCCAATGCCTTGAGGACGTAATTACCGGACGGCAAACGCCCAACATATGCCTCCGTGCGCTTGGGTTCCAAACCCCACGCAAATAACAACCCCGCTAACACCAAAAGCGGCACAGCAATCCAAACGTTTGCGACTGCGGCAAGAACCGCGACCGCCAGGGCAATTCCCAGCGTAATTGTTTGTTTCCTACCAGCCATCATGAAAGTTTAGCACGGGCGCCGATTTCGTCAAAACATCGATAACATCTCGCCCGGCATTTGAATTGCCGGTGTGACATTGACGCAACACGGCGGGTCGGGCCGCAAGCTGCGCATTATTTTCCAAAGATAAAGAGGCGGCGGTGGAGGCGATGGATGCAATCGAACCGCCTCTTCCTGATGCGGACAGGCTAAGCGGCGCGGCGTTGCCCCAAGTGTGCCCCAGCGAAAAATCGGGTTCAATTAGAACGAGAGAGAAATAGCGTAAATTGTTTAATTTCTTTGGGCAGCGCGATGGGATTCGAACCCATGACCTCATGATTAGAAAGAAAGGCGGACCTTGCCTTGTTGGCCATGGCAATGGACCTATAAGAAGGAAAGACTAGTCTCAAAAGTGTATACACTTGCAATACGATCCAGGAATACATCTATCCCGTCTTATATTCCGTCTTATTTGGGGTGATTTTTGTATTATAATACAGTATTTATAAAAGGTTAAAACCATAACAATACATTGAGACCACCTGCAATTTACGGTTATAGTCTGGTCAGTTCCTCAGATCCATCAACCTATACTCAGGTTCAGAAGCTAAAGGCGGTGGGATGCCAGGTCGTCCTTACCGAAAAACTATCGGGTAAAAGCCGGGCAGGGCCTCAGCCATCCCCTGATACCAACCGCCCTAAGTTTTGACTTTTGCCCAATCTCTGGTTCCAATTGAGGTGATGACCTCGGATTTGGCGATCAGGGCATTCCAGGCGTCGCGACCCGCATCGCAACGCGCGTCGAGGATCGCCGCGTAGGTGGCAAAGACGCAGTGGCTGAGAAAGGTGCCGCGCGGGTACTCCGAGATGTCCTGAGCCGGCCGAAGGGTCTGTCGCGTTCAGCTCCGGCGTGGAGGGTGCGCGGAGGGTGGAAGCGGCATGACCGCGATATTCTCTGGCACGATGAGTTGTGGCGAACGGGGCCAACCCGCACCGTCGAGGATCAACAGGGCGATGGCCTTGACGCCGACGCATTCGGCCAGATGTTTGTGCCAGGTGCTTGTTGATGGCCGCGATGCTGACCTGGCATGCGCAACGCGGCGCCGCTGCCGCGCGCGGATGGCGCCGGACAGGTAACCCTCCGCCGGCCATTCCAACAGGCTTCGCCTGCCGGAACCATTGGCCGGCTTCGCCCAGGTAAACCGCCAGTCGCGCTTGATCCGCGGGCGCCGCCGCCCGCAACTGCGAAACATTCAGATCTTTGCGGGTCATCTCGATTGCCGGCATGCTGCCCGCTCCACGAATCAACGGCATGCCGCATCGAGTCACGTTTGCGGCGCTTTGGGAA
>JALZAY010000291.1 GCA_030948025.1 Pseudomonadota bacterium
CAAGGAGATCTTTCCGAGGCCTGGCGCGAGCAGCAAGGCGAATATGCAACGGTCGCCATGCGATTTTCCTTGATCGACACAATGGCCGATCGCGTTTCGGGCAAGATCGTCTCCGGCGATCCGGCGGAGCCGCAGCAGGCAACCGAGGTCTGGACCTTTGCGCGGCACGTTGGCGGCGCCCCCGGCGACTGGAAACTGTCGGCGATCCAACAAGCGTGACGACCGCGGGCCGGAGGGCTCGATTCGGCCCCGGCCCGCGGGGTGGTTTAAAATCATTTGCTTGATTTCCGGCTGGTCCTGGCGAGCCCGCGAACCACGGCGCCATTGCTGAGCCAAAGCCTCGTCTTGTTGTTGCACGCGATGCAAAGGTGCGCACGCGCCGGTTCCTCGGCGCCGCGCGACACGCCATTGAACTTGTCCTTGATCTCCCGAGCCTGGCGACGGATGGCGCCGCGCGTCCACAACGCCAATACGAACTTCAATTGCCGCGGGTTCTTCCGCGCCGCCGTGTCGTAAACCCAGCGCGGCTTCTTGCCATCGCGCTCCGCTCCACACCAATCATGCGAGCGGACACTTCGGGGTTTTCACCATCTCGCACGCGCCGCGCGCGTCGCTTCCAGCGTCTTATGATCCAGCTCTCACGCGTCGTCTTTGTCTCATGCCGGCGAAGACTCAATTTCGCTTCATGCAGTCAAGCAAAATATCGAATGACTTATGAACGGATTGATACGAAAATGACCTTGGTATCCAGGTTTTGCGCCGCCGGGTTTGGCTTGCTCGCACCGCTCTTTTCGATCCGTCGAAGGCGGCTTTGACGACGTCCGCGACGTCTTTTCCGGGCGCTGAAGCTTCCGCGCCAGATCCATCAGCTCTCGCTTGCTCGGTTGCGGCAAATCATCCCGATTCATCCAAATCTTGAATCAGCAAACCGACCCAACCACAACCGGGCCGGCAATTTACGCTGACCTTGGCGTGCATGAGTTCAAGCAAGTTCCACATCTTCGTAGGTGCAGCGGCACGGAAATTTGCGCGGAAGGCAAAATAGAAAATCGCCACGTTGATCCCCATGAAACCGGCGACCGGCCAAGCGCCCAAAAGACCAAAAGGCAGAGATGAAAAAATACTGGCGCCAATATAAATCACCATCAGCACGTGGAAATTGCCGCGTAAGAGAGCGATGCGGCTTCAGCCGCGCCGAGAAGAGCCGCAAATTTTCGGGTCCCGCGCCCAAAATCTCGCGCGGCATGGGATTCCCACGACAAGGGGCTTGGCCCTAGCCTTGCTCTCGGTGGGGTGGGGATTTTATAACGCGCGGATGCGCAAAAGAAACACGGCAACCAAAAATCCGGCGGCCAAAATTTTGGCCAGCGCCTCGTCCGCGCCCGGAACGAAGCCGAATACGCCAGCCAAAAAAAGACCCGGGCGCGCCACGAAACCGCAAGGCGCACGGCAAATGCCGCCGGATCCGGCAAGGGTGGCCGAGATTTTCCGCCGCTTCGAAGTCGCTAATCCGCACCCAAAAGGCGAACTCGACTATGTGAACGCCTTCACCCTGCTCGTCGCGGTCGTGCTTTCGGCGCAAGCGACCGACCTAGGCGTCAACAAGGCCACGCCCGCGCTTTTCGCCGTGGCCGGCAGCCCAGAAAAAATGCTGACGCTCGGCGAGGAAAAGCTCCAGGACATGATCAAGACGATTGGCCTCTACCGCACCAAGGCAAAAAACGTGATCGCCTTGTCGCGGCGGCTCGTCAAGGATTTCGGTGGCGAGGTGCCGGAAAGCCGCGAGGCGCTCGAAACGCTCCCCGGAGTAGGCCGCAAGACCGCGAATGTCGTCATGAACATTGCTTTCGGCGCGCCGGCGATCGCCGTCGACACGCATATTTTCCGCGTCTCCAACCGTATTCCCCTGGCGGCGGGCAAGACGCCGCTTGAGATCGAACGCGGGCTTGAGAAAATCATTCCCAGTGCGTTCAAGCCCCATGCGCATCATTGGCTGATCCTGCATGGCAGGTATATCTGCAAGGCCCGCCGCCCGGAATGCGAACGCTGCTTAATCTCCGACCTCTGCCGGTGGCCGGACAAGCGGGGCTGATTTACTTCGGGCGCATTCCGCCGCCGCGCATGAAATTTTCGAGCGAGGCGAAGCAGCTATCCGCCGCCATGGCGAGGAGCGCAACGTGTGTAAAGTATGTCATACGACAATCGTCAGCCGCTCCGCGGCGCGGGTAATGCCGGTATAGAGCCAGCGGTTGCGGTGTTCACGAAACGCGAAGCTTTCGTCGAACAAAACCACATGGTTCCATTGGGAGCCCTGCGCCTTATGCACGGTGAGCGCATAGCCGTAATCGAACTCGTCCGACGCCCGCCGGATTTCTGGGCTTAGACTTTCTTCCAGTCCTTGAAAGAATTCCGGCAGCACGCCGATGCGCAGCGGCTTACGGGCCGGATCGTCCTCCGGCACAATGTTCAGCGCGAGCTTCTTCTTGCGCGTTGGCGCAGTGGTCTTCACGAGCCAGATCCCGCCGTTCAAGAGACCCTTGGTCCTGTCGTTCTTGAGACAGACCAGCTTGTCGCCCGCTTGCGGAAAAACATCGGCGTGCCCGAATAGGTCGCGCATCCTTTTGTTGTACGAGTGGCGGGTGCGGTTGAGGCCAACGAGCAGCTGATCGGCCGCGGTCACCGTGCCGGAATCGATGTCGCGCCGGTCGATGACGAGGCTCTCGCCATAAGCGCCGAGGGAAAGCCTTCCTCCTTCGCGCACAAGCATGGACATTTTGATGATCGGATTGTCCACCGCTTGGCGATGCACCTCGGTCAGCATCACGTCGGGCGGGCCTTCGGTAAAGAGCCCCCCGCCCTTGACGGGAGGCAATTGCGCCGGATCGCCAAGGACCAGCACCGGCTTGCCGAAGGACAAAAGATCGCGGCCGAGTTCCGCATCGACCATCGAACATTCGTCGATGATGACAAGGCTCGATTTGGTAACCGCGCTGTCCTCGTTGAGAACGAAGGAAGGCTCTTGCGTGTCGGTCGCCCGCAGCCGGTAGATCAAGCTGTGGATCGTGCGCGCTTCGTTGCAGCCCTTGGAACGCAAAACGAGCGCGGCCTTGCCGGTGAAAGCCGCGAAGGCGACGCCGCCATCGCTATCCTCGGCGATTTTCTTGGCGAGCGTGGTCTTGCCGGTGCCCGCATAGCCGAAGAGCCGGAACAATTGCGGCTCGCCGCGTTTCAACCATTGGGCGACGGCTTTTAGCGCAGCCTCCTGCTGCGGCGGCCAAATCATGCCCCTGCCGTTCCGGAGTTCATCGGATTTGCTCATCTCTCGAGGTGCACCAATCCGCTTATACCGCCGCCAATAGCATTACCACCCCGCGCTGAAGGAGGCGGGAGCACGGCAAAACAAACATCGACGTGATTCCGTGATGGTCAAAATCGGCGTCCGGCTCGGGGCAGCCCGAAGACGAATACGCGGTCGTGTCGGAAACCAGCCCGCGCATAG
>JALZAY010000106.1 GCA_030948025.1 Pseudomonadota bacterium
ACGACGCCTCGAAGGGCGGGCTGCGCAACCTGACGCGCACACTGGCGCTGGAGTTGGCGCCGGATAGGATTAACGTGAACAACATCGCCCCCGGGATGGTATTGACACCGATGAACCAGCCGGCGATCGACGATCCCGCGCTACTCGAGAAGCAGGTGCAGAGCATTCCTTTTAAGCGTGCCGCCGAACCTTGGGAGATCGCTCGCCTCGCGGTCTATCTGGCGTCTGAGGACGCGGACTACGCGACCGGCCAAACCTTTACGCTTGATGGAGGGCTTTCGATGAACCTGGGGCAGGGTGCCTAACGCTACTTTGGCACGCTCACGTCGTTCGATCGGACCCTCAAGGCGAGAGGGTCGACCTCTCGCGATGCGGTATCGTGAAGTATGACTCAGCATCACGTCAATGCGTCGTCAGAGTATTTGAGACAAAGGCGGCGGGATTTAGTGCCAAACTTGCCATGAAGGCACTATGAATCGATTTTTAGGCATTGACAAGATGAACAAAACGAGTCCTTTCGCGGCGAATCACCACATGGCGCTGATCTTACAAGAGCAAAGGCGCGAGCGCCCATTGAGCGTCCCGGCTTGTTCCATAGACACCCCCTGAAAAAAAAGAAAGCGTCCGCCGAGGAGGAGGATCGGCAGACGCTTCCGGGTAGGGGAGCTTGCCATACCCTAGCCGGTGAAATTAATATGTCGCACTAATCGTAAGAGTCACATCACTTTAAACAGTTATCAACAATTAATTTTTCATCGGCCTTATGTCAAAATACACGCCGCAGCTATTTCAGCCGCCCTGAGCGGCCCTGATGCGGTTAAGGTTGAGAGTCAACTCGATTGGTATTTACCTGAATCCCCCAAGGCATACACTTGGGATCCAGAGTCAAAACAGTTTTATGAATGGCAAAATATACAGGTCGAAATTAAGGAAAGCTTCTACACAAGTGTCCATTACCTAGTAAAGCCAAGAACGGATTCACTTATATGCTGCGAGATCCAAGTACGCACATTGTTTGAGGAAATTTGGGGAGAAGTTGATCACGCGCTGAACTACCCTCGACCCTCACCCAGTTTATCATGTCGCGAACAACTGTTAGTTTTGGCAAAACTTGTCGGGAAGCCGTCTTGCCGATTCTATCTTCAGAAACGCCGTGGAAAACAACGAGTCACGATAGTCACCATGTCGCCGCTGAAGGTCCACTTCGTTTCAACTCCCGTCATCGAGAACTGTGAGCCGAACTTCCGCAAAGGGTCATCCACGTCATTTCGACCGTGCGACAGACATTTCTGCTTGGGGCCCACCTTCGGACGTATTGTTGCTTCGCAGCGAACGGCGCTAAGCGCCAAAAGCGGCCATTCGTGGCGGAGTTACGCCAGTGTCAGGGCCTATGTGCTCAAGCGGGCGAAGAGCGTTTGCGAGAGTTGTGGTAGATCGGCCTCATTCAATCGCTAGAGTCTAGAATGGCGATCCTTTTCTCAAGCCCAATCACACGTTGCCAGCGCAAACCGCGCACTGAACTCGAGCGTCTGCTCGCTGACGGGAACACGGCTCAGAAGATCGCCAAACGCGCGAGATCTCTTCGACAGCCAAAGTCAAACCCATCCTCGCCTCCGATGTCGAGAATCTTCTGGCGGCGCGCGGACTGACGGTCAGCAGAGAGCAAAGGCAATGATTTCGTTGCCATATAACTATTTTTGATTACGTTGATAGAATCAAATGATTTCCCCTGTTCTCTTGCCGCTCGTTAAGTTGCAGGGACTGGAACGCCACCGGATCGCGAAGCAAAGGGAGGCTGTCATGGACGCCGTAGCTGCCAGAGATTCGCATGGGCGGAGGATGCAGCCCAAGGGCGAGAGGATAAGCGAGCACAAGCCCGCGATTGAAGAAGTCCATATTCTATGGATCACAGGAGGGCTCGGCTGCGACGGCGACTCGGTCTCGATCACGGCGGCAACCCAGCCCAGCATCGAAGATGTGATCCTCGGAGCCATACCGGGATTGCCGAAGGTTCACCTGCACAATCCTGTGCTCGCCTATACCAACGGCGACGAGTTCATGGCACCCTTTCACAAGGCCGCGCAGGGCGAACTCGACAACTTCGTGCTCGTGCTGGAGGGTTCCATTCCCAATGAGAAGATCAGCGGTGACGGCTACTGGGCGGCCTTTGGTACCGATCCCCAGACCGGCAACCCGATCACCATTCCCGAATGGCTGGACCGCTTGACGCCGAAGGCGCTCGCGGTAGTCACCGCCGGAACCTGCTCTGCCTTCGGCGGTATTCATGCGATGAAGGGCAATCCCACCGGATGCATGGGCGTGGCGGACTATCTCGGCTGGGATTGGAAATCCAAGGCGGGACTGCCAATCGTCAACGTGCCCGGTTGCCCGGTTCAACCAGACAACTTCATGGAAACTTTGCTCTATCTGCTGCGGCAGCTCGCCGGGCTTGCACCGATGATTCCTATCGATGAGGTGGGGCGTCCCAAATGGCTGTTTGGAAAGACCGTGCACGAGGGCTGCGATCGCGCCGGTTATTACGAGCAGGGAGATTTCACCGACGAGTACGGCTCGCCAAAATGCATCGTCAAGATCGGCTGCTGGGGTCCTGTCGTGCAGTGCAATGTCCCCAAGCGCGGATGGATGGCCGGAATCGGTGGTTGTCCAAACGTTGGAGGAATTTGTATCGGCTGCACAATGCCAGGTTTCCCAGACAAGTTCATGCCTTTCATGGACCAGCCACCCGGCGCGACCCTTTCGTCGAACCTCATCAAGCCGTATGGCGCGCTGATCCGCGCTTTGCGTCCCTTAACGACTTCGACCCTCAATGACGAACCGAAATGGCGCCACAACCGGCCGAAGCTAACGACCGGCTATCAACCGCCCCGCTGACATAATTCTCGCCGAGACCCATCTCGGATCGGAGGCAGACATGGTTACGACTATAGCACCGGAAATAGCTAAGACCAGGAAGCCATCGCAGATCGTTGAAATGAATTGGGACCCGATCACGCGTATCGTCGGCAGTCTCGGCCTCTACACCAAGATTGATTTCGGAAATCGTGTCGTCACCGAGTGCCATGCGACGTCTTCGATTTTCCGCGGCTACAGCATTTTCATGAAGGGCAAGGACCCGCGCGACGCCCATTTCATCACCAGCCGCATCTGCGGTATCTGCGGCGACAACCACGCCACTTGCTCGGTCTATGCCCAGAACATGGCCTACGGAATCAAGCCGCCAGCGATAGCGGAGTGGATCACCAACCTTGGCGAAGCCGCCGAGTACATGTTCGACCACAACATCTTCCAGGACAATCTCGTGGGGGTCGATTTCTGCGAGAAGATGGTCAAGGAAACCAATCCCGGCGTCTGGGAGCTCGCCCGGCAGACCGAGGCGCCGCACGCGGCCGATCACGGCTACCGCACCATTGGTGACATCATGGTGGCGCTCAATCCATTCACCGGTGATTTCTACCGCGAAACGTTGCAGGTGAGCCGTTACACGCGTGAGATGTTCTGTCTGATGGAAGGCCGTCACGTGCATCCATCCACCCTTTATCCGGGCGGCGTCGGCACCGTGCCCACCGTGCAGCTGTTCACTGACTATTTGACGCGGCTGATGCGCTATTGCGAATTCATGAAGAAATGCGTGCCGCTGCACGACGATTTGTTTGACTTCTTCTATGATGCGCTGCCCGGGTATGAAGAGGTAGGCCGCCGACGTATTTTGCTCGGATGCTGGGGCTCGTTCCAGGAGCCTGATGTCTGTGACTATGACTACAAAACCATGACGAACTGGGGCCGGTCGATGTTCGTCACACCAGGCGTCGTCATCGACGGCGATTTGGTGACGACCGATCTCGTCGATATCAATCTGAATATCCGAATCCTGCTTGGCCATTCCTATTACGACGGCTGGGACAACGCCGAGACTTTCGTCAAAACTGATCCTCTTGGCAACCCGGTTGACCAGAAACACCCTTGGAATCAGACCACGGTTCCACGGCCGCAAAAGCGCGACTTCAACGGCAAATATTCGTGGGTGATGTGTCCTCGCTGGCTCGACAAGAGGACCGGCGATCACCTGGCGCTCGACACCGGCGGCGGCGCCTTCGCGCGGCTCTGGGCGACAGCGTTGGCGAACATCGTTGACATGGGTTACGTCAAGGCGACTGGGAACAGCGTCGTGATCAATCTTCCCAAGACGGCGCTGAAGCCGGCAGTGACGTTTGAATGGAAAATCCCAAAGTGGAGCAATGCCATCGAGCGTGACCGGGCGCGCACCTATTTCCAGGCCTATGCAGCCGGGGCTGCCATCTATTTCGCGGAGCAGGCGCTGGCTGAGTTGCAGGCGGGCCGGACCAAGACATGGACCGAATTCAAGGTGCCCGACGAGGCTATCGGCTGCGGCTTTCACGAGGCGGTACGTGGCGTACTCTCGCATCACATGGTGATCCGCGGCGGCAAGATCGCCAACTACCATCCCTATCCGCCGACGCCATGGAACGGCACGCCACGCGACAGCTTTGGGACGCCGGGCCCCTACGAAGACGCGATCACTGGCACCCCTATCTTCGAGGAGAACGGACCCGAGAATTTCAAGGGCATCGACATCATGCGCGCGGTGCGGAGCTTCGATCCGTGCCTGCCGTGCGGCGTGCACATGTACCTGGGTAACGGCAAGACGATCGAGACGGTGCATTCGCCGATGTTCGGTGTGGGGCGGGGATAGCGATGTCCGCCGGGAACAGAGAGGACCCGCAGCAAGCCCTGCACCGGCTCGAGGAATTGATCCGTGCGCTTGACGGGCATACCGATCCGGCCGCGAAAGAGACCGCGCGGGAGCTTCTCACCCTCGTGCTTGATCTGCATGGCATCGGATTGGCCAAGCTGATGGGAATTGTGACCACAGCGGAAGGCGGAACCGCGATCTTGGCGCGGCTGGTTGAGAACGAGCAGGTTCAGGCCATGTTGCTCTTACATGGGTTGCACCCGGACGATCTGGAAACCCGGGTCCGCCGGGCGGTAGATCGTTTGCGGCCGCATCTTGGGGTTCACGGCCTGCGTCTGGACGTTGTGGAGATCGCGAGGGGCACCGTTCGGCTGCGGTTGCATGGAAGCGGCGCCGCCACGATCAAGGCGCCCCTGCTGTGGACATTGCCGGGCGAAATCGAGGACGCCGTGGTGGAAGCGGCGCCCGACGTCGAAAAGATTCTGATCGATGGATTGGTCCCCCAGGAGGCTGCCGCCGCCGTCCGCGCGGCAGAGTGACCCGCCTCCCCTTGGACGGCCTGAGGCGCCGCGACGAACGGTTATGGAGGCGACCGCATGACTGAAGTCGAGCGAATGGTCCTGAGCACACTGCCGGGAAATTGGGTGGCAGATGTGCGGCGGTTCGTGCGTCCGCGTGAGGTTGCGGAGGAACAGTGCGAGCTATGTTCTGCGCCAATCGCCCCCGATCATCGCCATTTGGTCGAGCCCGCCAAGCGCCGCCTGCTCTGTGTTTGCAGGGGCTGTGCCATTTTGCTCGGCAATCGCGACGACAACCGGTATCGTGCGGTGCCGGAATACGCGCGGCGGCTTAAGAATTTTCATATGACTGATGCCGAGTGGGATTCGTTCAGCATCCCGATCGGGCTTGCGTTCTTCGTTCACAGCACGCCAGACAAACGTATCGTTGCTTTTTATCCGGGACCCGCTGGCCCTACGGAATCGCTCTTGGACCTGCAGGCATGGGCGAAACTCGTCGCCAACAACCCCCTCCTTGCTGAACTTGAGCCTGATAGCGAGGCCTTGCTTGTCAACCGCGTGCGCAATGCGCGCGAGTACTACCTAGCGCCGATCGATCGCTGCTACGCGCTGGTCGGACTGATACGCACCAAATGGCGCGGTCTCTCTGGCGGCGATGAGGCTTGGAAGGCGATCGACGGCTTCTTCGCCGGGTTGCATGAGCTGCGCGACAGCGCGGGAGCGTGCCGCCATGGTTGATCTTACGTTCGCGGTCGAGGGTGCCGTGGTCGACAGCTATGCCGCGGCGCCATCTCTGCTCTTCAAGCTGTGCGTCATCAATGAGACCCCGGACGTCAGGGTGGAGAACGTGGTCTTGCACTGTCAGATTCGCATCGAGGCAACGCGCCGAACCTATGCGCCGAAGGACCGCGAACGTCTCATCGAGCTCTTTGGCATAACCCATCGGTGGAAGGATACGTTGCAAAGCATGCTTTGGACGCACACGAACGTCCAGGTGCCGGCTTTCGATGGCCAGCGTATCGTCGAAATGCCGGTCCCATGCAGCTTCGATTTCAATGTCGCGGCAACCAAGTATTTCTTTGGCCTTGAAGGAGGCGAAGTGCCGCTGGCATTCTTGTTCAGTGGCACCGTCTTCTATCGGGACGCCGGTGGCTTCCTGCAAATGGATCTGATCTCCTGGAGCAAGGAGGCAAACTACCGGCTCCCGGTACGGATCTGGCAGGAGCTGATGGATTTCTACTATCCCAACACGGCCTGGTTGCGCATCGATCGCGACGTCTTTGAGGAGATCTACCGCTACAAGCGGGAAAACGGGTTCACAGGCTGGGATGAGACGCTGCGCGCCCTGCTGACACGTCAGCGCGAGGAGAGCTTGCCATGAACCTTGCGCCGGTCGAAGCCATTGTCAAAACGGTCCTTTACGAAGGCTATATCCTCTATCCGTATCGAGCCTCGAATGTGAAGAACCGGCAGCGCTGGACCTTCGGCGGCGTTTATCCGCGGCAGGTGGAAAGTTTTGCCAGTGGTGTACAGACCGAATGTCTGATCCGGGGCAGCCTCGACTCGGCCATCGAGGTTCATGTGCGATTTCTGCATCTCGTGCGGCGAGAGGTCGGGGAATTCGCGTCGCCCATGACTGAGCTGCCCGCGGGCCAGGAGCCGGCCTATACGAACGTTGCCTCTTTGAAGGTGGGCGAGGAGGTTTTCCAGAGCTGGGAGGAGGCCATCGAGCGCGATGTCACCGCCTCGTCTCTGATGCTAAAGCAGCTCACCGGTGCGCCCGTAAAGATGCCATTCGCCTTTGCCGGGCAGCGCAGCTTGAAGCCCTTGCGCGCGCCGGATGGCTGCGTGTACGGTCTGCTCATCCACACCAGCGCTGACATCCAAGGCGAGCTGACGATCGCGGCCGGGGGCGTTGCGCCCGGCGTGTTCCGGCTCACGGTGCGGATCGACAATGTCACGCCTCTCGGAGATACAGACTCCAGCGAGCGCAGGGAGGCGCATTGGCGCGCCTTTGCTTCGACCCATACAATCCTGGGTGTGCACGACGGCGCGTTTATCTCGCTTCTCGATCCGCCCAATGAACTCAAGAATGCCGCCGCCGCTTGCAACAATCAGGGAACCTGGCCGGTGCTCGCCGGCGAGGAGGGCACGACGGATACGATATTGTCGTCGCCGATCATCCTTTATGACTATCCGCGGGTTGCGCCCGAAAGTCCGGGCGATCTCTTTGACGCCACCGAAATCGACGAAATTCTCACTTTGCGCATCCTCGCCATGACCGACGAGGAGAAGCGCGACATGGCAGCGCTCGATGCGCGTGCCCGGGCGCTGCTCGAGCGGACGCAGGCGCTGACCGCGGCGGACATGGCGAGATTGCACGGCGCCCGGCGAGAGCTCCATTCCAGCGCCGATCCGGAGGCCAGGACCCTTGGCATCGAACCGCCGGCTGTATTCAAGCCGGAGCTAGCTTTCCTGCATGCCGGCGGCCGCGACCTCGCGGTCGGCGATCGCGTCCGTCTTCGCCCCAAGGGGGGCGCCGATATCTTCGATCTGGTTCTGAAGGACGAGACGGCGGTAATCGAAGCGATCGAGCGCGACTTCGACGATAAAATTCATGTGGCCGTTGTGCTCGATGTTGATCCGGGCCGGGAATTCGGTCTTGACCGGATGCCGGGCCACCGCTTCTTCTTTTCGCCGGACGAGATCGAGCCCTCTGGAAAGGAGAGCTGAACGTGAGCCAAATCCTCGTCGCCGGCATCGGCAACATCTTCAAGGGGGACGACGCTTTCGGCGTGGAGGTCGTGCAGCGTCTGGCACAAAGCCCGCTTCCAGCCGGCGTCAAAGTGGTGGATTTCGGGATTCGCGGAATCGATCTCACCTATGCTCTGCTTGACGGCTATGACGCGGCGATCCTAGTCGATACAGCCCGGCGCGGCGCTGCGCCTGGCACGGTATCCATCATCTCGCCAGACCGGCATTCGGCCGGCACGGTCGCTCCCGGCGATTTATTCCTCGAGCCTCACGACCTTGATCCAGCGAAGGTGCTGAGCGTGGTGGAAGCGCTCGGCGGCGGCTGTCAGCGCATCCTGCTCGTCGCTTGCGAGCCGGAAACGTTCGGCGACGAAGAAACGGGTGCGATGGGCCTCAGTCCTCCCGTCGCCTCCGCTGTCGATGAGGCGATCAAGGCCGTCGAGCGGCTTGTCGGGGATTTGCTGCGGGAGCAACGGAGTCACGAAATCGAGAGCGCATAGTCAGACGGAGAATGGTGATGAGCGGATGGGAGATTTTTTGGATCATAGTAGCGGTGGTGATCGTGGTTGGAATTCTGATGAATCTGCAAGATCTCATTCGCTATTTTAGAATTCGAAGCATGTGATGGCGCCGATGCCCGTTGCCACAGCCATTCTGCCGGCGGAAGGGCGGGCGATCCGCGTCCGCGGGCTTGTGCAGGGCGTTGGTTTTCGCCCCACGGTCTGGCGCTTGGCGCGGGATTGCGGCATCGCCGGCGAGGTGTGGAACGATGCCGAAGGGGTCGTGATCCGGGCATGGGGCCTACGTGCAGACCTCGACCGGTTTCTCAGGCGGCTTGAAGAGCAGCCGCCGCCGCTTGCCCGCATCGATAGCATCGCATGGGCGCTCTCCGAAGTTAGTCCGAATGAGGGCGGCTTCCATATAGTATCAAGCCGCGCCGGCGAGGTGCACACGGCCGTTGGTCCGGATGCCGCGACCTGCTACGCATGCCTTGGGGAAACGCTCGATCCTTCCGATCGCCGTTACAATTATCCGTTTACGAATTGCACGCATTGCGGGCCGCGGCTCTCGATCGTGCGGGCGGTGCCCTACGACCGGTGCAACACCAGCATGGTGGAGTTCGCGCTTTGTCCGGCATGCCGGGCCGAGTATGAAGATCCGGAAGATCGCCGTTTCCATGCCCAGCCGACGGCCTGCCCATCTTGCGGACCACACGCATGGCTTGAGCGCTTCGTCGATGGCAGAACCGAGCCGCAGCGCCTCACCGGCTGCGAGGCGGTCGAGGCGGCGAGGGATTTGCTGCTCAGCGGATCGATCATCACAATCAAGGGACTGGGGGGGTTCAATCTTGCCTGCGATGCTTGCAACGAGGATGCAGTTGCCCGGCTTCGGGACTGCAAACGGCGCTACGCGAAGCCGTTCGCCCTGATGGCACGAGACCTAGACGTGATCCGCCGATATTGTGCCGTAGATAGTCAGGAGGAGTCACCGCTCAAAAGTGCGGCGGCTCCGATTGTGATTCTGTCCGCGACCGGTCCCGATCGCGTGGCCGACGCGGTGGCTCCGGGTTATGCGACTCTCGGCTTCATGCTCCCCAATACGCCCTTGCACCATCTGCTGCTGCGGGACCTCGACCGGCCGTTTGTCATGACCAGCGGGAATCTCTCGCAAGAGCCACAATGTACGGAAAATAAGGACGCAAGGCGCCGTCTGTCCACGATTGCTGATTATGGGCTCTTCCATAATCGCGACATCGTGAACCGGGTGGACGATTCCGTGGTGCGGGTGATGCTCGGCAAGCCGCGCCTCGTCCGCCGCGCCCGCGGTTATGCTCCGGCGCCGGTCAGACTGGCCACGGGTTTCGAGCACGCCGGTCCGCTGCTCGCTCTTGGCGGGGAACTCAAGAGCACGTTCTGCTTGCTGAAAGACGGGCAGGCGATCCTCTCCCAGCACATTGGCGACTTGGAGGACGCGGCCACTCTCGCGGACTACCAAAAAGCCCTCTCGCTTTATCTGGCGCTGTACGATCACGCGCCCAAGACGATCGCGGTCGATATGCACCCTGATTATCTCTCGTCCAAACTCGGCCGCGAGCGGGCGCTGGTGGACGGATGCCGGATTGAGGAGGTCCAGCACCACCACGCCCATATCGCGAGCTGCTTGGCGGAGAATGCCATACCGCTCGACACGCGCCCCGTTCTCGGCATTGCGCTTGACGGGCTCGGGCTCGGTCCGGACGGCACGCTGTGGGGTGGCGAGTTCCTGCTCAGCGACTACAAGACGTTCGAGCGGGTTGGATGCTTCCCGCCGGTGCCTATGCCGGGCGGCGCTCAGGCCATGCACCAACCCTGGCGAAACACTTTTGCCCATATTGAAGCTGCGATTGGCTGGGAGCGATGCAAGCAGGAACATGCAGGGCTCGAGCTTGTGCGAGACCTTGATAGCAAGCCGCTCGGCACGCTCGCCGCGATGATGAGCAAACGGATCAACAGTCCTCCGTCGAGTTCGTGCGGACGGCTGTTCGATGCCGTCGCCGCCGCGGCTGGGATCTGCCGGGACGCCGTGAGCTACGAAGGGGAGGCCGCCATCGCGCTGGAGAGCATCGCCGATGCACGGACCCTTGCCCTGGAGGATGATGGCTATCCTATCCCACTTCGGATGCAAGCTCCGGCTTCTGGCGGCCTCACGACGATGGATTTTTCTCCGCTGTGGCAGGCTATCCTAGAGGATCTAGAGGGCCATAGCCCGGCAGCTGTGATAGCGGCGCGGTTCCATCACGGGTTGGTGCGCGCAATCGTTGCGATGGTCTGTCACATTTTCGAGCGAGAGAATCGAAGGTTGGAGCGCATTGTGGCCCTGTCTGGTGGCTCGTTCCAGAACAGGTTGCTGCTGGAGGGAGTGAGCCACGCGCTCGGAGGTCTCGGACTAACTGTGCTCACACACTGCCAGGTTCCTGCCAATGACGGCGGTTTGGCGCTTGGACAGGGGGCAATCGCAGCCGCCCGGTCGATGACTTCGCGGAACCGGCCGCGAGGAAAGGTGATATCATGTGCCTAGGCATTCCCGGACAGATTGTCGCGATTTCGGATCCTGATAACGCGCTCGGTATCGTCGATGTGTCAGGGGTACGGCGCGAGATTAATTTGGTGTGCGTGGTCAGCGATGATCACCCGCTCGAAGCATGCGTCGGCGATTGGGTGCTTGTTCATGTCGGATTCGCCATGAGCCGTATCGGCGAGCTAGAGGCAGCGGCGACGCTGAAAATTCTAGAAGAACTTGGGGAGATCGAGCCGGAGCTCGATGCGATGCGAATGGCCGATCACGCCTGACGGACTTTGCCGGCACGTCCGTTGGAAGGAGTGCGTACATGTCAAATGACGAAGCTTTGCAAGAGCTCTACCCGTTTCTGCATGGCAGGAAAGCGGATGCGCACGCCTTAAACGCAGCCCTTGTCGAGTCGGTGCGGCAGAAGGCGCAGCATCATCTGGATGTGTTTGGAAGTTTTTTCGCCAAGAATGGCCAGTCCGTGGTGGATACCGCCCGGACGATCGCCGATGTCTACCGCCGCGACGGGCGCCTGTTCTCCATGGGCAATGGCGGCTCGAGCTGCGACGCTGCCCACGTTGCTGTTGAGTTTTTGCACCCGATCACGGCCGGCCGTCCGGCGTTGACCGCCATCGACCTTACTTGCGACAGCACGATGATGACGGCCATCGGCAACGATGTTGGCTTTGACCATATTTTCGTACGTCAGATCGTCGCCCAAGGGCGGCCCGGTGACAGCCTGATCGGCATCTCGACCAGCGGCAATTCGGCCAACCTCGTGAAGGCCTTTCGCAAGGCGAAGGAGATCGGGCTAAGGACCATTGGTCTGACCGGGAACACCGGCGGAGAAATGGCGCGGATCGGTCTCGATCATTGTCTGATCGTCGAAACCGACAGCATCCACCGCATTCAGGAATGCCACGTCGCGATCTATCACATTCTTTGGGATCTCGTGCACACGCTGCTAGCTGACGAGCGGGGCAATCTGCATATTCGTGCAGCCGAGTAGCTAGGAGCAGAGCCGATGAGATATGTGGACGAGTTCCGCAATCCGCAAAAGGCCAAGGCGCTGTTGCGGGAAATCGAGAAGCTTATCGCCAGGATCGATATCTGTCGCCATCGGCCGCTCTCGCTCATGGAGGTGTGCGGCGGCCACACCCATACAATCTTCAAGTTCGGGGTCGAGACTATGCTGCCCGATGCGGTTGAGCTCGTGCATGGACCCGGATGCCCAGTTTGCGTGTTGCCAATGGGGAGGGTCGACGATTGCGTCGCGCTTGCCGAGA
>JALZAY010000292.1 GCA_030948025.1 Pseudomonadota bacterium
CATCGGTTGTTTCCTTTGTTAGTCCTTCGTACTCACCTCGAGCTTTGTCGAGCAGCGGCGTGGTAGCTTCGAGTTTGGAGCGGGCATCGGTTGTTGCCTTTGTTAGCCCTTCGTACTCACCTCGAGCTTTGTCGAGCAGCGGCGTGGTAGCTTCGAGTTTGGAGCGGGCATCGGTTGACATGCTGGTAGCAAGTATGAAGTCGGCTTCTGCGTTAGCCAGCTTCTGTCTCTGTTCGACTAAAGCGTCGCTAGCTGTCTTTAACGCGGTTTGAGCAGCGATGATATCGTTTTGCAGGGCGATGACAGAATGATTCACATCGCGTGTGATGGCGAAGCTGCCAATGAGCATCGCCCCGACTGCACTCATGACGACGGCAAGAGAAAACGAGAAGACCTTCGTGCGGATATCGCGAGTTAGTCGCTCTTCGGCCTCTCTCAGGTGCTGCTCCGTCTCAGTGCGCAGCTTCCATGTATACTCTTCAAATTCACGACTTTGAACGTTGAACCTGGCTTGTTTTTCTTCTTTGAATTTGGTGAATTCGGTCCCGACCATTGCGGCGCCGACTTTAGAAACCTCTTTGTCCGACTGCATCGTGACCCCCATGACCGCTAGCGGTAGCCGCGCAGTTTGCTCCAAATTCGAAGCACACCCGATCTCACTGATTGTAATTCAACTTCCAGCGTAACGAAAGTACAATAACGTTAAAATCGGCGGTCTGAGGCATATAGACGGAACGTTGTGGAGGAATGTTTTATGTATAACAACAATAGTAACGGACGCGGCGCCGCATTGGCGCGGGGATTTATGGCTCTCGATCACCTCTAGGCAGCGACACGCGCGAAGGGTCGCCCAGGTGATCAATTGTCGGGGCCGAACCGGCGGCTGCCCTGTCGGCTGTGGGTCCAAGTCGAAATTCAAATTGACGGACGAGCCGAATTTTCGGGCGCTGGCTCAGGATTTCAATTCCCAGCGCCCGTTGACGCCCTGCTGCCAATAGGTTACCGCGAAGCCCAAATCCTTCAGCTCTTTCCATTGGGCCCGCGCAGCCGCGAGTTCCTCCGCGTTATTGCCGTCGAAGAGGGCAACCGCGCGAGCATAAGCCGCGCCAGCTTCCGCAAGGGCCGGCGCCATTTTCGCTCCCTCGATATACAGCCGGAGCGCCGCGCCATTGGGATTTTCGAGGCCGGCCGTGAGATAAACCGGCTGGAGTGCCGAATCGCCATCCCGCTCGCGCCCATGGGCGAGAAAACTCTCGTCCGAATAGGTCCAGAGCCAAGAATCGAGCGCATCGAGCCGCTCTTCGCTCCTTGCCTGCACGGCGACGCGCCAGCCTTTTTCGAGCGATTTCTCGATAAGATTTGGCAGCACGCGTTCGAGGGGCTGACGCTGCAGATGATAAAACCAAATTTCGGTCATGATCCGGAAGGGGAGAGAAAATGCGATGCGGGAGACTGGGGTGGCGAGATTTTAGCCGCTCAACCGATGGCTACCAGGCCTTTGGCGAAACGCCGCCCATTGGCGGCATACAGCGCGGCGCCGTCGCGCAGGTCTCGGGCCGACGCGTCGTCGAGCGTGCGGACGAGGCGGGCCGGGCTGCCGACGATCAAACTGTTGTCCGGAAACTCCTTGCCTTCGGTCACCAAGGCATTGGCGCCGACGAAACAATTGCGGCCAATTCTGGCGCCGTTCAAAAGCGTCGCGCCCATCCCGACGAGGCTGTTTTCGCCAATGGTGCAGCCATGCAGGATCGCGTGATGGCCGATGGTGCAATCTTGACCGATGGTCAAGGGAAAGCCCAAGTCGGTATGTAGCAGCGATCCATCCTGCACGTTGGAGCGGGCGCCAACGAAAATCTCTTCGATGTCGCCGCGCAGGACCGCGCCGAACCAGATCGATACACCGGTTTCGAGCCGCACCTTGCCGATGACTTGCGCGCCAGGCGCGATCCAGAACCGGCCATCACTTGGGAGAATGGGCGAAACGCCATCGAGCGCGTAAACCGGCATGATCATTGAACTCCAACGGCAGGCCAATCGTCTTGGACCAACGTGGTTTTACGAACCATGGAAACTTCCGGTCATGGTTTAATCGCCAGCGCACAGAAGTTCTTATCCCTCTCCACCACGTGCGCCTTGGCGAACCCGGCCGCCGTGAACGTTTCAGCTAATCCGCTGTTTGGCTGCCCAGAATAGGGCGTGAAGCCAAGCGCTACTTCGCCACCAGGCTTGATAACCCGCCGCATTTCCCGTAAGCTCCCCACGGCGTCGGGCCAGACTTGCATGGAGTTAATCGCCAGAGCCTTGTCGAATGTGTTGTCTGCGAATGGCAAGCTCGCCACGAAGCCGTGCCGCAGGTCTCCCCGGCCACTCTCGATTGCTTTCTTGTTCCGGGTTGTGGCTTGCGCGACCATTTCCTTGGAAGGATCCACGCCTGCGACATATCCCGCCGAAGCCGAGCTGGTTAGCAGCTGAATGCCTACTCCAGGGCCAAATCCAACCTCGAGCACTCTATCGCTGGGCTGGACGTGGAGCAGATCGATGACCCAAGCGGCGCACTTCCGGTTCGTGCGCGCCATAATAGGACCCCCTAATCTTCCCAGGAAACCTTGGGGACAGCCAAATGCGCGCATCAAAAGGCTATTTTCACGACTCAATATGCACTCCCGTATGACAAGAGCGGTTGATCCCTATCGCCCAAGTTTCATAATTCGTCGAGATCGAAATCGAGGATCGCCATCTGCAAAGTAAAACTCTTCGCCTTTGGATCGTCCGACGAGATCACGCCTAGAAAATCGCCGCCATTGTTCAAGTCGACCGAATCGCCTTTTTTACCGCGCGGCACGATTGTCAATTTGGAGGTCTCGAAAAGCCGCCGCAAATAATCCTGCAACACCGGCCGCTCGACGGGAATCTTCATCTCGAAGGAGAAAGACCTGTCGCCGTCCTCGTCATCGACCGTGATCGCGCCGATCCGGCGCTCGCCAAGGCGCACGTCGGCATCGTCCGGATTCCGGTTGCCGGGAGCAACCTTGATTCCCTGATTGTCGAGGGATTTACGCAGGAATTCCTGCAATTTCCGCAATTCCGCTTTATCCACGACGCGCTCCGGAGGCGCCACGGCACCCCCTTCTCATCGAACCCCGAGCCGCTCACGATCGATAGGACCAAATCTCTGCCAGAAAAGTGCGCCGGCGGCAACCTGGGCCAATTTCAAATCAAACTATTCGTTGACCGGCGTGGGAGCAAGGATCTGATCCATGACGCGCGAAGGTTCGGCACATCCCGCGTCGCCGACAATTCTCGCCGGCACGCCCGCCACCGTTTTGTTGTCCGGCACCGAATGCAACACAACCGAACCAGCGGCAATGCGCGAGCAACGGCCAATCTCGATATTGCCGAGAATTTTGGCTCCGGCGCCAATCAGCACACCCGGCTTGATCTTCGGGTGGCGGTCGCCGCGCTCCTTGCCGGTGCCGCCCA
>JALZAY010000107.1 GCA_030948025.1 Pseudomonadota bacterium
GGCGCTTCATGAAGGTGCTGACGCTCGCCGGATCGCTCGTCACCTTGGTCATGAGCCGGGATTTTCTGGCCGCCGAAAAAATCGACAAATTCGAGTTTCCGATCCTCATTCTTTTGTCGACGCTCGGCATGTTGATGTTGATTTCGGCGGCGGGACTCATCGCGCTTTATCTTGGGCTCGAACTGATGTCGCTTGCCCTCTTTGTCCTCGCCGCGTTCCATCGCGACAACGTCAGGGCTTCGGAGGCCGGCCTCAAATATTTCGTGCTCGGCGCCCTTTCGTCCGGCATGCTGCTTTATGGCGCATCCCTGCTCTACGGTTTCGCCGGCACCGTTTCCTTCGCGGGGATCGCCGAAACCATCAACGGAAAGGCTTCGCTAGGCGTCGTCTTCGGACTTGTGTTTCTAATGGTCGGGCTTGCCTTCAAGATGTCGGCCGTGCCGTTTCACATGTGGACGCCGGATGTGTACGAAGGCGCGCCGACGCCGGTGACCACTTTCTTTATCACGGCGGTGAAGATGGCCGCCGTCGCCATTACGCTGCGCGTGATCCTGACCGCGTTTCCGGCCATTGCCCCGCAATGGCGGCAGATCGTGATATTCCTTTCTATCCTTTCGATGGTGCTCGGCTCCTTCGCCGCGATCGGCCAGGCCAACATCAAGCGCCTGATGGCCTATTCCACGATCGGCCACATCGGCTTCGCCCTCGTCGGCCTCGCCGCGGGGGGAGAAGTCGGCGTCGCCAGCGTGCTCGCCTATATGGCGATCTATCTCGTCATGACGCTTGGCACCTTTGCCGGTATCCTGTCGATGCGGGTCAACGGCGAAGGCGTCGAAAATATTTCCGATCTTTCCGGACTCGCCCGGACCGACGGGGTGATGGCGTTCTTTCTCGCGACAATGATGTTTTCGTTGGCGGGGATACCCCCGCTCGCGGGGTTTTTCGCAAAATGGTATGTCTTCAACGCGGCAATCCAGGCGCAGCTTTACCCGCTTGCAGTCATTGGCGTTCTGTCGAGCGCGGTCGCGGCGTTTTATTATCTCCGGATCGTCAAGATCATGTATTTTGACGAGCCAGCGCCCGCATTCGATAGGCCCGCGCCCGCGCCGCGTATCGTGCTTGCGGTGAGCGGCATTCTCGTGGTGTTCTTGTTCGCCTATCCTGGCCTCTTCATCGACGCCACCACGGCGGCGGCGAGGTCGTTGTTTTGAATTTGCAGCCATGGGGATTTTGCCCTGTATCGTCTCGCCGGAGCGGCCCAAGATAATGCGTTCCGTCTGGTCCACTATGACCAGCTCGCCTCGACCAACGACGAGGGCTTGACGCGCGGCCAGAAGGGCGATCCCGGCCGTCTGTGGGTGGTCGCCGATACCCAGACCGAGGGGCGCGGCCGCAATGGCCGCGTCTGGTCGTCGCCGAGGGGCAATCTGCATGCGAGCCTGCTACTGATCGATCCGGCGCCGCCGCACAGGGCCGCGGAATTCGGCTTTGTCGCCGGCGTCGCGACGGCTCACGCGTTGCGCGAAATCCTTTGCGGGGATCGGCGTGTTACGATCAAATGGCCGAATGATGTTCTCCATGACGGCGCCAAGCTTTGCGGAATATTGTTGGAAAGTGCAAATCTCCCCCATGGGCGCTTCGCGTGTGTCGCCGGTGTCGGCGTGAACTGCCGCCAGCATCCCGCTAATACGCCTTACAAAGCAACCAATCTCTCGGCGATCGCTGGCCAGCCGGTCGCGCCTGCGAGAGTGTTCGCGCGGCTTTCCGCGACGATGACGCATTGGCTCGATGTTTGGGCCGCGGGCGCAGGCTTCGCGGCGATTCGCGCTGAATGGCTCTCGCTCGCCACTGGTCTTGGCGCATGGATCGGCGTGGCGAGGCCCTCGCAAACGATCGAAGGCACGTTTCAGACGATCGATGCGACCGGACGGCTCATTCTCGAACAGGCGTCCGGTCAGGTGGCGATCGAGGCGGGCGAAGTTTTCTTTTTGCCGCGGCTGGGCAGCTCTGCCACGGCCGGGGGATAGAAAGAGCGCATTCAGGCCGCGCGATGCTACTTGACGTATCGCTTTGTTGTATTTTTTTACGAACCGGTTGGTGCTCGCTGGATCGTGTCGTTAGAGCATGTGCTTAAAAAAGTTGCTCGACTCTTTCGATTCCGACATGCTCCAACTCTTTGATTATGCGCTGCGTCCTTATCGATCAAATGATTCTATTTGATCGGGACGTGCTCTAAGGTCGGGGAAAGGTGCGTGCAAATGAACGAAGGAAATGACGAGCTCGTCTTTGTGCCTCTTGGAGGCCTGGGCGAAATCGGCATGAACCTCGCGCTTTACGGCTTCGGCCGCAAGGGACACTTGAAATGGCTGATGGTCGATTGCGGGGTGGCTTTCGCGGGCCCCGATCTCGCGGGGATAGACCTCGTCACCCCGGACATAAGCTTCATCGAAAAGATGCGGGCTGATTTAGTCGGTCTCGTGATCACCCATGGGCATGAGGATCACATCGGCGCGGTCGCTGACCTATGGCCGCGGCTTGGGTGCCCCGTCTATGCGACGCGGTTCGCCACCGCGCTTCTTGAAGCCAAGCGCCTCGCCGAGCCCGGCGCCCCGGATGTTCAAATCACCGTCGTCGCGCAAGGAGCGGCCATCGCGATCGGGCCTTTTGATGTTGAATTTATCGCTATGGCGCATTCGATCCCGGAAAGCTCGGCGCTCGCCATCCGCACGCCGCTTGGCATGATCCTTCATTCCGGCGATTGGAAAATCGATTCCGCGCCGGGAATCGGCAAGCCGACCGACGCAAAACGTCTTGCCGCGATCGGCGCTGAGGGGGTTTTGGCTCTCGTCTCCGATTCGACCAATATTTTGCGCGACGGCGTGAGCCCCTCGGAAGCCGACGTCAGCAGGACCTTGCGCGAAATCATCGGCAACGCATCGGCGCGCGTCGTGGTGACCACTTTCGCTTCCAATGTGGCGCGCATTCGCGCCGTCGCCGAAGCCGCCATGGCAACAAAACGCACGGTCGTGCTGGTCGGCCGCGCGATGGAGCGGGTTGTCGCCGTCGCGCGGGAATGCGGCTACCTTGACGGCATTCCGGATTTTTTTCCCCAGGATGCGTTTGCCCACGTGCCGCGCGACAAACTGGTCGTGCTGGCAACCGGGAGCCAGGGCGAGAGCCGCGCCGCGATCGCGCGCATCGCGGAGGGCGACCACCCGGTCGTTTCGCTCAATCCAGGCGACAAAGTGATTTTCTCCTCGCGAACCATTCCCGGCAATGAACGGGAGGTCGGCCGCATTATCAACAATCTCATCAGATCAGGCGTCGAAGTCATCACCGATCGCACCCCGCTCGTCCACGCCTCGGGTCATCCGCGGCGCGGCGAGGTCGCCCAGCTCTACGCTTGGACCAGACCCCAAATCGCGATTCCCGCGCATGGCGAGGACATTCATCTCGCCGAACATGCGGCTTTCGCCAAATTGCAGGGCACGCAGCATATCATCGCGGCGCGCAACGGAGACGTTGTGTTGCTTGCGCCGGGACCCCCTGGGACCATCGGCAAGATACCAAGCGGGCGCCTGTGCAAGGACGGCAATTGCCTCGTTCCTTTTGGCGACGAAGCCCTGAAAACACGCCAGAGACTCGCGGTTTCTGGGATCGTGACAATTGCCTTGGCGGTTACCGCGAAGGGCGATCTCGCCGGGATTCCGGATGTCGTGACGGCGGGGATACCGGCGCGCGCCCGCGACGGCGCCGCGATCGACACGATCGTCGACGACGCGCTGTTTCAAACCTTCGATCAATTGCCCCGGCAAAAGCGGCGCGACGCGGATATTGTCTCCACCGCGATCGAAAAAGCGGTGCGGAACGCTATCGCGACGGCATGGGGCAAGCGGCCCGCGGTCCACGTACTGGTCGTCGAGGTGTGATTGCGTGCGCGAGCAATTCGCGTGATCGGGCGATTGAATCATGTCGCCATCGCGGTCCAGGATCTCGCGGCCGCGAGCGCGGTTTACCGCGACGCGCTCGGCGCCAGGGTGAGCGGGCCCTTGGCCTTGCCGGAACATGGCGTGACAGTGGCTTTCGTCGAGCTCGAAAACACCAAAATCGAGCTGATCGAACCGCTCGGCGAGCATTCCCCAATAGCCAAATTCCTGGCTGAAAATCCTGGCGGGGCGATCCATCATCTCTGCTTCGAGGTCGCCGACATTTTCGCGTCGTGCGAGCAACTGAAACGGGCAGGCGCGCGCGTCCTCGGCGATGGAACCCCTAAAATCGGGGCGCACGGTAAGCCGGTCCTTTTTTTGAGCCCGAAGGATTTTGCCGGAACCCTGATCGAACTCGAACAGATTTGAACGCCCGGTCTCTTGCTCCCCAGCGGTTCTCGGCTTCCGCCACCATGCGTTTCTCTTTCCATTTCATTCAACCAGCGAATGGGGAATCGGCGCCGCGAACGCTAGGAAAAAGTGGGCGGCCAAGATACCAGCCCTATCTACTGCAGGCCATACCTCGCCGTCTAGGGCATGCTTTGCGAAAGCAAACCAGTTGCGCGAAAAAGTTCATGCGAAGGCAAAGACGCTAGAGCGTGACCTCACTCACAAATCGGATCACGCCCTAACGCGGCGGAATCGAGGGCGTCAGGTCCCAATCGGATGGCTGGCCCTCGGGAACGAAGGCGCCGTCTTCGCGCAAGGCGCCGCGCACCGGCTCCGGCGGGACCGGCGCATAAGCGCGCGCGGAGGGCACGCCCGCGGCGGCGGCGAAATAGGCATCTGGTATTCGCGCGGGCGGCGCCGGGCCGGGTCCCACGTGCACCGCTAGCGTGTCGCCGGGGGGGTGTCCCGCCTGAGCGATATCCACTTCCTCGTCGATTTTCGGCGGATTGGGCAGGCCATCGCGTGGCGGCTCGGGAGTCGTGCTTGGCCAAAGGAGAGGCCGGCAGATCCGCCGCGGGCCGGCCGATGTGTTGCCATGCAGTGCGAGATCGACATGGATATGATTATAGTGAAAGATATTGGCGCCGGGGCCAAGCACCGTCGTGAATTGGCGGCACGCGCCGGCATGGACGTCTTGCAGGAAAGCCCGCGTTTGATCGTCGCCCTGGGTCCAATCGCGGGCGATCGAAATCTCGCGCCCGTCCGCGAGACGAAAACCGCCGATATCGAAGGCATTGCCAAAAGCATGTTCGGAAATGCGTCCGCCCGGCTGATTGTTCATCGTCCGGCAGCTGTAGGCGCCCATTGAATCGATTTCGGCCACCTCCTGACCGAAACGCGCCCGCGCGGCCGGCTGCACGATCTCGCCGAGCCACGCATTGAGCGCGGCGATCATCGGGCAGTCGAGCGTATAAACCGAATTGAAGCGTACCGCGCCATCGAGCAATGCGCTGACCTTGAAGGGCCGGGTCAGGCCGCAAATACCAGGGCCGTCGATTTCGCGGGCCGGCTGAACATAGGCCGAGACATGGATGAGTTTTTGCGCGAGACAAGCATTTTCCGCCTCGCCGCGCCACGCCGGCCGGCGCGGCCTCTCGTAATTCGAGCAGCCGGCCAGCGCCGACATCAAGGCCGCGGCAACGGCAAATGGCAGAACGCGACGCGCCATTGGCAAGACATGCGCGCAATATCTTAATCGGCGCTAAAGCATCGCGGTTAATGGATTTGAAACCACGTCCCGCAACCAGGTGAAGGTCATGCCGACAATCGGAGTAACGCCGGAGATCGTGATCGATCAGTCCGAACTCGCCTATTCCTTTGCCCGCGCGGGCGGCCCAGGCGGGCAGAATGTCAACAAGGTGGCGACCGCCGTGCAATTGCGCTTCGACGTCACCCGTTCGCCCTCTCTCGACGAAGCGGTGAAACGGCGTCTTAAGCGGCTCGCGGGCACGAGGCTCACCAAGGAAGGCGTGCTGGTGATCTTCGCGCGGACGCACCGTTCGCAGGAGCGGAACCGCCAGGACGCGCTCGCGCGATTCCTTCGCTTGATCGCGGCGGCGGCGGAAAAGCCGGAATTTCGCGTGAAAACCGGTCCGGGCCTCGCGGCCCGCGAACGCCGCATCGAAACCAAGGTCCGGCGCGGCGAAACAAAGCGCCTCAGAAATATGCCGGTCGAGTAAGCCACGTGCCATGAAGCTCAAGTGGTGCCGCCTCCATCGCTGGACCGGACTGGCCATGCCAGCGCGAAAGGACTTTGAACATCGCGGGGGGCTTCGCCCTTTTTGGCGAAGGGATCGCGCCCGCGAGCGGCGCGAAGGCCATCAAAAACTTCGTGGCTCCTCAGGATAAGATCGAGTCGTTCGTTAATAGTATATCGCACTTTTACCCAAAACTGTAGCATATGACATAACAGTTCTACCATAAATGCACTATAGCATTACGTCGTGTTATATATACGTTATATATACTTGCATTAATTCTCATGTCAAAGCCTTAACCTTCAACTGTTCTCTTCCACGTTGCAAAGGCAGCGTGGAGCGCACAGTGGAGACGATCGACACCTTGATTATTGGCGCCGGTCCAGCTGGGCTCACCACCGCTTATCGTCTCGCCAAGGCCGGCCATGACGTGCTCGTGATCGAACAAGACAAGCACCATGTCGGCGGAATCAGCCGGACAATCTCCTGCAAGGGCTTTTTATTCGATATCGGAGGCCACCGCTTTTTTTTCGAAGTCACGCGAGGTGGTGGCGCTCTGGAATGAAATCCTTCCGGACGATTTTCTCGACCGGCCGCGGCTGTCGCGCATTTATTACGCGGGAAAGTTCTAGGCTTATCCGCTGAAGGCTTTCGAGGCCCTGCGCAATCTCGGGTTCAAGCAAAGCATCGCCTGCCTTGCCTCCTATGCCCATGCCCGCGCGTTTCCAATCCGCGATCCCAAGACCTTCCATCAATGGATGCGCAATGAATTCGGCGAACGGCTTTTTTCGATCTTCTTCAAGACCTATACCGAAAAGGTCTGGGGCATGGATTGCGATGAGATTTCGGCCGATTGGGCGGCCCAACGAATCAAGGGGCTCAATCTTGCGAAGGCGCTTATTGATGGTGTGAAGCGCTCCTTGGGATTTAAGCCGAGGGGTGGCGCCGGCGCCAAAACCCTGATCGAATCGTTTCGTTATCCGCGCCGGGGCCCGGCATGATGTGGGAAGCCACCGCGCGAAAAATCCAAGAGTCCGGCGGCCGTGTCGTGATGGATCGCAAGTTCGAGAAGCTGCGCCTCGATCCCGAGCGGCGGATTTGGACGGTGGAGACCATCGGCGCGCCATGTCGTCTCCTCGGCGCCGATCCCGGAACTCCTTTCCGCGCTCAGTCCCACGCCGCTCACTCTGTTCCATGCGCGGGCGCTCCAATACCGCGATTTTCTCACTGTCGTCCTAATCGGCCGGACGCAGCGCCAATGGCCCGACCCGCGGGTTATGACAACACTAGTTTTTGCCTTGATCAGAAAGCTCCTCGCCTTTCCACTTTGCGCCCTTGCCGTCTAGGGTCCGGACTCAATTAATTCAAAGCCAATAGGCAACGATGGCAACGAGGCAGAGCGCGGAGAAGAAGTTTCCAGCGAGCTTGTCATAACGCGTTGCGATGCGCCGGAAATCCTTGAGCCTTCCGAAACAGCGCTCGATGACGTTGCGCCTTTTGGAGGCCTTCCCGCATTGTCTTTGCTGAGTTTCGCTTGCCAGCGAGCCCAGAAGATTACCGTGAGAAAAAGGTATAATACTTGACAGCCCAAATTCCCAAAAATTGCCACCCAGGTGGTCCAGCCGGGTGGCACCAAATAAGACCAATTGCCCCAATAAGCCCCAGCCCAAGTGGAGTGAAAATCCAATACGGAAGCTTGCTCCAATGCACCCTTTGGACCGTATGGAAATCTTTCGAATCAATGAGTTTCCATGATCTGAAGATATCCACCTCAACGGCCCATATGGTGCCGACAAGGTAGAATGACAGCGCCATGTTCGCGAGCAAGAAAATCTTGGCTGGTTCCATCACAACGTACGTGGACATACAAGATACTTGTCGCCGTACCTATGAAATCGACAATATTACAAATATTACTAATATTTCCAACATTATTGTTGCTTCGTCGCAAGAAAGTCAAACTCACATTACCAATCGCCGCGTCTTGCGGAGCAGGATTAGACGAAAATAAAACCTGTTTCAAGCTTCAAATCATGCTCAAGCCAAGCGGACGTCGGAACGGGGAAAACACGGGCGCGGCGCGGGGATTTCGCCATAAATAAATGGCAAACTCTCTCAAGCCCGCTACATTGGGGCAAGGTTTTTGCGTCCGGCGAGCGGGTCTCCCGACGCCTTGGGTTGCCGCATTCAGACAGGATCGATGAGGACACCAAAGCCGTCCGCTGGCTCCGGCCTGGTGACGCGTTCCGGCGCGCCGGGGACCGCGCCTGAGCTTTTACCGGCACCAGGGCACAGAAAATCACGCAAAGATTTGCCCCCGGATGGACCGGCGGAAAAAGCCCTCGAAGGCCGCGTGATAAAAATCCGCGGCGCGCGCGAGCACAACCTTAAAAACATCGATCTGATCCTTCCGCGCGACAAGCTCGTCGTCTTCACCGGCCTTTCCGGCTCGGGAAAATCCTCGCTCGCCTTCGACACGATCTATGCCGAAGGCCAGCGCCGCTACGTCGAATCGCTTTCGGCCTATGCGCGCCAATTCCTGGAAATGATGCAAAAGCCCGATGTCGATCAGATCGACGGCCTGTCGCCGGCGATCTCGATCGAGCAAAAGACGACCTCGAAAAACCCGCGCTCGACGGTCGGCACCGTCACCGAGATTTACGATTACATGCGGCTGCTCTTCGCCCGCATCGGGATTGCCTATTCGCCGGCGACGGGACTCCCCATCGAGAGCCAGACGGTGAGCCAGATGGTCGATCGTGTGATCGCCCTGCCCGAGCGCACGCGGCTCTATCTGATCGCGCCGGTCATTCGGGGCCGCAAGGGCGAATATCGCAAGGAAATCGGCGAATTCATGAAGCGCGGCTTTCAACGTCTGAAGATCGACGGGCAATTTTATGAAATCGCCGACGCGCCACAGCTCGACAAAAAGCTCAAGCACGACATCGATGTCGTGGTCGACCGGATCGCCGTGCGCCCCGGGGTCGAGGCGCGATTATCGGAGAGCTTCGAGACCGCGCTCGAACTCGCCGACGGAATAGCGATTGTCGAATATGCCGATGAGAGGGACGAAAACGGTTCTCCCAAGCGGATTGTCTTTTCGGCGAAATTCGCCTGCCCCGTATCCGGCTTCACCATCCCCGAAATCGAGCCGCGCCTCTTCTCCTTCAACAATCCTTTCGGCGCCTGCCCGCATTGCGGCGGCCTCGGTATCGAACAGACCGTCGATCCCGAGCTGATTGTCCCCGATCCGAAGCTCACCCTGCGCAGAGGTGCGATCGCTCCCTGGGCCCGCTCCAGCTCGCCCTATTATTTGCAAACCCTCGAAGCGCTCGCCAAGCATTTCAAGTTCCGCCTCGATACACGTTTCGAGGCGCTGCCTCAACAAGCCCGCGATGTGATCCTGCATGGCTCGGGCGAGGAGGCCGTGCGCTTTTCCTATGACGATGGCTTGCGCTCCTATGACGTCGTGAAGCCCTTCGAAGGCGTCATCGGCAATCTCGAACGGCGTTTTCGCGAGACCGAAAGCGAATGGGCGCGCGAGGACATCGCCCGCTACATGACGGCTTCGCCTTGCGGCGTCTGCGAAGGCACGCGGCTGCGTCCGGAGGCGCTCGCGGTCAAGATCGAGGGTTGCCACATCAGTCAATTGACCGCGCTTTCGGTGCGCGCCGCGCAAGAGTGGTTCGGCACGCTGGCCCCGAAGCTCGATGCAAAACGGCGCGAGATCGCCAAGCGCATTCTGAAAGAGATTTTCGACAGGCTCTCGTTCCTTGTCGATGTCGGCCTCGACTATCTCACTCTTTCCCGCGCTTCCGGCACGCTGTCCGGTGGCGAGAGCCAGCGCATCAGGCTCGCCTCGCAGATTGGGTCGGGCCTGACTGGCGTGCTTTATGTGCTGGACGAACCTTCGATTGGTCTGCATCAGCGCGACAATGCGAGGCTTCTCGACACCTTGCGGCGGCTGCGCGATCTCGGCAATACGGTTATTGTTGTCGAACATGACGAGGACGCAATTCTTGCCGCCGATCATGTCGTCGATTTCGGCCCGGGCGCAGGCATTCATGGTGGCGAAATCGTGGCGCAAGGCACCGCCGCCGAAATCATGGCGGACAAGGATTCGCTGACCGGCCAATATCTCACCGGCGCGCTTGAAGTCTCGGCGCCGCGCCGCCGGCGCAGACCGGAGCCGGGCCGCAAGCTCGCCATCGTCAACGCCCACGGCAATAATCTCAAAAATATCTCGGCCGCGATCCCGCTCGGAGTTTTCACCTGCGTCACCGGCGTCTCCGGCGGCGGCAAATCGACCCTCATTATCGATACGCTCTACAAAGCCGCCGCGCGGCGGCTCAACGGCGCCCTCGAACATCCGGCGCCGCATACGCGAATCGACGGTCTCGAACATCTCGACAAGGTCATCGACATCGACCAATCGCCGATCGGACGCACACCGCGCTCGAATCCAGCGACTTATACTGGCGCCTTCACGCCGATCCGGGAATGGTTCGCGGCCCTCCCGGAAGCCAAGGCGCGCGGCTATCAGCCTGGACGATTCTCCTTCAACGTCAAGGGGGGACGCTGCGAGGCCTGCCAGGGCGACGGGGTGATCAAGATCGAAATGCACTTTTTGCCCGACGTCTACGTCACTTGCGATGTCTGCAAGGGCAAGCGCTACGATCGCGAGACGCTCGAAGTGAAATATCGCGGCCAATCGATCGCCGGCGTACTCGGCATGACGGTCGAGGAAGCAGCGAGCCTATTCAAGGCGGTGCCTTCGATCCGAGAAAAAATGGCGACTCTCGCGCGGGTCGGCCTCGGCTATGTCAAGGTCGGCCAGCAGGCCAACACTTTGTCCGGCGGCGAGGCGCAGCGGGTCAAACTCGCCAAGGAGCTTTCCAGGCGCTCGACTGGGCGCACGCTCTATATTCTCGACGAGCCAACCACCGGGCTGCATTTCCACGATGTTGCCAAGCTCCTCGAAGTGCTGCAGGAACTGGTCGATCAAGGCAATACGGTCATCGTGATTGAACACAATCTCGAGGTCGTGAAAACGGCCGACTGGATCATCGATCTTGGTCCCGAAGGCGGCGACGCCGGCGGCGAGATCGTCGCGGCCGGTGCGCCCGAGGACATCGCGCGGGCAAGGAAAAGCTACACCGGGCGCTATTTGCGCGCGTTTTTGGAACGGCGGCCGTTGGCGAAGGGCACCCAGGCGGCGGAGTGACGCCCGATGGCGCGGGGCCGGTCTGGCCAAGCGCGCCATCGGGGTTCGCGCGGCTGCATGGCTGGCCCTTCGCGGCTGGGCAAGCCCCGGACAAGCTTAGCGAGGCACCTTTTCATCCAACCCGGCTGGCTGTCCGCTCTGGTCCAGCGGAGACTGAAGGGCGGGCGACCGATCGAGGAATCAACGGGCGTAGGGCATGCAAAAACCACACAGCTGCCCTCGAAATTCCAGAGTTGCATGTATAATTTAATCAGGTATATTGCACTGCAACAAAAACGGGCCCGGAACGAGCCCTCGTCCGGGTCAATCCTACGGCGGGCAGGATGGGGTGGTAAATTTTTGGCGGATCAAGCGTGGACCACGCGTTTTGCGGTCGAACCCTTGTGATGGTCGAAGTTCAGCCAAAAACCGGTAAGGGTTGAGCCTGGTCGATGCTTGGTCACACAATGCTTGGTCAAATGTAAGTTTCGTCGCTCTAAGTCACGGTTCATAACTAAATTAGGTGGCAAATTGACCCTTGATCACAGTTAAAAATTATGTAATCGCCACACCATGGTTGCGCCGGCGGGGCTCTGGCCGCTCTCAAGCCCCCTCGCTGGCCAGAAGCGCCCGCCGATCCTCCCCGGCGGGCGCTTTCTTTTGCAGAACGCTCGTGACAATTGCCACCGCGCAGTTGATGTGGCAACATAACGCTTGTTCGAGGAACCCTTCGTCGTAAGGTCCCGAAACAGTTTCCTCCTGTTTCATCGCAAAAGGGAGCTTGTCAGAGATGACGCTGTCGCAGCGATGCAATGCCGTCACGCGCGTAACTATCCCCGCCTGTGGCATGTGTGCCATGATAATAACCATCACCTTGGCGCT
>JALZAY010000108.1 GCA_030948025.1 Pseudomonadota bacterium
CGCAATCGATATGGCTCTCGCCGCGCACGAGATCGGTCCAGCGCACGATTTCGTGGTCGAGTTTGAAGCGCCAGTGCGGCCTTCGGCCCTCGGCTTCCAACCTAGCCCGTTCCGGACCTGAAAGTGCGAGCGCTGCCCTATCGTAGACCGGGGGCAGGCCGCGCGCTTGCTGGCGCTTGCGATTGCGGTCGAGTTCCGCGGTGGTTTCATAGCAAGGATAAAGCCGTCCTGCCTCGCGCAGTTTTTTGGCGGCGGCGCGGTAAAGCGCAAATCGCCCCGACTGGCGCAAGACGGCGTCCGGCACGATGCCAAGCCAGGCGAGATCGACCTCGATCGCCTGGGCGAACTCCTCCTTGGAGCGTTCCACATCGGTGTCATCGAACCGAAGAATAAATTCGCCATGGTGTTTTTTTGCGTAGAGGAAGTTCAAAAATGCCGTCCGGGCGTTGCCAATGTGAATGCGGCCGGTCGGCGATGGAGCGAAGCGGACGATTGGATGCGGCATGTATTTCCCAAGAGTTATGAAACCGCGAAAATACGCCTCGAACCATCGAAAATGAGCTTGGTTGGCGTAACTCACAAAGGCCCTGTACCAGGCTTCTTGAAAGCCGGTCCGTCGCTTTTCAATAAGTACCTGAAACACAGAGCGTTTCCCGGCGCGTGCCCAGGCCGCGCTCGCGCAAAAATCGGATACTACCCCGGGAGCCTGACGATGGCGATGGCATATGCGGCGGCTTGGTTTTGCTTTTTCTTGACCTTTCTCAATCTGATCAGTATCGGGCTCGCGGCGATCCGGGCAAGGCCCCGGCCAACACCCCTTCCGCCACCGCGCGCCGCCCCGGGGGTCTCCGCGGTCCGCCCCCTTTGCGGCCTCGATAATTTCTGCGAAGAAACGGTGGAATCGAGTTTCCGGCTCGACTATCCTTCTTACGAGATTATATTTTGCATTGCGCGGGCGGCCGATCCAGTCCTGCCCCTTGTCCAGCGTCTGATCGCGCGCCATCCGGACCGGCCCGCGCGGGTGATCGTCGGCGACGAACAGGTGAGCCCCAATCCGAAGCTGAACAATTGCGTGCGCGGATGGGACGCAGCCCGCCACGATTGGATCATACTCGCCGACGCCAATGAGTTGATGCCAAACGATGGTATCCAGCGGCTTCTGGCGAGCTGGCGGCGCCGCACCGGCGTTGTCTGCTCCATGCCGCTGGGCTCGCGCCCGCGAAATCTCTGGGCCGAACTCGAATGCTCTTTTCTCAACACCTTCGAGGCGCGCTGGCAGTATTGCGCCGAAGCCATGGGATTGGGATTCGCCCAGGGCAAGACCATGTTGTGGCGGCGCGAGGTGATGGAAAAGGGCGGCGGGATTCGCGCGCTTGGCGCCGAGATCGCGGAGGACGCCGCCTCGACGAAGCTCGTGCACCGCCAAGGGCTCTGCGTCAATCTCGTCGATAGCCCGTTCGAACAGCCGCTCGGCTATCGCGGTTTTCGCGATGTCTGGCTGCGGCAGGTGTGCTGGGCGCGAATGCGGCGAAAAACCTTTCCGCTGTTTTATGCGCCTGAAATCGTCGCGGGAGCCGCCTTGCCTTGCTTGGCAGCGGCCTATGCCGCTTGGATGCTGGATTTAAACGTGGCCGCCGCGACGCTCGGCGTCGCGCTCGCGTGGTATGGTCCGGAAGCGCTTCTCGCGCGTCAAAACAGGTGGCATTTCTCGTGGCGCATGCCTTTCCTTTTCGTCTTCCGCGATCTAATACTCCCTGTCATCTACATCGACGCCTGGATCACCGATGAGTTCGTCTGGCGCGGCAATGAAATGACCATGCACGAAGAGGAACCGAGCGTCGAACAGGGATAGCGCGTTTAATCGATCCGCTTTGTGCCCGCCCAAATGCGGCAAAAGTGGCGCCATCTTCGCCCACTGCTCGCCGGCCAGTCAAAACAACGGGTTCATGGCGAAACACATCCCATGAACCGACTGAATCACAAGCATCGCCGTTGGGTACAGACCCTAATTGTCCGCGATGAGATACCCGCGCAGGATCAGGTGCTGCAATCCCGAGGGTGGGCCCTCAGGACCTGGAAAAACGTCTGGGCAGATCCGTGCCTTCGACGAGACCGCGAACCCAGTTGTCATGGCTTCACTGACCCCGCCCTCCCCGTGGCTACTCAGTATGATGGTCGATTCAAACGCCCTTCTCCTTTCCATGGGAGTGGCAAGGCTCTCGATGAACAGCCGTAGCACCTCGATTCGTCCCGCGGTGCCGGCCCCTTGGGGGTGTACGTATTGCCAATCCACGTCCGTGACGATCAGGGCTTGCCCGGTGGGGACTCGATACCCTAATCCCCCCGGACCGCTTTCGATGCCTCCATCAGACAGGATTCGCACGAAATCCAGATTAGCGGGGCCACAGCCCCCGATCAGACCACCGACAACTTCGAGGACCACATGTTGGTGTGCTGAAAGTAAACTCATAAGAATTGCTCCTCTATCAGACCTAACTAACCTAATACTACTGCATCACGAAACGAAGCACTTTGTTAATTTGATGCGGCGTGTGCAGCAGGGACAGCGAGCGAGGCTTCGGCCGAGCGCAACAATCCGTTGCCGCCGCATTGTCGCAATCGGATTCGGGACGCGACGTTCACGCCGTTGGAGTGTCCTTTGGGAACGCAAGCTCCGCAATTGCCGTCCGGCCGGAAAAACCGACGTGCCGCTTCACTCTTCTAACCGCGCCGTCTTCATCGAACCTGCCTCGCTTGCAGCATCGGATGACCGCGTGGCGAGCCCCGCATCGCGAAACCAATTGACGATCGGATAGCGCCTGTCGCGGCCAAAATTCTTCCTTGTCACCTTGACGCCCGGGGCCGACTGGCGGCGCTTATATTCGGCGAGATAAAGCAACCTCTCGATTTTTTTCACGGTTTCGAGATCGTGACCCAGGGCCACGACATCGGCAACGCGCATTTCTTTTTCGACTAGCCCTTCGAGGATTGCATCCAGCACCTCATAGGGCGGCAGAGAGTCTTGATCCTTCTGATTTTCCCGCAATTCCGCGGACGGCGGTTTTATAAGAATGTTTCGCGCGATCACCTCGCCGCCCGGGCCAAGCGCACCCTTGGGCTTCCAGCGATTACGGAGCTCCGCGAGGCGAAAAACCTCCATCTTGTAAAGGTCCTTGATCGGATTGAACCCGCCGTTCATATCGCCGTAAATCGTCGCGTAGCCGACCGACATTTCCGACTTGTTGCCAGTCGTCACGAGCATCGGACCAAACTTATTGGAAACGGACATCAGCACGGTTCCACGCGCGCGGCTCTGGATATTTTCCTCGGTGGTGCCGGCCGGCATTCCCTTAAAGAGCGGGGCAAGGACCTTTTCAAAACCTTCGACCGCCGGCGCGACCGGCAATATATCGTAACGAACGTTTAACGCGCGCGCACACGCCTCGGCGTCCTTAAGCGATTCGTTCGAGGTGAAGCGATAGGGCAGCATGACGCAATGGACGCGTCCGGGGCCGAGAGCGTCAACCGCCATCGCCGCGCAAAGCGCTGAATCGATTCCCCCCGAAAGGCCCATGACGACACCAGGAAAACCATTCTTATTCACATAATCGCGAAGGCCGAGGACACAGGCGGCGTAATCGGCTTCGTCGCCCTCCTCGATGTCGCAACGCGGTCCCTCGACACAGTTAAAACCCTTTGTTCCACGCTCCCAAACCGTCTTCGCGACAGCGGCCGAAAAAGCCGGAAGCTGGAACGCGCGCGAGCAATCGGCATTCAATCCAAAGGACGCGCCATCGAAGACAAGCTCGTCCTGGCCGCCAAACTGATTGAGATAAACGAGCGGCAGTTTGCTCTCGGCAACCCGCGCGAGCGCGACCGAAAGCCGCTCGTCTGTCTTGCCGCGCCAGTAGGGCGACCCGTTTGGAACGAGCAGAATTTCGCCGCCCGTGGCGGCGAGGCATTCGACCGGGTCCGGTCCCCAAATATCCTCGCAGATGGGAACGCCGATGCGCACGCCCTTGAAGGAGACGGGCCCCGGCATCGGTCCCGGAGCGAACACGCGCTTTTCGTCGAACACCCCATAATTCGGCAAATCGGCCTTGAAACGGATCGCCTCGATGCGGCCTTTGTCGAGCAGGGCATAGGCGTTGTAGCAATGCTCATTCTCTCCCCACGGAAGCCCTACGAGGATCGCCGGGCCGCCAGCGGCAGTTTCAGCCGCGATCTCCTCGCAACCGGCACGACACGCCTCGACGAAGGCCGGCTTCAAGACGAGGTCCTCGGGTGGATAGCCCGAGATGAAGAGTTCGGAAAACATCACGAGATCGGCACCGAAGCCTGCCGCCTCGGCACGGGCGGCTCGCGCGCGAGCGACATTGCCCGCAATGTCGCCGACCGTGCAATCGATTTGCGCGAGGCCGATGACGAGGCGGGTCGCGGGGGTATTCTGGCTCGTCGTCATAAAGGGACCTCGTCCGGCGGCCCCGTCCGCCGTCAGGCTTCACTCCGCGGCATCGGCATGGCCGCGGCCGCGCTCGACCCGTTCCGCCTTCAAGAGTTCGGCGACGAGGAAGGCCACTTCGATCGCCTGCTCCGCATTGAGCCTTGGATCGCAATAGGTATGGTAACGGTCATGCAGGTCCGCCTCCGAGATGGCCCGCGCGCCGCCGGTGCATTCGGTGACATTCTTTCCGGTCATTTCGAGATGGAGGCCACCGGCGTAAGTGCTCTCCGCGCGGTGGACCGAAAAAAACGTGCGTATCTCGTGCACGATCCTCTCGAACGGCCGCGTTTTGTAGCCGTTCGCCGCCTTGACCGTATTGCCGTGCATCGGATCGCAGGACCAAACAACGCCGCGCCCTTCCCTTTTCGCGGCACGGATCAGGCCCGGCAGACGATCGGCCGCCTTGTCGGCGCCAAACCGGCAAATCAAGGTGAGACGGCCGGGTTCGTTCGCCGGATTGAGAATGTCGATGAGCCGCAGCAACTCGTCCGGCGAAAGCGTGGGGCCGCATTTGAGCCCGAGAGGGTTTTTGACCCCGCGCGCATATTCCACATGAGCGTGGCCCGGATGGCGGGTGCGGTCGCCGATCCAGAGCATATGACCCGAAGTCGCATAGTGATCGCCGGTCGTCGAATCGATCCGGGTCAGCGCTTCTTCATAGCCGAGCAGCAAAGCCTCGTGCGAGGTATAAAAATCGGTCTGCCGCAATTCCTGATGCGCCTCTGGGTCGAGTCCAATCGCCCGCATAAACCCCAGCGTCTCGGTGATCCGGTCCGCGAGTTCCTGATAGCGGGCGGATTGTGGGCTATCCTTGATGAAGCCGAGCATCCAGCCATGCGCGTTTTCGAGATTGGCATAGCCGCCCGTGGCAAAAGCGCGAAGCAGGTTCAAGGTTGCCGCCGATTGCCGGTAAGCCATCAGCTGGCGGCCGGGGTCGGGTTCGCGCAAACCCGCGTCGAACGCGAGGTCGTTCACGATATCGCCGCGATAGCTCGGCAGCTCGACCCCATCGATCGTTTCGGCCGGCGCCGAACGCGGCTTGGCGAATTGGCCGGCGATGCGGCCGAGCTTCACCACCGGCAGGGCGGCGGCGAAAGTCGTGACCACGGCCATTTGCAGGAACAACCGGAAAAAATCGCGAATATTGTCGGCGGCGTGTTCGGCAAAACTCTCGGCGCAGTCGCCGCCTTGCAAAAGGAAAGCTTCGCCCGCGGCGACCTTGCCCAGCATACGCTTCAGCTTACGCGCCTCGCCCGCGAAGACCAGCGGCGGAAAGCCCGCGAGCTGGCGCTCGACCTCGGCCAGCGCTGCCCTGTCGGCATAATCTGGCACTTGCTCGATCGCTTTGCGTCTCCAACTGGCGGGCGACCAGCATTCCATGGGCATGTCCTCTCACTCCTCGGGCGGCGCCCCAAACCCTTGCGGATTCAAAAATGCCTTATACAGAGATTTTTGAAAATGGAACATGGAAACGGCTACGCTACCCCTCGTCGAGCGGTCCCGCAGTCCGGGCCTTCCGGGCCAGCGATCTCCCGCTCGAACCGCGCGATGTTCGTTCGTATGGGATCAAAACGCAGCCTGTGTTGCCATAAGCTGAAACCTCTGCAATGCTCTTCTGGGCGCTGTCGGCCTCCGGTCAGATTACGATGGGCAACGTGGACGGTTGGCAGAGCCGCGCTGGACGATCGCAATCAGTCATTCTTGGCGACCAAAGCGCACAAGGGTACCATGATGTTCAGCAGTCCACCCGGTATTGAAAATTGGCCACAACGCCCGACCATCAGTAAAACGTTGCGAAAATGAAATTTCATATCTCATCTGAAATTCTTTATGAGGAAATCCAGGGGTCCGTAGTCATACTGGATCTCCGAACGGAAGCATATTACATATTGGATCCTGTTGCGACTTTGTTGTGGAGGGCTCTCTTAGTCACCGACAATGACGATAAAGTCTTTCAAGCCGTCCAAAACGAGTACGCGGTTGAACGGGCACGTCTTCAGACCGACCTAGAAGCGTTCAAACGCCATTGCATCGCACGTGGGTTTTTGCAGGAAAAAGAATCCGACCGAACAATCGAAAAACCTCAATATGTTGAACCCGCTCAGCCCAACTTTCTTGTTATCCGCGGCTGGTGGTGTCTCTTCCGGACCGTTCGTTCCATATCAACACTTGGTTTCGCGCGGACGTACCGGGAATATTCGTGTCTTCCAATACCAAAACAAAATTCAGATAGCGATCGGTTGCTGGAGCGATCGGTTGATGCCTTCCACATAGCCGAGAATTTCTTTCTGATAAGGAATGCACCGCAAGATTGTGTGCCGCGATCACTCGCCCTCTTCCGCTTTTTGCGATTGACGGGACTGCCGGTTGAGCACTGTATTGGCGTTCGTCGCTTCCCGTTTGCAGCGCACGCTTGGGTTGAGTATCGCGGTCACGTCGTGCTGGATAACCCATCTCGGCAGTTGGCATTCCAACCCCTCGGCAGGATATCGGTGTGAAAAGATTCGAAGGGTGGCTCACTGGGTCAAGTGTGCCGCAGTTGCATGCCTATCCTGCGCCTGACGTCCACGATGGATGCCACGTGCTTTATCGCGGCTACATCGCGAATTGTTCTGATTTGATCGCGGAAGCCGAAAAACGTGGTGAGGCACAGAAGCAAGGAATAGATGGCGAATTGTTTGCGAAAGCGTACCGTTGGTGGGGAGAGAAGCTTCAGCTACACGTTCTCGGCGAGTATGCCGTTTCGATTTTCGACGACCAGTGTTCCAGTTTGTTCATAACGCATGACTCATTGGGTCTCGTTCCACTATTCTACGCACAACAGCAAGATGGTATTTTGTTCGCATCGCATCTTGAGGATTTGGTTTTTCTGACTGGCATCAATGAACTGGATGAGGAATACCTCGCGGACTATTTGGCAACAGCGATGGTAATCAACCCTCGCACTCCTTTTGTTAACGTGTGTCGGCTTGCGCCGGGTCAGAGTCTGCATTGGATAAATGGACGACCAAAATTACGAACCACGTGGGATCTTGCACGAATTGAGCCAGTCGTCCTCTCGAATGATGAAGAGTATGAAGAGCGCTTTCGAACGCTTCTGCATGAGGGTGTGACCGCAGCGCTGCGAACCAAAGGAAGGATTTGGTGCGAACTGTCCGGCGGACTGGATTCATCGACTGTAACGAGTGTCGCAGCTCGTTCGGGAACAAGGCAGTTTGAGGCGTTTTCAATCATATCGACCAGGTATCGGAGTGAAGACGAGCGTGAATGGATGAAAGCAGTCGTCAACGAGTACTCCCTGCCCTGGCAAACATTGGATTTGGATCAATCAATGCCCTTCTCGGAGTTGCCACAAGGCTTTCATGCGGAGCCCATCAGTATCGAGCCCGCCGTCGGATTGCTTCGCCGGTACAAAGCTCTCGCCGAGTCGCAAGGTGTGCATGTCGTGCTGACCGGTCTTGGAGGAGACGGTGTTCTTTGCGGAGGCTCGCCCAGACCATATTATTTGGCAGATTTTCTACCATTTCAATTGATGCGGCTGTCACGAGCACTCCGTGATTGGCGGGAATGTAACAGGGAGCGACGATCTTTGACCCATCTGATTCTGGAGAATGTGTTTCGACCCCTCTTGATGCATTTGATGGGCCGTAATGTGCAACCTTTTGAGTATGTTCTGACACCTCCCTGGAGCCATCCTGACTATCTTCGTGCCAGGAGGTTGAAAAAAAGAAGCACATATTCATTGGCGCCAAAATGCCGATCGGTAGGAGAACACTATCATGCGGAGAGGATTTTGAATCATGGGTTTGCGGCTGGAAGAGGTTTTGATCAAGGCAGCTGCTCCTTCGAATTTCGTAATCCAATTCTGTACCGGCCTTTGGTGGAGTTTATGTTCGCAATTCCCTGGGAACAAAAGATTCGACCCAATCAGGATCGGTATCTACAACGCCGCGCCTTGAAGGGAATCTTGCCAGAGCCTATCCGGCAACGGAGCGACAAGGGTGGAGGAGGTCAGGCTTACGCGGAAGGCCTGAGAAAAGGAAATGCATGGACTGAGCTTCTGCTCGCTCACCCTCGAATCGTTGAACGCGGATATGTCGACGCGAACCTCTGGGGTGAGGCAGTGAAACGCGCGAGATTTGGAGTGCGCAGCTCGATGAAAGATTTTTTGGCCGCAGCCACGCTGGAGGTATGGCTGCGCCAACTCGAAGATTTTCGTCGAAATCTGGCCACCTTGACTGCGCACCGAGACAAGGACAGAATGTCCGGAATGGGGAGTGTGCCCATCCGCTCAAGGTTCTAATGTTATTAGACGGAGTTCATCACCATGTTACACGATGACCAAGAGGACAACGTCGATCGGCGCGAGCGTTATAGCCCCCCTGAGGTTGTCTGCTTAGGTGAGGTTATCAAGCTCACCGGAGGCAACGGAGGGCCCATCCCCGATGGTAAGCTAGGGGGGGGCCATAAGGACGTCGAGTGCCTGGCAGACAGCAAGGCTCCTAAGCAGCACAATGAATCGTGCCTTTGATGATCCGCGCCGCAGGCTGAAATCATTCACCCGGTTACCCCGATTCGCTACCCCTCGTAGAGCGGTCCGCAGTCAGGGCCTTCCGGCCCGGCGATCTCCCGCTCGAACCGCGCAGTGCGCGTTCGCATGGTGACGAGTTCCTCCGCTGATGTCGGATGCAGCGCCATCGTCGCGTCGAAATCGGCCTTTTTGGCGCCCATCTTAACGGCAATTCCCAAAAGTTGCGCCATCTCGCTGGCGTCCTCGCCGAGAATATGCACGCCGAGGACGCGGTCTGTCGCGCCATCGGCGACGATCTTCATCAGGATTTTCTCCCGCCGCCCGGAGAGGGCCGCCTTCAAGGAGCGGAAGTTCGCGAGGTAAATGTCGACGCAATCGAACTTCGCCCGCGCGTCGGTCTCGGTCAGGCCGACGCACCCGAGTTCCGGCGTCGAGAAGACGGCGGTCGGAATATTGCTGTGGACCACGGCCTCCGGCCTGCCGCCGAAAACTGTCTCGGCGAAAGCGTGCCCCTCGCGAATGGCGACAGGCGTCAGGGCCACCCTGTTGGTGACATCGCCGACAGCATAGATCGACTCGACATTCGTTTTCGAAAAGGCATCGACCTTCACCGCCCCCAGGCTGTCGCGTTCGACGCCAGCCTTCTCCAAACCAAGTCCCGACGTGTTTGGCCTGCGGCCGGTCGCGATCATCACCTGATCGGCGTCGAGGCGGCCGCCTTTCGTCAAACTCACGCGGTAGCCCGTTGGCGTCTTTTCGATGCGTGTGGGCAGCATGCCGAAGTTGAGTTTGACGCCGGCGTGTGCGAGCCCCTCGCGCAGGCCGGTCCGCATATCGTCGTCGAAACCGCGCAACACATTTTCGCCCCGCGCGGCAAGGGACACTTCGGTGCCCAGCCGCGCGAAAATCGAGGCGAATTCCACCGCGATATAGCCGCCGCCGACGATCAGCATGCGCTTTGGCAATTCCGGGAGATCGAACACCTCGTTCGAGGTGATCGCATATTCGCGCCCCGGAACGTCAGGTTCGAGAACCGGCGCGGCCCCGGTACTGATAAGGATAATTCGCGCGCTCACTTTGCGTCCATCGGCGAGAAGACGCGCGCCATGAGCATCCTCGATTTCCGCGCGGCCGGCTCCGACGGCGACGCCTGCTTTGTCGAGATTGTCGCGATAGATCGCGGAAAGACGAGAAATTTCCTTTTCCTTTGCGGCGACAAATCTTGGCCAATCGAAGGTAGGCGCGGCAAGATTCCAGCCAAACCCCGCCGCGTCGGCGAAATGGTCCTTGTACCGGCTGGCATAGACCATGAGCTTTTTCGGCACGCAGCCGCGGATCACGCAAGTTCCGCCAATGCGGAATTCCTCCGCGATCATGACCTTGGCGCCATGGGCCGCCGCGACCCTGGCGGCGCGCACGCCGCCCGATCCCGCACCGATCACGAAAAGATCGACATCGTAACCGGCCATCGTCCACTCTCCAAAGGATCGCCCGCCACAGAATAGCCTGGCCGCGCAATCGCCGACTAGCGCGCCTCCTCATTAAACCCCAATGAAATAAGAATGGAAGCGGGGCCAACGGAGGTGATATGCGGTTCCGAACGCGCGCCGACGGCGGCCATTGCCTCCGGGAAGCCGCGGCATCGATTCTTGAAAAAGCCCGCCGCAAACTGTAAACGCTTGGAAGATGCGCGCGAAATGCGAACCGCGAATTCTCCGCGCCAGTTCCGACACAGGCTCGCCATATTTGCCACTTTATTTGGTGAATGATAGCGGCCGCAATGGTCGACGATTCGTCAATGAGGGGAACGTTAAGAGCGCGTTACGGGCCGTTAACCGTTAGCGGCAAGAGTTCGCTAAAATCACAGCTACAATCCTATATGAGTTCGCTTCAACATCGATAAGTTCGCTTCAACATCGATGTGCGGCGCCTCACATACCAAGGCCAGTTCCGTCCAGCCAGAACCGGGAGATTTCACTTGCGAAAATCGCACCGCCGCCCGGCTCCCATCAGATATGCCTGTCTCGTTGCCGCAAGCGGAGTCGCGGCGCTGTTGTCGAGCATCGTTGTTCCTTCCTCGACCGAGACGGCGGCCGCCAACGGCGACACCCGCACGTTGAACCTCTATCATTCCCATACTGGCGAATCGATCCAGGCGACCTTCCGCGTCAACGGCTCCTATGATCAGGCGGTTCTCGAAAAGCTCAATTGGTTCCTGCGCGATTGGCGTAATAACGATCGCACCCGGATGGACCCGCGCCTGTTCGACGTGGTCTGGGAGGCCTACCGGACCGCCGGAGCAACCCAGCCGATCGTGATCGTTTCGGCCTACCGCTCGCCGCAAACCAACGCGATGCTGCGCCGCCGTTCGAACGGCGTCGCCGAACACTCGCAGCATATCCTGGGCAGGGCGATGGATACGACCATGCCCGGCATGCCGATGGAAAGAATTCGCGAAATCGGCATGCGTCTGCAACACGGCGGCGTCGGTTGGTATCCGAGTTCGAATTTCGTCCATCTTGACGTCGGCAGTGTGAGGGCTTGGCCCCGCATGAGCTACGATCAGCTCGCGCGGCTTTTCCCGGATGGCAAGACGGTTCATCTCGCCGCGGACGGGCGCGCGCTCCCCCGCTATCAGGAGGCTCGTGCCGAAATCGCCTCGCGCGGGGGCGTGATGTCCGATGTGCCGCAGGCGGCGCCATCGGGAGGATTGTTCGCCTGGCTGTTTGGCAAACACGATGATGAGGAAGAAGCCGATGCGATCCGGCCGCGGGCTGTCCGGCCCGCAGGCGCGCGCCACGGGGGAACCGAGATCGCCGCGCTTCGCTTGAATGGCGAAAGCCCCGCCGCCGCCGCGGCGGCAAATCCAGGCGTGTCCGCCGATCGCACCAACCCGCGGGCGGCAACCGTTACGCCGGCCTCGGCGGCAGGCAAAAATTCGCCCCAAAACGAGCCAAACCCGGCGGACGCGGACCGGACACGCGTCGCGGATTTGGGCTCCGCGCCAAGTTTGCGTGGCAACCGCGCGGCAGTCGAGCAAGGCCGCGACGCGCGGCAAGGGCGGGACGTGGAGGCGGCGGAGATCCTGAAAGAAACGATCGACAAGCGCGCCGCTTCCGGGGCAACAGCGCCCCTTCCGCCTCCCCGTCCAGCGCAGCCCGGCGATGTCGCGGTC
>JALZAY010000293.1 GCA_030948025.1 Pseudomonadota bacterium
TGGGGCTTTTCAATGGCTTCCCAGGTGCCCGCAGGTGGCGGCGCCATCTCGCGGTGGAGGCGGCGAAACCGGGCGCCGATACGAGAGTTTTGCACGCGGCCTTGGCGCATGTGGATCGCCCGTGCGGTATCGGCGCGGTGGCATGAGCGCGCGCTCTTGAAAAATCGACCGCGTATGTCGATCTCTGGCAAGCGAAGCCGCCATCTTGCAAATCCCCGGCGCGTGCCGCGCGGATGTTGACCAAGGAGATCGAACGATGAAAAAACTTTCCTTCATCCGGCGCAACAACCAACGCCATTGGGTCGGCGACGGGTTTCCCGTGCGCAGCATTTTTTCCTACAATGACCTCGGCAAGGAAATATCACCATTTCTGCTGCTGGATTACGCTGGGCCGGAGCATTTTCCTCCCTCGGAACAAAGGCGCGGGGTCGGCGCCCACCCGCACCGCGGGTTCGAGACGGTCACGATCGTCTATAGCGGCGAGGTCGAGCATCGCGACTCCTCGGGCGGAGGCGGCATCGTCCGTCCCGGCGACGTCCAATGGATGACGGCGGCCTCGGGGCTCGTGCATGAGGAGTTTCACGGTTCCGAATATGCCAAGCGCGGCGGGCCGTTCGAGATGATCCAGTTATGGGTCAATCTGTCCGCGAAAGACAAGAAAGCCCCGCCTGGCTATCAAAACATCACCAATGCCCAAATACCGCGGGTCGACCTGCCGTCCGGCGCCGGCATAGTGCGCGTGATCGCGGGCAACTACCAAGGAACAAAGGGCCCAGCGCATACTTTTAGTCCGATGAACGTTTGGGACGTGCGCCTGACAGGCGGCAAAAGCGTGGAATTTCGTATTCCGGCCGGCTGGACGAGCGCGCTGTTCGTGTTGAATGGCGGGGTCCGGTTGGGGTCTGGCGAAATCGTTGGCGCCGCGGAAATGGCCGTTCTCGACCGCGAGGATGAAACGTTTGCGATCGAGGCGCTGGAAGACAACGCTTTTGTTCCTCAATGGGCAGCCGATCGAGGAATCGATCGTTGGCCAGGGGCCCTTTGTGATGAACACGCGGGCCGAGATCGACCAAGCGATGGACGACCACCGCAACGGACGCATGGGCCGCCTTGCGGCGCATTCCTAAATGCCTAGGCGTCCACCGGAGCACGATCCGTGAAATTGAACGGACCGGGCCACTCCACCGCCTCGCCCAATCGCCGGCGAGGTCCTGAATTTATTACTAGGCCGTCCGAGGGGAGCGGGCGCCGGGCCTGACTTGCATCCGAGCGCCTTGTGCTCGAATGCGGTACGATTTCAGATCAATTATAAAGGTCAGCAAATCTGTTCTGTCCACAGCAGAACCGTCCTCGCGACACAACTTTTCGTCGGGGTGGCGACATTCGTTGCGCTTGGCGTTATGGCCCTCAAGGTGTATCACCCCTAGCCGAAAGCGTTGGCGTAAGGGAGTTCAAGTGCGAGCAACGGTCGCCAGCGCGCAAGTTGTCAGTGAGCGAACCCGAAGGAGATGCAAGCGATGGATTCCAACGATGCTAAATCACGGAGGACGGCGTCGCTCAGCACGCCAACAAATCTCACGTCGAACGCTACGAGGGATATTTCTAGGGGTCTCACCACTCTGCTCGCCGATGTATTCGCGCTGTACATCAAGACAAAGAACTTCCATTGGCACATGTCGGGTCCGCATTTCCGCGACTATCACCTTCTGCTGGACGAACAGGGAGAGCAGCTATTTGCAGTAACTGACGCGATTGCCGAACGCGTGCGGAAAATCGGGGGCAGGACGCTGCGCTCAATTGGCGAGATCAGCCGCTTGCAGCGCGTCCTGGACAACGATGCCGACTACGTTACTGCTCTGGACATGTTGGCCGAGCTGCGCGACGACAACAAGCAGCTGGCGGCGAATATGCGCGAGGCGCACTCGCTGTGTGGGGAGCACGGGGATGTGGCCAGTGCGAGCCTGCTCGAAAACTGGATTGACGAGGCCGAACGGCGCGTGTGGTTTCTGTTCGAGACTAGCCGCCATGACGAGTCCAGCGGCCGCTCCTAGGTCGTATACGGGTCATTGCAACGATCAGGCGGAGCGGAGACGAAGTGTGGCTCCGCCGCCTTGTCCAATCGTCCGGCGAGATCCTGGATATATTGCCAGGCCGTTCGGCCGGAACGCGATCCCCGCGTGAGGGCCCATTCGAGCGCCTCGCGCGCGATTCTTTCGCGCTCGCGAGCAAGACCGAAATGCTCCGCATAGCCGAAAACCATCGCGAGATAATCGTCTTGCGAACAGGAATGAAAGCCGAGCCAAAGCCCGAAGCGGTCCGAAAGCGAGATCTTTTCCTGCACCGCGTCGTCCGGATTGATCGCGGTTCCGCGTTCGTTTTCGATCATTTCGCGGGGAAGGATATGACGGCGGTTCGACGTTGCATAAAATAAAACATTTTCCGGGCGTCCCTCGATCCCGCCTTCGAGGGCGGCCTTCAACGACTTATAGCTCGTATCCGCCGCATCGAATGAAAGATCGTCGCAAAAAACAAGAAAGCGCCAGGGTTTTCCGCGCAAGAGCGCCATGAGACGAGGCAGCCCCTCGATGTCCTCGCGATGAATCTCGACAAGTTTGAGCGGCTTGATGCCGCGAGAAGCGGCGAGACGCGCATTGATTGTTGCATGCACGGCCTTGATGAGCGCGGATTTGCCCATGCCGCGGGCGCCCCAAAGAAGCGCGTTGTTGGCCGCGAAGTTTTGGGCGAAGCGCTCCGTATTGGCGAGAAGCGTGTCCCGGGCCTGGTCGATGCCGTGCAACAGCCCGATATCGACACGATTGACGCGCGGGACAGGGACAAGCGTCGCGGTCCCTGCCGCGAAGACGAACGCCTCGGCGGCGTTGAAGTCGCAGGGCGGAGGTTGCGCGCCGGCGAGCCTCTCAAGCGCCGCTGCAATCCGCTCCAGCGCCTTGGCTGAGGAGTAATCGCCGGGAAACTCTGTGCCATCTTTTGTTCCAACAACCTTTTCCTTCTCGCCGTCAGGTCCGCGAGGTGCCGAAGGGGGCGCCCCCGGCTGCTGCGAAATCAGATCCGCGGGCGAGCAGTCAAAAACTGCGGCCAGTTCCTCGAGCATATCCTGGTCATAGGGCGACAAGCCACGTTCTAGCTTGCTTACCATAGACTGCTCCACCTTCATTTTTTCCGCCAACTGCACCTGGGTCAGGCCTGCATGGTGCCGCCACGCCTCAATGAAGTGCGGCGTGCGTTTGCGTGGCGATTTGTCGGTTGGCGGCATGTCGGTAAGCTTTCGAAGAAGGAACTGCGCGGCATTAGGTCATCGACTCATTAAAGCGCATCCAGATTCGAAGTGAAGCGAGTTTGACGCCGGCGAGGAAGTTATCGGGCGTTTTGTCGTAGCGCGTGGCTACGGCGCGGTAGTGTTTGATTTTGTTGA
>JALZAY010000109.1 GCA_030948025.1 Pseudomonadota bacterium
CAGCAAATACGGCAGGAACTTCAGGTATATCTGAATCACCTTTCACGTTCATTTCACTCTCCATTCACTTGTTGCTAACTGAGAAGACTTCAACCATAACCTCCGTTTCCCCGCGCCCCCTGTTCACACGGCAACGGTGCTGGTATTGATAAAAAATTTGCGATGAGCCTCGGGGAGGCGGGAATGGGGGCGGTCGAACATCTCAAGACCCTGTGCTGCCTCGGGCTCAAGCCCGAGAGCGCGATGATCGCCGTCACGCCCGTGCTGCATGAGATCATTTCGCACGATTGGACGCGCGTCTCTCTTCTTGCGCCCGACGCGACGATGACCAGCGGCTACGCCGAAAACCCGGCAACCGGAGAGATCTTCCGCGAGCGCTTTTGGCGGTTCATCGATGATCCAACGGCCCTGGCATGTGTATGGACCCCGTTGTTCCGGGCCGTGGGCATCGGTTGGACTTTGCACCGGCAGGGGGGCGCTTACCTGGAAAGTGGCTATTACCGGGAGGTAGAGGCTCCGCTCGATTCCTGCTGGATGTTAGACGCGATGATCGGTGACGGGGGCCGGAGTATCGCTGGGGTACAGCTCACACGTCAGCGCAGCGCTCGCCCCTTTACGGTGGACGACGTGCAGCGCCTCGACCGGCTGCGGCCCTGGCTCGCGCACGCATTCTGGCGGTCTAATTCCGGTAATGCGTGCCAGGACGAGGAGGCTCCACTAAGCACGGCAGGGTCACCGGTAGGAAGCGGTCAGATGATCTTGACGGCGGATGCGAAGCGCGTCTTTCAAACACCCGGCATCGAACCGCTGCTCCACGTTATTACCGGAGAGCCGCTCAATAACACGCGCTTCGTGCCCGCCCGCGAGAACCTGCCCGCGCCGGTTCTGAAGCTCATCCGGCAGATCACCGGCGCCGCGAACGGCACCTCCAACGCGCCGCCGCGCATGCGGATTTCGACCGCTTATGGCGTTCTCACGCTCGAAGCCAAATGGCTCGTGCCTTCGGATGCGCCTCCGGAAGACGCCGCCAGGGATCCGAAGAGCTGTCTCATAGCGGTGACAATGGAACTCCACGAACACCCCATTGCCCATGCGGCGCGCGTATTGCGGGAAAGCGGCGCCACACCGGCGCAGACAAAAGTCGGCATTCAACTCGCGTTTGGCAAGACGAAGCCCGTGATCGCGGACGAACTCGGCATCCAACTCTCCTCGGTCGTGGATGTGGCCAAAAAGCTCTATCAGAGCCTCGATGTTCACAATTCCGCCGAGCTCGCCACGAAAATCTGGCTGGACCGAAAGCAAGACGAGGCCCGCCAAAGATTGCGGCGCGCCGGATAAGTTTCTCCGGCGCCCTCGTCGTACGCGCTTGGATGCCGGCTAGCCGTGGCTGGACAGCCGCTCGATCATCGCGCCACAGGCGCCGAGCTTTTCCTCGATATGTTCGAACCCGCGGTCGAGATGATAAACGCGATTGACCATTGTTTCGCCTTCGGCCGCGAGCGCCGCGATGACGAGCGACATCGACGCGCGAAGATCCGTCGCCATCACCGGCGCGCCTTGAAGTTCTTCCACCCCTTCGACCACGGCGGCATCGCCGTCGAGCTTTATATGGGCGCCGAGCCTGACCAATTCCTGAACATGCATGAACCGGTTTTCAAAAATAGTTTCGGTGATCCTCGACGAGCCCTTGGCCTTGGTCATCAAGGCCATGAATTGGGCCTGCAAATCCGTTGGAAAGCCGGGGAACGGCGCGGTGGCGATGTCGACCGGCGCGATGCCGGCGCCGTTGCGCCACACGCGGAGCCCTTCGTTGGTCGGCGAAATTTCCACACCGGAGCGTTCTATTGCTTCGATCGCGCTCTCTAAATGAATTGGGCTCGCGCCTTCCAGCATCACGTCGCCGCCGGCCATGGCGACGGCCATCGCATAGGTCCCGGCTTCGATGCGGTCCGGCAACACGGCGTGGCGTGCCCCCGAGAGGCTGCCGACGCCCTCGATCTCGACCACGGATTGCCCGGCCCCCTTGATCCTCGCGCCCATTTTGTTGAGGCAATCGGCGAGATCGACGGTCTCCGGCTCGCGCGCCGCATTGACCAGAAGCGTATCGCCGTTGGCGAGCGAAGCGGCCATGAGCGCGGTATGGGTGCCGCCGACGGTCGCCTTGGGAAAATGGATCTCGGCGCCGGTTAGTCCCTTGCGCGCCTTGGCATGGACATAACCCGCCTCGATCTCGACATGCGCTCCGAGCTTTTCGAGAACCATAATGAGAAGATCGACCGGCCGAGTGCCAATGGCGCAGCCGCCGGGCAGGGAAACCTTGGCCTCGCCCATCCGTGCGAGAAGCGGCGCGATGACCCAGAAACTCGCCCGCATTTTGGAGACGAACTCGTAGGGCGCCATCGTATCGACGATCTGACGCGCGCTAAGGTGGATCGCCCGGCTCGCGTGCGCGGGGGCGCCCGGCCGCCTTCCGTCGACCGAATGATCGACGCCATGATGACCGAGAATGCGCAAGAGCATGCGAACGTCGGCGAGATTCGGGATATTTTCAAGGGTCAGCGTTTCGCTCGTGAGCAGCGAGGCGATCATCAATGGAAGCGCCGCGTTCTTGGCGCCGGAAATCCTTATGACGCCATTCAACGTCTGGCCGCCGACGATCCGAATCCGATCCAAGGACCACCCCGTTTTCAAAAAAGTCCGAATTAGTCTTGTTTCGTGCTGGCCCCGTTTTGCGCGCCTTCGCCTTGCGCCGTTTTGCTTTCGGCCGCGTCCCCCGTCTGTCGCCTTCGCTCCCGCTTTTGCGTCTTCCGGCGGCCAAGGTTCGCCCGCAACGCTTCGGCGAGGCGTTGACGCGCGGCGGCGCTGCGCGGGCCGGCAGCACTCGACAAAATCGGATTTCCGCCCTCCAGCACAGGCCGGTCATTGGAGCCGGACAAGCTCATGACTTTAGTCTTTCAAAGAGCTTCGCCACACAGTCCGCGCCTCCGGCGCAAACATGGTGTCCCAAGCAGCGTGATGGCGCGCTAAAAGTCTTGTAGAGCGCCACGGCGGCCAAGGCAAGGCTCCCTGGGGTTTGTGGCGCGCGAGGACCGCCCTGCCGGATTCTTGCATGCCATGTTTGGAGGCAGCTATCCGGCGCCAACGGTCCCACGCCGATGGTAGTCAAGGACTTGCCGGCCAAGAGCGACGGATCGGCAAGAGCAGCACAGGTTCATTCAGCGCGCGCGGCTCCCGCAAATTTGACGCGGCTATGAGCCGCAAGAAAACCTCTATCATATCAAGAGCTTACGCTGGACCTACCAACCCGCTGCGAATAATCCGGGCAAGGTCTTCGCGCGGGGTCTTGCTCCCGTCACGATCCCACCGCATAAACCGTTCCGGATCTAAACGAGCCGCGGCACGTTAAGCAAACTACGGCCCTCGGGGCGCGAAAAAACGCAAGGATGAGGCATTGGATCAAAGATATGTGCGTCATGATATGGAGCAAGAGTCCGCGACCGGCTTGAATGGATTTGCGGGCAACGCCAAGCCGGTCGCGCGGACCCCCGCGCAGGATGGCGCGCAAATCGACGAGGACCATGCCGCGCGGGCGCGCCGAAGCTCGATCTGGCAAATGCTCGCCATCGCTTTGAGCCTCGCAATCGCGGCTTTTTCGTTCTACGTCCTTGGCCGCGCGGTTTCGGCGGTTAGTCTGAGCGCTTTGCGCGAGGCAATCGCGGCAACCAGCGCCGAGCAGATCACCGCGGCGGCGCTTTTGACCGTCGTGTCGTTCCTTGCTCTGACCGGCTATGACGGGCTCGCGCTGCGCCAGCTTAACGCCCGCGTTCGCTATAAGACGACGGCGCTTGCCTCGTTCACGAGCTATGCAATTTCCTTCACGCTCGGCTTCCCTTTGATTACCGCGGGCACGGTTCGTTACTGGATCTATTCGCAAGCGGGCTTGCCGGCGAGCAAGGTCGCGAGCCTCACTGTGATCGCCGGCGTGACTTTCTGGTTCGGCATGGTTTTCGTGCTTGGCGCGGGGCTAGCGTTTCACGCCAGCGCGATCAGCAAGATCAATCATTTCTATCCTTTGATCAACACGCTGATAGGGCTTGTCATACTGGGCGCGGTCCTCGCCTATTTGGTCTGGGTGACGATTCGCCGCCGCGATGTTTGCGTTAAGGGCTTCCGGTTGGAATTGCCGGGACTTGGCTTGTCACTCGGCCAAATCGCCCTCGGCGTCATCGATCAATGCGCGGCAGCGGGTGTTCTTTATGTTTTGCTTCCGAGCCATGCCGAACTGGATTTTTTAGCCTTCGGCGCGATCTATGTTTTCGCCTGCATTCTGGGGGTTGCGAGCAATGCGCCAGGCGGGATTGGTGTTTTCGAAGCGACGATGCTGAAAGCGGTTCCGGTTGCCTCGGAAGACGCGCTGCTCGCTTCGCTAGTGCTGTTCCGGGTCATCTATTACCTCGTGCCTTTCCTGTTCGCCCTTGCTTTCCTCGGTGCCCACGAGGGTTTTCACCGCTGGAACAGCTTGCGAGAGGCGATGCGCGCTAGCGAGGAAGAAACCATCTTGGAGGTTCTTCGCCGTTGGTACCGGGACACGTGGCGCCTGAAATGATGATCCGGCTCTGGGCTCGCCGATGACGTTCCGGTCCTACCGGGCATGGACGATCCAACTAGACCATGGAATACTCTCGCGGTCTTGACCGAAACGCAGCACGATTCTATCCGAGCCAAATCCATTTGGTTGCACGGTAACCTGGGCGGCCCCCGGGCTCGCTAGGGTGCCGACGTAACGGACAGAGGAAGGCACGGCATGGATATCGATCTTGAGCAGTTGAGTCGCGACGAGCTCATTGCCGAAGTGAAACGTTTACGCACCGGTATCCGCGCGCACCGGGACAGCACCGGACATGATCTATGCTGGCATCATCCTCAGCTCTGGGGACTACTGCCGGAACCGATCTCACCTGATGTCGCCGTCCCGCCGTGGCCCAGATTCTTGCGCGGGTGCGTACGATACCGCGAATCGCTGGACCGCGAGTTACCGAATGCGCCCCGTGCCGATTTTGAATACGAATAGTGCGTGCCGACGAATCCGCATGAGCGCACTTCTGAAGAACAGCACCTGATCGGTTGCCGAAATCAGAATGGCCGATTTGACCAACAAAGGAGGAGGCCAGCATAGCGATACGACCGATCGAGGAACGCTTGGCGCAATTGGATGCGCAGAGGAAAACGCTACAGACCCCGAAGCGCGAGGAGCAAGCTGAACAGTGCGTGGAATGGCGAGGTGTGGAGTTGCGCCTGCCCGAAGCGCTGGATTTCACGAGGGCTTCATGGAAATGGACCGGCAGGCGCGCGACCGCTTGATCATGGGCCGTCTCATCGACGCCTTGCCGGAGGCGGTAATCGTCATTGGCGCGGCGGATCGCGTGGTCGCGGTCAACGCGCCCGCGCGGAACTTGTTTCCGGCATTGCGGCCGGACGATCTGTTGGCACGCAGTCTGCGGGCGCCGGATGTCCTTGACGCGGTCAAGCGGGTCCGTGACTCTGGCGCTCCGGAAAGGGTGACGTGGCTCGAACGCGTGCCCGTCGAAAGATTTTTCGAACTGAATGCCGCTCCGATGGAGGGGCCGCAATTCGAGCCCGCGATGATCTTGACATTGCGTGATTTGAGCGAGGCGCGCCGAGTCGAACGCATGCGCGTCGACTTCGTCGCCAATGCCAGCCACGAATTGCGGACGCCGCTCGCCTCCCTGCTCGGATTTGTCGAGACGCTCCAGGGGCCCGCGCGCGAGGACAAGGAAGCGAGGGCCCGGTTCCTTTCGATCATGCGTGAACAGGCGCAAAGGATGGCGCGGCTCGTCGACGATCTTTTATCGTTGTCGCGGATCGAACAGAATTTGCATCTGCGGCCGCGGGCGCCGGTGGATATTGTAGCGATCCTCCGCCATATCGCCGATACGCTGGCCCCCATGGCGACCGACAACAATGTCGTCCTGAAACTCGACGTTCCGGCCAAGGCGCTCGTGGCGGGCGACCGCGACGAACTCTTGCGGTTGGCCGAAAACCTCGTCGAAAACGCCATTAAATATGGTGCCTCGGACCCGCGGAGCGTCAACCGGCAGGTCGAGATTACCCTTGCGGCCGAGACGCACCAATGTGTTTTGATCGTCCGCGACCATGGCCCTGGGATCGCGCCGGAGCATCTACCGCGGTTGACCGAACGTTTTTACCGGGTCGATGCCGGCCAGAGCCGGGCCAAGGGCGGCACGGGGCTTGGTCTCGCCATCGTGAAACATATCGTCGCGCGCCATTGCGGCCGGCTCGGTATCGAATCGAAGCTGGGCGAGGGGGCGACCTTCAGCGTGGTTCTTCCCTTGCACGGAAGCTGAGCCGGAATCCCACCCTGTCATCAAGATGTCAAACAGATTTCATATTGGCCTCACGGGCGCCCTTTAGTTTGCGCGCGGAAGCAGGGGCAACCCTGGCCCCTTGCTTCTGACCCCGCATCGAACCGATGCGCTTTCAAACCGCCGTTCGGCCGCCCCATCTGACTAGCTGCCGATACACGTGCAAGGCAAAGAAAGGCAACAAAATGATCTTTACGTTCTTGCGAACGTCCCTTGCCGCCATGGCCATAAGCTTGGCGGCCGGCCTTCCGGCCGGTGCCGTCGATATCTCGGGCGCCGGGGCCACCTTTCCCTATCCAATCTATGCGAAATGGGCGGATACGTACAAAAAGGAAACCGGCAACGGGTTGAATTACCAATCGATCGGCTCCGGCGGCGGCATCAAGCAGATCAAGGCCAAAACCGTTACCTTCGGCGCATCCGACATGCCGCTCAAGCCCGAAGACCTTAAGGAGGCGGGTCTGGTCCAGTTTCCGACAGTGACGGGCGGCGACGTGCCGGTCGTCAATCTCGAAGGAATCAAGCCCGGCGAATTGGTCCTCGACGGCCCGGCGCTCGCCAAGATTTTCCTCGGCGAAATCAAGAGCTGGGATGATCCCGCCATCACGAAATTGAACCCGAAAGCCAAATTGCCGTCGCAGGCGGTCGTGGTCGTTCACCGTTCCGATGGGTCCGGGACGACATTTATCTGGACCGATTATCTTTCCAAGGTGAGCCCCGATTGGAAGTCTAAGGTCGGCGCCAATACGGCCGTCGAATGGCCGGCTGGCATCGGCGCCAAGGGCAACGAAGGCGTCGCCAATAACGTCCTTCAGACGAAAGGCGCGATCGGCTACGTCGAATATGCCTATGCCAAACAGAACAAGATGACCTTTGTCGACGTGATCAACAAGGAGGGCAAACGCGTGGCTCCGAACGCGCAAGGATTTCAAGCGGCGGCGGCCAACGCCGATTGGGCCAATGCGCCGGGCTTTTATCAGATTCTGACCGACCAGCCCGGCGCCAAGTCGTGGCCGATCGCGGGCGCCACGTTCATTCTGATGCACGCAACGCCGGAAGACCCCGCCGCCGCGTCCGAAGCCTTGAAATTTTTCAGCTGGGCGTATGAGAAGGGCGGCAAGCAGGCCGAGGAACTCGATTATGTGCCGCTGCCCGCGGCGGTCGTCGCTTTGATCAAGAAAACCTGGGCCGCCGAAATCAAGGGCGCGGATGGCAAGCCACTTTTGAACTGAATCTTGGTTGGAGAGGAGGGGCTTTGGCGCCCTTCCTTCCCCGCCATCCCGGACCACTGGTTGTGCCGGGCCCGGCTGCCGGGTATGGCTGATCCACTACGCAAAGCTACAGGGAAAACGCGGTGGCCAACCATTTGGCGATTGACAACGCCGGACCGGGATCGGCCGAGGCCCGGCTGGCCAAGGCTCTCGTTGGTTTCAAGCTTCGCGACAATGCGTTTCACCTTCTGACGTTAGCCGCGGCTTGGACCGTTCTGATCCTCCTTGGCGGTGTGATCGCCGCGTTGATCGTGGGTTCCGTTCCGGCCATCAGGGCGTTCGGCCTAAACTTTCTTACGACGGAAGCGTGGAATCCCGTCACCGAGAAGTTTGGCGCGATGGCGGCGGTCTATGGCACGATCGTTACCTCCCTCATCGCCATGGTGATAGCGGTGCCGGCCGGGCTCGGAATCGCGATTTTTCTGACCGAACTTTGCCCCTATGCGCTGCGCCGGCCGATCGGAATCGCGATCGAGCTTCTGGCCGGGATTCCCTCGATCATTTACGGAATCTGGGGCCTTTTCGTGCTTGCGCCTTTCCTGCAGGAGCACGTCCAGCCGGGTCTCATCTCCGTTTTCGCCAATGTGCCGGTTCTCTCGGGGCTGTTTGCGGGGCCGCCCTATGGCATTGGAGTGCTGACCGCTGGTGTTATCCTCGCGATCATGGTGCTTCCTATCGTAAGTTCGATCTCCCGCGATGTCTTCGAAACCGTTCCCGCCGTCCTGAAGGAAGCAGCCTATGCCGTGGGCTGCACGACCTGGGAAGTTGTTCGTTCCATCGTGATCCCCTACACGCGCGTGGGTATTATCGGCGGCGTCATGCTGGGCCTCGGCCGGGCGCTTGGCGAGACCATGGCGGTGACTTTCGTGATCGGCAACGCGCATAGGATCGCGCCTTCGCTGCTGGCGCCGGGCACCACGATCTCGGCAACGATCGCCAATGAATTCACCGAGGCGGTCGGCGACCTCTACACCTCGGCGCTAATCGAACTCGGCCTGATCCTTTTCGTCATCACCTTTATTATTATCGCGATGGCGCAATACATGTTGTTGCGGCTGCATCGGCGGGAGGGGCACTAGGGCATGGCGGTCTATGACACGCGCCGCCGCCGCGGCAAGTTCTACATCGGTCTTTGCTACGCTTCCGTGGCGTTTGGCCTCGGTTGGCTGGCGATCATCCTCGGCACGCTTTTGTTCGAAGGTTTTCGCGGTATTTCGCCTGCTGTCTTCACCCAAATGACGCCGCCGCCGGGTTCCGAAGGCGGCCTTTTGAACGCGATCACCGGCAGCCTGATCATGACCTTTCTCGGCGTTGCCCTCGGCACCCCGCTAGGCATGCTGGCGGGCACTTACATGGCCGAATACGGCCGTCATTCCAAGCTCACGATTGTCGTGCGGTTCGTCAACGATATTTTGCTGAGCGCGCCGTCGATCGTGATCGGTCTTTTTGTTTACGAGGTCATGGTCGTGAAAATGGGCCATTTCTCCGCCCTCGCCGGGGCCGTATCGCTTGCCGTCATCGTCGTTCCGGTCGTCGTGCGCACGACCGAGGACATGCTGCTTCTGGTGCCAGATTCCTTGCGCGAAGCGGCGAGCGCGCTCGGTCTGCCGCGAGCCATTGTCATCGGCAAGGTCGCCTATCGCGCCGCCCGCGCTGGTCTCATCACCGGGGTTCTTCTCGCCATCGCCCGGATCAGCGGCGAAACCGCGCCCCTGCTCTTTACCGCGCTGAACAATCAGTTCTTCAGCACGAATTTGAACGCGCCCATGTCGAGCCTGCCGGCCGTCATCTTCCAATTCGCGCTCAGTCCCTACAAGGAATGGCAGCAGCTTGCTTGGACCGGAGCCCTCCTCATAACCTTGGCCGTTCTTGCGCTTTCCATTGCCGCGCGCGTGCTCCAAATGGGGAGGCCCGGGAAATGAGTGGCATAAAAGACGTCCAGAACCTCACCCAAGGCCCTGTCGCGGAGGAAGCCTGGACAGCAGGCGCGCCCACGGTGTCAAATCTTAAGCCGAAGGTATCGATTAGAGACCTCAAATTTTACTATGGCGATTCGCTCGCCTTGAAGAGCATCAGCGTTCCCCTTTACGCGCATAAGGTGACGGCCTTTATTGGGCCGTCCGGCTGCGGAAAATCGACGCTCCTGAGGGTGCTGAACCGGATGTACGATCTCTATCCCAATCAGAGGGCCGAGGGAGAAGTGATTCTCGATGGCATGAATATCCTGCGGCCAGAGCAGGACCTCAATCTTTTGCGTGCCCGTGTCGGCATGGTGTTTCAAAAACCAACTCCTTTTCCGATGTCGATCCACGACAATGTCGCGTTCGGCATCAAACTCTACCAAAAACTCCCGAAGGCCGAACTTCGCGATCGCGTCGAGGCCGCGTTGATGCAAGCCGCTCTTTGGGGCGAGGTGAAGGACAAATTAAACGCTTCGGGCCTGTCGCTTTCGGGCGGTCAGCAGCAGCGCCTTTGCATCGCGCGCACCGTGGCCCTCCAGCCGGAAGTTATTCTCCTTGACGAACCTTGCTCCGCGCTCGACCCTATCTCGACCGCGAAGATCGAGGAAACGATCGACGAACTAACGGAAAACTACACCATCGCGATTGTGACTCACAACATGCAGCAGGCGGCGCGCGTCTCGGAACATACCGCGTTCATGTATCTTGGCGAACTCATCGAGTTTGGCGTCACGGCGCAGATCTTTACGTCACCGGAAAAGAAGCAGACACAAAATTATATTACCGGGCGGTTCGGCTAATCGCGGCGGCAACGAGGAACAGGTTCATGTCCGATCACATCGTTAAAGCGTACGACAAGGAACTCGAAATCCTGGGCCGGAAAATCGCGGAAATGGGCGGTATCGCCGAGAAAATGCTGTCCGATGCCATGGATGCGCTGGTCGATTTCGACACCCAGCTCGCTCAGACGACCGTCGATAGCGACCCGCGCCTCGACCTGTTGCAGCGCGATATCGAGGAACAGGCGGTACTGACCATCGCGCGCCGTCAGCCAATGGCGGTGGATCTCCGCGAGATTATCGCTACGATCCGCATTTCCGGCGATCTCGAGCGGGTGGGGGACCTTGCCAAGAACATCGCCAAGCGCGCGATCAAGATCCACTCGGGGATGCGCATACCTCGCGCGACCATCGGGCTTACGTCGATGCATGAATCGGCGGCGATGCTTTTAAAGGACGTGCTCGATGCCTATGCCCAGCGCGATGCCGAGCGTGCGCGCGCGGTCTGGACCCAAGACGCCGATCTCGATGCGCTCGAAGACTCGGTTTTCCGCGACCTCCTCACCTTCATGATGGAAGATCCTCGCAACATCTCGTTTTGCACGCATCTCCTATTCGTTTCAAAAAACATAGAGAGGATCGGCGACCATGCAACGAATATCGCCGAGACCGTGGTTTATGTTGTTACCGGTGAAACCCTGCCGATGGACCGGCCGAAGGGCCGGACCACGCTGTCGGAGGCACCAACGACGGTGGGTTGAGCATGGCAAAAGAAACGCAGGAACTGAATGAAAGCCGTTTCAACCCGGCGCGCGCGGCGGCATCCTCCACGCTAGCGGCGCGCATTCTTGTTGTCGAGGACGAAGCGGCCCTGAGCATGCTTCTTTCCTATAATCTCGAGGCAGAAGGCTTCACCGTGGAGCGGATCGAGCGCGGCGACGAAGCCGAAATCAGGCTCAGCGAAACGGTCCCCGACCTCGTCATTCTCGATTGGATGCTGCCCGGCGTCTCCGGGCTTGAAATCTGCCGCCGGATACGCGCGCGGGAGACGACAAGAAGCTTGCCGGTGATCTTGCTGACCGCGCGCGGCGAGGAAAGCGAGCGGGTGCGCGGGCTCGCCATCGGCGCCGACGATTACGTTGTCAAACCGTTTTCGGTTCCCGAGCTCATGGCCCGCGTTCACGCTTTGCTGCGCCGGGCGCGTCCGGATCACGCGAGCGGCTTGCTTTCGGCGGGCGATCTCGATCTCGACCGGCAAAACTGGCGGGTCCGCCGCGCAGGCCGCGAGGTGCACATGGGGCCGACCGAGTTCCGCTTGCTCGACCATTTGATGGGGAAACCCGGCCGGGTCTTTTCGCGCGCGCAATTGCTCGACAGCGTTTGGGGACTTTCGGCGGAGATCGACGAGCGCACTGTCGACGTTCATGTCGGCCGTTTGCGGAAGGCGTTGTCGAAGGGATCGGAAAAGGATCCCATCCGCACGGTGCGCGGCGCGGGCTATGCGTTCGACGAAACCTTCGGCAGGATTGTTTGAGACCTTAGTGCTTTGAGCCGAGCTGGGACATTTGGGCGCAGTCAGCACTTTGGGACTATTCGCTTGCAACTTAACTAGAGCGCCGGACGCTCAGCTGAATCCATATCCGGCGGCGGTGAAGTAGTTTTGGCATTCTGCAGGCTCGAAGAGATCGCAGATGCGGCCGATCTCCTGCCAGAGGGCATCGATGGTCCTGACGG
>JALZAY010000294.1 GCA_030948025.1 Pseudomonadota bacterium
GCTCTGGGTAATTCCGGCACGGGAAAGACGCATGTCTGTCTGGCGCTAGGCCTTGCGGCCTGCCAACGCGGCTTCCCGGGCTCCTTCTTCACGGCGGCCGGCCTCGTTCATCAATTGATGGAGGCGCGCGACGAGCGGCGTCTCCTGAAACTCCAGGCGCAGCTCGCCGCCGTCAAACTGCTCATCGTCGACGAACTGGGCTATGTGACGCTCTCGCAGACCGGCGCGGAATTGCTCTTTGAGATCTTCAGCCAGCGTCACGAACGTGGCTCGACCATCGTCACGTCGAATCTTCCATTCGAGGAATGGACGAGCGTCTTCGGCAATCAACGTCTGACCGGCGCGCTGCTCGATCGCCTCACGCATCATGTCCATATGCTGGAGCTGAACGGCGAGAGCTACCGGCTCAAGCAATCGAAGGCAAGACGGCGGCGCGACCCTCGACCCGCCGACGAGGCCATTGCAGCTGCCATCCAGAAACCGGCGAAATCACCATAGCTTCCTGAAAGCCGCGTCCGCCCCGGCTACGAAACCCCGGCCATCTCCGCCGAGGCGGACGCGGCAACTTCGAACTCTACGCCTAGCCGCAAACTGGCCTGGTTTTGCTCCGGCCCGCTGGCCGGCTTTTACTTCGGCGTTGACACAGTACATCCATCTTCGTCGGAAAGTGCGCGATGTATTTGAGATGCGATATCAGGAGACCATCGATCCCGATAAGAATCGGTGGGAGTTATATGTTCGAGAGTGCTTAGCGACGGCGGACACATTGTCGATCTCGTCGAGCGTTAGCCTCCGCTCTCCGACGACGAGACGGCGTCGTCGATGTTTCGGCGCGTTGCGAGAGCTGGCTGACCGACCCGGACAACATCGCGCGGCGCTTGGCGACCTCAGAAAGCACCATGAACCTGGCGCGCTTTGGGGCTGTTTTACACTAACTCGTTCGACATTGCTGGTCTCGATGAGCGCAATGCTCTCAACCGGCTTTTAGGGCTGACTGGATCGCGCCCCTAGCCCGTTCGGTGTCTCCTTGCTCTGATAGTGGAAGTCGCTTTGGACCTCGGTGAGTTCTGCGGGCAAAAGAAATTGGGTTTCGATGCGCGCGATCAATGCCGGTGCCAAGAGCTTGCGATCGGCATAAGATGAAAAGCGGGCCATTGTTCGGGGGAAATTGACACCCCTGGAGCGCGCTCGCATTATGACACACTTGACAGGAGACTTTTGGCCGCGCGTCGATGAAGGACAACACCGTCGCCATTCTTGAAAGCCGGATGCGTGATCACATTGCCAGTCTGGTCCGCAAGTATGGAGGCACGCCATTTTCAGCGCCTGCACTGGCCGAAATTCCGGATGTGGATGCTGCACACATCGACGAGTTGATCCGTGACTGGAATTGTGCGCCGCCCGATATTTTCATTTTTCAAACGGGCGTCGGGACACGTGCCCTGTTCGCTGCAACAGATTCGCTAGGGCTAACCGATCTTCTGTTGCGGCTATTGGACTCAGCGCAGGTGATCGTACGAGGCCCCAAGCCGGCCATGGTACTGCGCTCGCGCAAGGTGCGCATCGATCGCGCTGCCAGCGACCCTTTCACGACGCACGAGGTGCTTGCCGAAATGCATGTGACCCCGTTACGCGGCAAACGCGTCGTGGTACAGCGTTACGGCGAGACCAATCGCGACTTACAGGCCACGCTTGAAAGCGAGGGCGCGGACGTAATCGAAATCGTGACCTATCGCTGGGGCTTGCCAGAGGACACGACGCCGTTGCTACTGCTGATCGACGCGCTTGGTCGCGATGAGATCGATCTCGTGGCGTTCACCAGCGCGTCGCAGGCGAGCAACCTTTTCACCGTCGCGCAATACGACGGCAAAGAGGAGGTGCTTAAACAAAGTCTTGGCCGAACGCTCGTCGCTTCAATCGGCCCGGTATGCAGCGTCGCGCTCCGCAAGCTCGCCGTAAGGGTCGATATCGAAGCAAAACCGCCGAAGCTCGGGACGTTTATTGAGGCAATCGACGCGGCGTTGTCCGACAGGCGTCCATTGGGCAAATCCTAACGCTTGGAGTTTCGGCGAAAGATTCTAGCTGACGTTGTCGAGAATTACGGGTAACGCAATTAGAAATTGGTAGAATTGAAAGCGGGTGGTGGAAAACCACGCCTCGGAGACGTCAAAATGTTCATCGCCATGAACCGTTTCAAGGTTATCAAGGAGGAACGCAAAGCCGTCGAGGATTTGTGGGTGGCACGTCAATCGCATCTCGACGAGGTCAAGGGCTTCCGGGCATTTCACTTGCTGCGGGGTCCGGAGCGCGAGGACCATGTGCTCTATTCATCTCATACAATATGGACGTCGCAAGAGGATTTTACGGCATGGACCAAGTCTGAACAATTCCGCGCCGCCCATCAACACGCGGGCGAGCGCAAGCCGCTCACACTCGGCCACCCGGAATTCGAAGGGTTCGAAGTCATCCAGACGATCGAAACCACGCATCCGTCCGCATAGCGGATGTTCTACACTTGGAATTGGTAACAGGGGCATTGTATGGCGCTGGGCTGACCAATGCCGGCACGCCATGCGCCTGTTTCCGCGATCACGGGATGAGTGCAGAAGCGCCCAAAAGTCACTGCTAAAATCCGTTAATGATCAAGGAGTTACGCCGCCTAAAATTGACCGAGCGTGACTGGCAGTTTCCGCCCGGCGAAACGGCGTCATCGGTGTTCCGGCGCTGCGAAAGCTGAAAAGCCCTCACCGTCAATGTGTAGCGTCCTCTCACCACAACACGAACACACATTGCCTTTAGGGCATAGGATGAGCGGACGTGGCAGGTCACTGACAAATGCGGTAGCGGTCGCTCGACCCGTGTTGCAGGATGTCGACGTGCAAGTGCTCGGCATGCGCCACATCGGATCCTGGGCCGAGTACCGTTGTGAACCACCCGCATGCGGCGACGCGGATGGCATCGACCGTGGCACGCAGATGTTCATCCCCATTCGGTTTGATGGGCAGTGTTTCGCCATTCGCGAACTCGAAGCTCGCGACGTCCACCGCCAGACCGGACGCGTGCGCGCTGATCTTGCCGGTCTCTGCGTGGTTGCGGTTGCGGCATTCGTAACCCGGTCCCGTGTGAACCGACTTGAGTTCGACCGCGAGCTCGCCGGCAATGAGCGGAGCGACGAGATCGCGCAGCCAATGGCCGAACCGTTCACCGAACTGGCAGGAAAGCGTCGGCTCTTCGGGTAGGCGGATCGACGTTCTCCACCGCGGTGGCAATTTGACGGCCTTGAGCCGCACGGGCGTCGCGATGGCACATTCCGGGTTGACAGCCGGAGGAAGCGTGACCTGCTCAAATTCGATTCCGGCGGCGCTGAGACGATCCAAGCAGGCCTGGTCGATGGTTGGCGCCTGCTTGGTCTGTTCCGCCGGC
>JALZAY010000110.1 GCA_030948025.1 Pseudomonadota bacterium
TTGATCGTTTGCGCGGGATTGCAGTCCGACCGTCTCGCTGAACTGGCAGGCTTGAGGATCGATCATCGGATCGTGCCGTTTCGCGGCGAATTTTATACCTTGCCAAAATCACGGGCGGGATTGATCAACCGTCTGATTTATCCCATTCCAGATCCGAAGCTTCCCTTTGTTGGGGTTCATCTCACTAGGACGATCGATGGGAGTATCATCGCCGGTCCCAACGCGGTGCTTGGGTTTGCCCGCGAGGGCTATGGTAAATTCTCCTTCAGCCGCCGGGATGTCCTCGACTACATGGCGTTTCCGGGATTTTGGAAAGTCGTCGGAACGCATCTCGCGGCGGGCGTCGAGGAAATGCGAAACTCGTTGTGGAAGCAAGGCTACCTAGCCCAATGCCGCAAATATTGCCCGAGCCTGTCGCTCGCGGATCTGGAACCGGGGGTGGCGGGCATACGCGCCCAGGCAGTGTTGCGCGACGGAACCCTGGTGCATGATTTTCTGTTCGCGGAAACCGCCAGGATGCTGCATGTGTGCAATGCGCCCTCCCCTGCCGCGACATCGGCAATCCCGATCGCGCGCATGATCGCCGGGAAAGTTCTTACACGGTTCGAATAATTGTAAATCGCGCGATTGGCAAGGCCCTCGCCTTTCAGTACAACGCGGCGCCGTGCGGTGGACCAATAATTGAGGAGGAAATAGACCTATGATTGGGATTGGCCGGTTGGCGGCAGCGTTGATCTTGGGAATTGTGCTGCCGGGAGCGTGGGCGGAGGCCCAGAATTCCAGCTTCATGGATATGAACATGGACATGGGGTGCATGCTGATGGCCGGCATGCACGAGATGCAAGTGTCGGTCTATCAATCCGGCGCAACGGAGGATTCGTGCAAGGACATCCCGTCTCCCGGACCTGCCTTGATTACGCTTAGCTCGGGTTCGAAAGAACTTCGGGACATGACGATGGAGGTTCGCATCGTGAGGGACACCGGAGCCGGAATAGCGGCGGGCGGAAATCTCGATCCAGTTACACTGGCCTATCTGCAGCCGAAGACCTACCCGAGGGGAATCATCACGCTTCCGGCCAATTTCGATAAGCCGGGCAAATACGCGGTCCTTGTGACGGTCAGGGACGCCAAGGACATGGCCATGTCCGGCCGCCTAGTCATCACCGTGGGGGAGGCGTCACGTCAATGGATCACCGTTTACATCATTTCCGGCATCATTCTGGCGGCCGCATTTGGATTGTATCTCCGGGATCTCAGCCGTAAAAACAAGTTGCCCATCAAAAGCAGTTAAGGCCTCCTTCCGGCGCGAGCGGGTGTTCGCCGAGCGGCGCTCGCCGTGTCCTCCTTGAGCTCAAGCGCCGTGCGAGCCTGGCGGCTTGATGTCGGCGAGCCAAGCCTGCCAATCCTTGATCGAACCGTTGAAGGCATTGCGATCGACATAACCGCGAATGCCGGCAACATGGCCCTCGGCGGTATGCTGCCAGAAATGCCAGCGGCGATCGCCATATTTGACCGACGGATAGTATTTCACGCTGCGGACCCAGATCGGGTAATCGGAAAATTCCCCTTGCATCACGTCGCGATGGAAATCGATCGCGGTGTAGATCACCGGCTTTTTCCCGTAGGCGCGTTCCATCGCGGCAAGGATGATTTTCATCTGCGCTATGGCGACATCGCGCGGCAGGCGTTTTGCGCAGGTCTTCGATTGCCCGTTCCATTCGACATCGAGCACCGGCGGCAAGGCATCCGGATCGTTCGGGACATGCGTCGTAAACCAGGCCGCTTGTTCCTCCATGGGTCTGCACCAATAGGCGAAATGATAGGCCCCGCGCGGCACGCCCGCAGCTTTCGCCGAGGCCCAATTTTGGGCGAATTTCTCATCGAAACGGTCGCCGCCCTCGGTCGCCTTGATCCAGGCGAAGCGAACGCCGGCGGCGCGCACGCTATTCCAATCGATATCGCCCTGATATTTGGAGACATCGATGCCGCTAACTTCGTAATTCGACGGGCTCGGGAAGAGATCATCGCCGGTGACACCGCCCGCGCAGCCGCCGGCGAGCAGCGCGAGGCCGAGCCCAAAAAATGAGCCGAGCGGGAAAAAGCAACGAGGAAAATATCGCATCGACGTAAGAGCCATATGATGACATGCTCAAATTATTCCATAATCCGTAATATGTCGTTAAAAAGTCAAAAAAACGGCGGTCCCGCAAACATACGTTCGTTTTGGTTAACTTGACGTAATCCCCGGAATTCCCGAACAAGACCGCGAAGGCTGCTGTCATCTATTTTTCATCTGTCTCGACGAGCGTAAAAAGCCGCGGCGGCTTCCGCCCGGCCCCGGCACGGAGTCCGCCTTTCCACATGTTCACCACCGCCAAACTCGCCCGCAAGATCTTCCTGAAAGGCCGCCATGCTCTCCCGGTTCGTCGCCTTCACCTCGCTCGGCCGAAAGGCGCTTCCCAACCAATACGATTTTTTTGCATTTGCCCTGATCCTGGCCGCCTTCATCGCGATCACCCATGTTTCGCACGGGTTGACCCTGCCGCTGACGGCGCCCGAATCGACGGTCGTTTCGCTCGACTATATGCTCTTGCCTTATTATGCCTTGCGCACGACGTTGCGCATGTTCGCCGCCATCGCCGCCTCGCTGGTCTTCACTTTCGTCTACGCGACGCTTGCCGCCAAAAGCCGGCGCGCCGCGCTCGTCCTCATTCCATTGCTCGACGTCCTGCAATCGGTACCGATCCTCGGCTTTCTGTCGTTCACGGTGACCTTTTTTCTTGGCCTTTTTCCCGGCTCGATCTTGGGCGCCGAATGCGCGGCGATCTTCGCGATTTTCACCTCGCAGGCCTGGAACATGGCCTTTTCCTTTTACCAGTCGCTCCGCGGCGTCCCGCGCGACCTGATCGAGGTTGCGCGTAGTTTCGGGCTTTCATGGTGGCAGCGGTTCTGGCAACTGGAAACGCCCTGCGCGATGCCCGGGCTGATCTGGAACATGATGATGTCGATGTCGGGAGGTTGGTTTTTTGTCGTCGCATCGGAAGCGATTTCGGTTGGCGACACCACCGTCAAGTTGCCCGGCATCGGCTCCTATCTCGCCCTCGCCATCGAGGAAAAGCGGATCGATGCGGTGTTCGCGGCCGTCGTCGCCATGCTGGCCGTGATCCTTGCCTATGACCAATTGCTGTTCCGGCCGCTGGTCACTTTCGCGGCGCGATTTCGAGTCGAGCTTTCCGCCGGTCAGATCCAGGAAAAGTCTTTCGTGGCGAATGTCTTCGCAAGGACCTATTGGATGCGCGCATCGATGCGCGCCCCGGCCCAACTGCTGCATGCCATAGCGCTTCTTCGTATGGAACTCCCAGTTCGCTCTTCCCCCTCGGCGCCACGAAGCCCCGCGCTAAGCCGCGCGATCGACATTTTGTGGGTGGCTTGCGTCGGTCTCTGCACGGTTTGGGCCGGGTGGCTCATCGTCGACTATGTGCGCCAGGAACTCAGCTGGAGCGATTTTTGGCAAAGCGTGCTCTATACAATATTCACCATGGTGCGCGTGGTCCTGCTCATGGCGCTGGCGACCTTGGTCTGGGTGCCGGCCGGAATCTGGATCGGCCTTCGGCCGGCGCTCGCCGAGAAAGTGCAGCCCCTGGCGCAATTCCTGGCGGCGTTTCCGGCGAATGTTATTTTCCCCGTCGCCGTCGTTCTAATTCTGAAGTTTTCGCTAAACCCCGACATCTGGCTTAGCTTTCTGATTGTCTTCGGCACGCAATGGTACATTCTTTTCAACGTCATCGCCGGCGCCTCGGCGTTTCCGAACGATCTCAAGGAAGCGGTAGCGAATTTTCGCATTCGCGGCTGGGATTGGTGGAAGAACGTGATTGTTCCGGCGATCTTCCCTTATTACGTGACTGGGGCGCTCACCGCCTCGGGCGGATCCTGGAACGCGGCGATCGTCGCGGAATATGTGAAATGGGGCAACGATACGGTGTCGGCGCATGGGATCGGCGCCTACATCGCCAAGGCGACCGCGGAAGGCGATTATCCCAAAATCGTGCTCGGCGTCGCGGTCATGTCGATCTTCGTCATAATGTTCAACCGCCTTCTTTGGCGCCCGCTTTACGGCCTCGCCGAAAGGCGCTTGCGGCTCGATTGAGGTGATTTCATGCAAGACAACAATGCGCGGACTTCTTTTGCAAGCAAGAAGTCTTTGCTTGAAGTTAGAAACATTTCTCAGCGCTACCAGACCGGATCGGGTGAGCTTGGGCCGGCCGTCCTCGACGATGTCTCGCTAAACCTGAAAGAGGACGAAATCGTCGGGCTGCTTGGACGTTCCGGCTGCGGCAAATCCTCGCTCCTGCGCATCGCCTCCGGGCTCGTTTTCCCTTTCGCCGGCGAGGTGAGCTATCTTGGCCATCCGGTGCGAGGTCCGGTCGATGGCGTCGCCATGGTGTTTCAGAGTTTTGCGCTGTTTCCTTGGCTGACCGTGCTCGCTAATGTCGAGCTCGGTCTCAGGGCAAAACAGGTCGCCAGGGACGAAGCCCGCCGGCGCGCGTTGAAAGCGATCGATCTCATCGGGCTCGACGGTTTCGAGTCCGCCTTCCCGAAGGAACTTTCCGGCGGCATGCGCCAGCGCGTCGGCTTTGCGAGGGCGCTTGTCGTCCACCCCAATATTCTAATGATGGACGAGCCTTTTTCCGCGCTCGACGTGCTCACCGCGGAAACCCTGCGCACCGACCTTCTCGACCTCTGGGTCGAGGGGCGCATGCCGATCAAGAGCATCCTCATGGTCACTCACAATATCGAGGAGGCGGTGCTGATGTGCGACCGCATCATCGTGCTGTCGAGCAATCCCGGTCGGATCGCCGCCGAAATTCAGGTCAGGCTGCAGCATCAGCGCAACCGGCTCGATCCCGAATTCCGCCAATTGGTGGACAAGATCTACGCGCTCATGACCAAGCGGCCGGAGCTGGTGGCGCCGGGCCGCGAGGGGGCGTTCCCCGGGCTCGGCTTCGGGATGGCTTTGCCGCGCGTTTCGACCAATACACTCGCCGGCATGATCGAGGAAATCGCTGCCGAACCCTATTTGGGCCGCGCCGACCTCCCGGCACTCGCCGATAGCCTGCAAATGGAAGTCGACGAACTTTTTCCGGTGGCCGAAACCTTGCAATTGCTGCGCTTCGCCGAGATCGAGGAAGGCGACATCAAATTGACGCCGGCCGGACACCGCTTCGCCGGAGCGGATGTCGATGTGCGCAAAAAGCTCTTCGGCGATCATCTTCTGACCTATTTGCCGCTTGCCGCGCGGATAAAACTGGTCCTCGACGAGCGGCCAACGCATACCGCCCGCGCGGTCCGCTTTTTGGAAGAACTCGAGGATTACATGTCCGAGGACTATGCCGACCGGACCTTAAAGAGCGTGGTGAACTGGGGCCGCTACGGCGAACTCTTCGCCTATGACGAGACGTCGGAAACCTTCAGCCTGGAGAACCCGCAATAGGCGAGGTTCAGACCCAAGCCACCACCTCGGCTAGCGGCGCTTTCATAGATGGCACGATTTCGTTGGCAACTTTTTTACTTGCCGAGTGTTTTGTAACGACAACGCTCTAGGCTATCCCACATCGGAGATTTTCATGCTGTCGCGCCGGGGCTTTCTTGCTGCAAGTATGGCTGTTGGCGCGGCATCGCGGGTGCGCGCGCAGACCGGCGACGCCGCGCCAACGGTGCTGCGGCTTGAGCGCCGTGACATAGAGGTGAACGGCAAGTCCGCTTCCGTATTTTGCGTCCGCCAGCCCGACGGGACCTTCGGAATCACCACCGACGTCGGCAAGTCGTTTCGCGTTCGGGTCGAAAACCATATCGAAGAGCCGAGCCTGATCCACTGGCACGGCCTCGCTCCACCCTGGCGGCAAGATGGCGTCCAGGACGTTTCTGGACCCGCAATTCCGCCGGGAAGCAGCGCCGGCTACGATTTCCCTCTGCGTCGCGGCGGCACGTACTGGATGCACTCGCATTATGGAATGCAGGAGCAGCTTTTGTTGTCGGCGCCGCTGATCATCAGGGATGGCAGCGAGACCCCGAGCCAGCAGGAGGTCGTCGTCATGCTCGCCGACTTCAGCTTCACCCCGCCGCATCAGATCCTTGCGCAGCTCCAGTCGCGCCAAACCCATGACATGCCCAGCATGAATATGCATGGCATGGATATGCACGGCGCGGCGATGCCGGCAATAAAAAGCGAGCCGGATTTGAACGATGTTCAGTACGATGCTTTTCTCGCCAATAGCCGCACCCTCGCCGATCCGGAAGTGGTGAGGGTCGAGCCCGGCGGCCAGGTGCGGTTGCGAATAGTTAACGCCTCTTCGATGAGCGCGTACCACTTCGATCTCGGCCCGCTCGAAGGCGATCTCATCGCCGTGGATGGGGCTCCTGTCCAACCGGTTCGCGGCCGCACTTTCCCCATCACCGTCGCGCAGCGGCTGGACATCGAACTCACCATTCCCGAAAATGCCGCCGCCTATCCCGTGCTTGCCGTGCTGGAAGGCGAGCGCAGGCAGACCGGCATCGTGCTCCTTGCCGGGAAGGGACAAATTACCCGCGTTTCCGGCATGGCAGACGCGGCATCGCCACCGCTCACTCTCGGCCTTGAGCGTTCGCTAAGAGCCGCCGCGCCTTTGGTGGAGCGAAAGGCTGACCGCGCGCACGTGGTGAATTTGACCGGATCGATGCAAGGCTACCGATGGTCCATCAATAATGTGGTTTGGACCAAGGATGTGCCGCCCCTCATGGTCGCAGAGGGCGAAAGAGTGGAGCTTGTGATCATCAATCAAACGATGATGCCGCATCCCATGCACCTGCATGGCCACTCCTTCCAAGTTGTCGCGATCGACGGCCACCGCTTTGCCGGCGCAGTGCGCGACACGGTGTTGGTGCCTCCGAAAGCGACCGTGACCGTGGCTTTCGACGCCGACAATCCGGGATGGTGGGCTTTTCATTGCCACCTTTTGTACCATCAGCACGCGGGCATGTTTGCAACTTTGCGCTACGACTGAACGCCCCGCGAGGGGCGTGTCCTGGCCGGAGGGACCCGGTTTCGCCCCGTCTCCTTTGGCGTCCGCCGGAGCTACGAGGATCGGCATGTTTCGGCACGCGAATAGCGCCCTGCCTGCCCGGACCAGGAGCGCTCCGCCCTTGCGTTGGCCCGTTGTTCACGCTAAAAATGCGCGCGCGTAGGAGTGTAGCTCAATTGGTTAGAGCACCGGTCTCCAAAACCGGGGGTTGGGGGTTCGAGTCCCTCCTCTCCTGCCAGCCAAATCAATTGTACAATCTTGGGGTGTTATACGGTTAACAAAGCGCTTCGCCCGCGCTGCCCTCGAAAAGACCGGCGTCGCGTTCATCTCCGAGAGCGGGGACGGGGCAGAAGTGAGGCTGCGAAAGGCGTGCTAAAATAAAGATTGCCGGAAATATTGGAGGGTGTGTTCTAGTCTTGATTGGCGGGGTTTGGGCCTCACAAGGCCTTAACCTCTTGGGCGGGAGCTTCATGACTGGACAATTTCGATGGCTAATCATCGGAATAGCCGTAGCGATGACCGGCGTTGCACTGCTATTCTGGACAAACTGTCAGCCTCGCACCTAGCAGAGCCAAAACCTCGGGCGGCATGATCGACGAAAACAGGAGCGGTTCAAGCGGTCCCGCTGCGCCGGTCCCTTTCGCCTTTTCGAGCGAGCCGCGATGCCATCTCCACGCAATTTGCGGAGGCGGCCGGCGTGCGGCTTTGTCACACACCTGTCATCCACCGCGCCTAACCGTCGCTGGCACGCAAGGGAGGCGTTCCGATGACGGCTATTTCCTCGACAGATATCGCGTCCCCGCAGGCCGAAAGTCCGCGGCCAAAGCTCGATCACCCGATGGGGATCAAGACGATCCTGATTTTCCTTGCTATCATGGCTCTCGGGCTTTTTTTACGGCCTACAGCATCCGTAAGGATCTGATCGCGGCCGGTACGCCCATCACCAGCTACCTGCCTTTCCTCCTGCTCGGCGTGGCGCTGCTCATCGCGCTTGGCTTCGAATTCGTCAACGGGTTTCACGATACGGCCAACGCGGTCGCAACCGTCATCTACACCCATTCGCTCGCCCCTCCCGTCGCGGTGGTTTGGTCCGGTTTCTTCAATTTTCTCGGCGTATTGTTCTCGACCGGAGCTGTCGCCTTCGGCATTGTCTCGCTGCTGCCGGTCGAACTGATCATGCAGGTTGGATCCGAGGCCGGGTTCGCCATGGTCTTCGCGATGTTGATCGCCGCGATCATCTGGAATCTCGGCACATGGTGGCTCGGTTTGCCGGTGTCGAGCTCGCATACGTTGATCGGCTCTATCATTGGGGTCGGCATTGCCAACGCGGTCATGCGCGGACGCGACGGAACCTCGGGTGTCGATTGGAGCAAGGCGACCGAGATCGGTTATGCGCTGTTGCTCTACCCGCTTGTCGGTTTCATCTGCGCCGCCGCCCTTTTCATCATCATGAAGTTCTTGATCCGTAAGCCCGGACTATACGCCGAGCCGAAGGGCAAGTCCGTCCCTCCGCTGTGGATTCGCGGGCTACTCGTTTTCACCTCCACGGGCGTATCCTTCGCGCATGGCTCGAACGATGGGCAAAAGGGCATGGGGCTGATCATGCTCATCGTGATTGGCACGGTGCCAACTGCCTATGCCTTGAACCGGGCGCTGCCCGAGAGCGAAGTGGGCTCCTTCGTTCAAACGTCACTTGCGGCGTCGAAGGTCGTCGAGACCAAGGCGGCGGGTTATAATGTCCTCGGCGATCCGCGCCCGGCCGTCACCAATTACGTGACCACGCATCAGATCAACGAAGGAACCTACCCCTCTCTCGCGGTACTGATCCGCGACATCGCGAACCAGGTCCAATCCTATGGTGCGATAGCACAAATCCCGGCGGCGCAGAGGGGCAATACCCGTAACGACATGTATCTCGCCTCCGAGGCTATCCGGTTCTTGCAAAAGGACAAGGCGAGCGAGCTTTCCAAGCAGGAAGTCGCGGTGCTTGGCGACTACAAAAAGAGTCTCAACGATGCGACCAAATTCATCCCTGACTGGGTAAAGGTGTCGGTCGCCCTCGCGCTCGGACTTGGAACCATGATCGGATGGAAACGCATCGTCGTCACCGTCGGCGAAAAGATCGGCAAACAGCATATGACTTATGGCCAGGGCGCCGCCGCCGAAATTGTCGCCATGGCGACGATCGGCGCCGCCGACAGTTTTGGCCTGCCGGTCTCGACGACGCATGTGCTTTCCTCGGTGTCGCGGGCACGATGGCCGCCAATGGCTCAGGCGTACAGATGTCGACCCTACGCAGCATTGCGCTGGCATGGGTGCTGACCTTGCCTTGCGCGATTGGTCTGTCAGGTTCCTTTTCTTTGTATTCCGCCACCTGTTTTAAGACCATGGGCAGGTATCGTCTGCCCATGGTACCAGCGTCGCGCCTACTCGGCCCCCTCGCTTGCACTCGCGTTGATCTTCTTGACCGGAGGCGGGTTCCATTCACCCGTCAGCGCATCGCGCTTTGGCGCATAGAGCCGCATCGTCAGATTAAATGGTCCCTTTGGGGCTGGAAGCCAATTGGCTTCTATGTCCGCGCCGGGACTCTCGTTCTGGAAATAAAGATCGAGCGAACCGTCCGGGTTATACTTGAACGGCATCCAGCTGCTGACCGCGAAACGGTTGAGCCCATTTGCGACCTGAAAACCGTCCAGATCATAGAGCGTGACCGACCAGAACGCTTCGACGGGCGGAGTCTTCCCTTTGTCGAAGTGAAGCACGTAATTGTTCGCGCCTTCGAGCGGCTTGCCCGTATCGTCACCGAGATTAAGCGGGTAGATCGCATCCTCCGGCACGTTCGCACCGAGGCCTAGCTGCGTGACTATGGCGCGTTTGAGATAATAATTGCCATAGACCCCCATCGTATCGGTGTTCATCGACCAGCCGTTCACGACCTGGCGATGGTAGGGGTTTTCCATTGCATCAGCTTCTGCGCGTCGTCCGGCACCGTCGCAAGGGCGCTGCGGATGGACGGGTCAAGCTTGTCGATATCGAAGCTTTCGCCGGCGTCGAAGCCGATGCGTTTCATTCGCGCGATAATCGGCTCATCGGTGATATGTGGCGGCTGCTGTTTCAAAAGCTCGGCCGCGATAGCAAAGAACCGTCCGGCCGGCATCGTATCGGCTTGCAGCTTCGGCGGGGTCTTCATATCGACGGCCTTGTCGATCTTGACGCTCACGGGCTCAGGCGTCTTCCCCCAACGGGAAAGCGGCGTGATCTTAAAGCCCGCCTGGATCTTGTGGACCGCGTCATAATCCGGCGGGCCATCGGTTTTGGTGCGTCCGATGATCCACACATAAGGCGTCGGCGCCTCAACACGCTGGGTCTCTTTCGGGAGCTTGAATTTTTCCACGAATTTTTCGCGGACATCGGGCCGCCAGCCGGGCGGAGTCACGAGAAAGTCACCCCGCCTGCGTTCCTGTCGTGCGCCAGCCCGGCGCGGCGAACGCGTCCGTCCACATGTCAAGCATTTCCAAAAGATAATAACGCCCGCCTGTATCCGGGACAGAGACGATCACCGGTTCCTTGGTGAGGTCGAGCCACGCAATGGAATAGAGCGTGTCGAAATTGGGCCGCACGACGGCCTTCATATCGGCGGAGGGAAACTCAGGGATATTCGCGAGACTATTCATAGGGGCATGGCCCGGCTCCTTGCCGGGCTCGATATTGGTGAGCTGCTCGCGGGTCAGCTCCATGGTCACAAGCGGATAAAAATAAAGATTGGCGTCGACGCCAATGGAATGCGCCTCGGCTTCACTGATTACCGGTGGCGGCGAGACGGTCTCGGCGGCCGCCATGGCCGCAAATGTCAGGCCGAAAAGAACCAACGCTAGCGCAGTCATTTTCCTGTTCATCGTTGTCTCCTGCAGTCATTTCAAGGTTTGGCTGCGGTTTCAACGCCGCGGAGGCACTTTCAAAAAGATACCAGAGCCCTCGAAATCGAACAAGTTCGAGGTTTCCGAGGCCGTTTTCGCGGCGACGTTGCGCGGCGGCCATATCCGGAACGCGACCAGCCTGTCGTTGCCTCGGTCGCATTGGCGCGCGCGCTCTATCGCGGAACTCAAATCAAATTAGCTGTCGCAACGGCAACCACCGGATGCTAATAATCAAGCCGGAAAACAAGAACCAGCATTTTAAGAATCCGGCCTGCTTGCGTGCCATCGCTATCAATAGGAAAAAATAAAATGAAAATATCCGCGCGCAATCTCCTCGAAGGCAAGATCAAGGAAGTTCACAAGGGTGCGACCACCGCGCATGTCGAAATCGAACTCAAAGGCGGCGAAACCGTAATCTCTTCGATCACCAACGAAGCGGTCGAGGAACTCGGTCTCAAAATAGGCACAAAAGCCTACGCGGTCATTAAAGCGTCCGACGTGATGATCGCTATAAAATAAGGGGGTGCCCGGCAAAGTTCGCGCGGACCTTTTTGCCGTTTGCCATCCCGTTCAGGTCTTTGGCGGGGTATGCCCGATCCGCAGCGATTCCTCCGCGTTGGTCTTGAGAACGCCTTGGATCTTGCGGGTCAAGGCGGCAAGGATCCAGGGAAGCTGCACTTCGATGCGGACGGCATCGTTCATGACGTAAATTTGTGCCGTCGCGGTCTGTCCAAAAGCCACGACCCGCAAATTCGCCGTGTCGCCGTTCCAATTGACCTCGCTGTAAGCGAGTTTATCGATATAATCCCGGCGCAGAAGCTCTATTCCCCCGGAAATCCGCCTTTTCGCCTCTTCGGCACCGAGGCGGTGCGGCAGGGTGATGACGATTGAATTCGACATGACGATCCTCCAGTGTGCGTTATGTAAACATTTTTGGCTCTGGTTGCCACTCGCACGTCCGCCGCACCGGAAATGCGGCGCGAGGAATTAATCCGGCGCAACAGTACATTAGGTCATCGACTCATTAAAGCGCATCCAGATTCGAAGTGAAGCGAGTTTGACGCCGGCGAGGAAGTTATCGGGCGTTTTGTCGTAGCGCGTGGCTACGGCGCGGTAGTGTTTGATTTTGTTGA
>JALZAY010000111.1 GCA_030948025.1 Pseudomonadota bacterium
GGTTACCCGCCGCGGACTTGCCGGTTCGTTTGTCGGCAATGACTTCGTAGGCGATTTTCTGGCCTTCCTGCAGATTGCGCAATCCTGATTGTTCCACGGCGCTGATGTGGACGAACACGTCCTTGCCACCGTCGTCTGGCTGTATGAAGCCGTATCCTTTGTCTGGATTAAACCACTTCACGGTTCCCGTAGTCATAGAGGCTATCCTTAGTGTCGTAGAGGAAAGAGGCGTCCATCCATGCGGACGCCGACGTTGCATCGATGTTTTGAGGAGGAGGTCGTCAGCAGACGCAAAAATGCGAGGCCAAGCCGTCGGCAAAAACACGACACGGTGCAATGTATGTTTTTACGATCAGCAAAACAAGGGGGGTCGTCATCGGTTTTTAGAGTAAGTTCCGGCAAGATCGAACAGCTTCACCGGACGCAACCGCGTCTCGTGGAAGGCGTCGAGCCTGTTTCGCGGCCAAATTTTGCTCAAAGCCTCGCGATCCGCGCAAGGGTAAATAGCCCGAAAGGCGGCAGTTTGCGGCGTTCCACGAGACGGACGGACGGCGTGGAATCGATCCAATCGCCGAGAATCGACCAGGCGAATTCCGGCTGCCAGCCGAGTTCGGCGCTGCACTTGGCGAGGGCGGATTCGATCCAGGCCATCGGGCCTTGGCCGCTGCCGACATGATTAACCAGGATGATCTCGCCGCCGGGCTTCACGACACGGGCCAGTTCATCGAGACTCGCGTGCGGATCGGGCACGACCGTCAGAACGTAAGGCGCGACCACCGCATCGAAATGGGCGTCTGGGAAAGCGAGGCGCGCCGCGTCCATCACGACAAGCCCCTCAACATTGCCTAAAGCCTTGGCGCTGACTCGCCTTTGGGCGCGCCGCAGCATAGGCTCGGAAAGATCGATTCCGGTCAATCTTGTCCGCCGGTCGAACATCGGCAATTCGAGGCCGGTGCCGACGCCGACATCGAGCACATGCCCGCCAAAGCGGTCGGCTGCCGCCGCCGCGGCTTTGCGTCCCGGCCGCAGGACGAGTTCGAAGACGAGATCGTAAACCGGCGCCCAGCGAGCATAGGATTTCTTGACATGCTTATTGTCGAGAATGGCCGGATCGCCTGCCTGCCCTGGCGCGGCGTCCACGACAGGGCCGGCAAAGATTTCCTCTTGCACGCGCGCTAACCCCCACGTTTCGCCGGTACGATTTCCATTTCATGGACCCCGCTCCGGTCACTTGTTCTTGTGCGTCCGCTTCCCGCGCGGGGGATGCGGCCGGCTTCCCGCTCAAAGCGGCAACGGCTCGACCCGCGCGTAATTATTTTCCGCGACCACCGGGCAAGCCGGTTCGGCCGAAATTATGAAGCCGCCACCCAAAACCCGCGCGCGCGGCCGGTCCGACGCATAAAAGACGCAGGCTTGGCCGGGCGAGACGGCATCCTCGGCGGCGGCGAATTCGACGGCGGCCTCGTCGGGACCGATGCAAAGGAGCGCCTGAACCGGCGGCCGGGAGGAGCGGATCTGCACGTAAAGTTCCTCTCCCTTGGCGTGATCGTCGAGCGTGCCGGGTCCGATCCAGTTGAGCGCGCGCAACCGGACCCGGCGAGCCGCCAACGCTTCGCGCGGCCCGACGATGACGCGGGCCCGCTCGGCGTCCAGTTTGACGACAAAAAGCGGGGCGCCGGTGGCGAAGCCGCCAAGCCCCAGGCCACGCCTTTGGCCGACCGTGTAATGGATGACGCCCGGGTGGCGTCCGAGCACCCGGCCGTCGATATGCACAATGTCGCCCGGCAGCGCCGCGCCCGGCGTCAAGCGTTCGATGAGATCGCTGTATCTGCCAGCTGGTACGAAACAAATATCTTGGCTGTCGGCTTTATCGGCAACCGGCAGGCCGAACCGGCGGGCGAGGGCGCGGACTTGCGTTTTTTCCATATCGCCGAGAGGAAACCGCAACAATTGGAGTTGCGCGTTGGTCGTCGCGAACAGGAAATAGCTCTGATCGCGGGAAAGGTCATGCGCGCGATGGAGCGCGCGATGGCCAGAGGCATCGAGCCGGGACGACACGTAATGGCCGGTCGCCAAGCCATCGGCGCCGAGGTCTTGCGCCGTTTCAAGGAGATCGGCGAATTTGATTTCGCTGTTGCAGGCGACGCACGGTATGGGCGTTTGCCCCGCCGCATAACTTTGCGCGAACGGCGAGATGACCTTGCGCCGGAACCTCTCCTCGTAGTCAAGCACATAGTGCGGAATGCCGAGGCGGGCGGCGGTAAGACGCGCATCATGAATGTCCTGTCCGGCGCAACAGGATCCTTTGCGGTGAACCGCCGCGCCATGGTCGTAAAGCTGCAGCGTCACGCCGATGACATCGTAGCCTTGCTCCTTGAGCAATGCGGCCACGACCGAGGAGTCGACCCCGCCCGACATCGCGACGACCACACGCGTTTGCGCCGCGGGCTTATTGAAACCGAGACTATTGGGATCTTCGATCCCTCCCGGCGCGGGATTTTCGTTCATGGCCGTCGCCCATCGCTTGATTAATTGGCCTGCAAGTGTCCATTTGCCACGTACCGGAGTGATCCGGTACTCCGGGTCCGAAGGCAAGTATCTCAAGTCAGGCATCGCTGCGCGACCCTCAGCGGCCAATCCGGCAGTCGCAAGCGCGAAACCTGGCGCTTGCTCTGTCGCCACGAGCACGAACCTGCATTGCGCGGCATTCTTATTTAATACCTGCCCTAGCCCAAATGCAAATTCACGTGCGTTGTCCTCCCGAGCGCCGCGCCAGCCTGCTTCCTTAACGTTATGCAAATCAATCGTCTCAATTAGAGACATAAAGCATCCAACATCGAGGTCGCGCCAAATAATAAAGCGCTTTGGAATGGAATTTCAGTAGCAAAAGCGCAGCTTGGGTTTAGGCAAATCTTAAAACACCTCGCCTATTTTGTCTGCCAACAAGTCAGTCTGGTATGTGAGTTTCGAACATGGCCGAACCAAACCGTCTCAGGACGAAATATGTCATCGGGCCCGACGGCAGCCCCTTGACGGTCGCGGATCTGCCGCCTTCCACGACTAAGCGCTGGGTGATCCGGCGCAAGGCGGAAGTCGTGGCGGCGGTGCGTGGCGGCTTGTTGTCGCTGGACGAGGCGTGCAGCCGCTATACATTGACCGTCGATGAATTTCTGTCCTGGCAATTGTCGATCGACCAATATGGCCTTGCTGGACTGCGCACGACCCGCATTCAGCAATATAGGACCTGATCGCGGGGCGGTCTGTCCTCCGCCCGGCGGTGGCGCGTCTCCGAGCCCTGGCAGCGAGGCCGCCCGGTCCATAACGCCAAACTCAAGAATGATCCGGCGTGAGTTGTTTCACAAGCGAAAAGCGAGTGATTGATATGACAATGAGCAAGGATGATAAAGAGTGTGTAGGAGTTGTCGGGGCCTTGGCTGCAGGAGGATTAATAGGCGGGCCGATTGGCTTTGTCGCTGTGTTTGTTGGGCTTGCTATCTGGGGCTGGGGGCAGACAAAGATAGATAGGCTGGGGCAGAAGATAGATGGACTGGAGCAGGAGCTGGCAGATCAGAAAGTTAAATCAGAGAGCGATTACCATGCGAAGCATACCCAGCACAGATGGAGGAGAGCATCAGTCGTCCGCCTCTTCGTCTGGCGGCTTGTAGCGTAGGATGAGCGGCACCTGAGTGCCCGAGAAAAGAAGAATCAGAATAAAAATTCCTGGGAACTTAAAGGCGACCCAGGTGTCGTTCGATTGCGTGCGCCAAACGATCTCGTTCAGAAGCGCAAGCGCGAAAAAGAAGCCTCCCCAACGCACGGTGAGGAGCCGCCAGCCGCGCTCGGTCAAGGCCATGGCATTGTCGAAAATGATCGGCAGAACCGGTTTTTTCATCGCGAGGCCGCCGATGAGCGCTACCCCGAAGCCGGCATAGAGCACGGTCGGCTTCATCTTGATGAAGGTGGCATCCTGCAAATAAAGAGTGAGCCCGCCGAAAACGAGCACCAGTACCGCGGTCATGAGCAGCACGGCCGGGAGACGCCGGGTCGAAACAAACGAGACAGCGAGGGCCACGGCGACCGCCGCCATCAAGACGAGCGTGGCGGTGAAAAGCCCGGCGTTCGGGCCGCTCAGGATCGGCGGCGGCAGGAAAGGCGCGACGGCGGGCGCGAAAAGTTTTGGCCGCGCGTTCGCGAAAAAGAACAGGATGAGCGGCCCCATTTCGACGCTGAATTTGAGCCACGGCGATTGCAACTTGCCTCGCTTCGCCTTCGGTACGGCGGTGCCGGCCTGCATTTTGTTCATTCAGTTTGACCTTTCCGGTTTTTTCGCCGCGCGGCTTAGCACAAACCTTAATCTTCCAGGCCGGCGATGGCGCGGGCAAAATCGCGCGCCTCGAAAGCTTCGAGGTCGCCCACGCCTTCGCCGACCCCGATGAAATGCACCGGAAGCTGGAATTTCTCGGCGATCGCAACGAGGATGCCGCCGCGCGCGGTCCCGTCGAGCTTGGTCATGACAAGACCGGTCACGCCGGCGACACGGCCGAAAATCTCGACCTGGTTGATCGCGTTTTGGCCGACCGTCGCATCGAGGACGAGAAGCACGGCGTGCGGCGCGCCGGGATCGACCTTTTTCATGACGCGTATGATTTTTTTAAGTTCGGCCATGAGCTCGGCCCGGTTTTGCAGACGCCCGGCGGTGTCCATCACCATCACCCCGGCGCCACGTTCCCGCGCCGCTTTGATCGCGTCGAAAGCCAACGCCGAGGCATCGCCGCCTTGTTCGTGCGCGATGACCGGACAATGGATGCGCTCCCCCCAAATGCGCAATTGCTCGATCGCGGCGGCGCGGAACGTGTCGCCAGCGGCAAGTAGAACGCTATTCCCGTTGCGTGAAAATCGCGCCGCGAGCTTGCCGATGGTCGTTGTTTTGCCCGATCCGTTCACCCCGACCACGAGAATGACGAAGGGTTTCTTGCCGGTATCGATCTCCAGCGGCCGGGCATAAGGCGCTAGCGCGCGCTCGATTTCTGCGGCGAGGACCGCCTTGACCTCTTCGACGCCGACATCCTTGTCATAGCGGCCGTGGCCGATCGCTTTCGCGATCCTCGCCGCCGTCGCGACGCCGAGATCGGCGCGGATCAGCACGTCCTCCAAATCGTCGAGCATCGAAGCGTCGAGCTTGCGCTTGGTGATGATCGCGGCGAGGCCTTCCCCGATCGAGCCGGACGAGCGCGACAGGCCATCGCGCAGCCGCGTCCACCAGCTCCGTGTTTGTCCGGCAAGGGGCGGCCCGCCGGGAGCACTTTCGCGCGGAGTGGCTTCTGGCTCGAAAGCTTCGTCTTGCACCAGAGCAGGAAGGTCAGGCTCCAAAACCTCGTCTTCCGCAGGAACCTCAGGGGCGAATGGCGCGGGATGAGCGGGGGCTTCCTCGCCGCCGCCCGGCGCTGGCGTTCGCCGCCGCGACCGCCATCTATAGGCGGCCCGGATCGTTGTGCTCACGATCGGCCAACTACCGGTGCCAAGCAGGAACGCGGCGGCGAGTTCGATTGCCCTCTCCTGCTGCAGCACAAAGTCGATCAATTGGCTCCACATGAACCGGTGCTCCGATGGCTTTGCGTCTGGCAGAACGAGCTTAACGGCGGTCTTGGGTTCTCCATCGACACCATAGAGCACCCGGCCTCGAAGCGCGAGCCGCCTGAAACCGAGCCAACCTGAACCTTGAAGGGATAGTGGGCCGCTTCAGGCTATACCAGCGGCGAGAAACAGCGGCGGATTTCGCGATTTCGCGGAACCGCCAAGCTACCCCTCGATTCCGGATGTGACCGCCCCGGGCGTCACTTTCAACATCAACGCGCGTTTTTCGATTGTCCGGAACGTCGCCCTGTCCGCGCCGGAGAGCCAGATCTGCCCGCCCAAGGTTTCGAGCGCTTCAAAGAGCGCGTTGCGCCGGACCGGATCGAAATGGGCGGCGATCTCGTCGAGGAGGATGAGCGGCGTCAATCCGCTCATCGCCGCCACGAGCCGGGCGTGGGCCAGAACCAATCCGGCGAGGAGCGCCTTTTGTTCTCCCGTCGAGGCCTGCGCCGCCGGGACTTGTTTCAGGCCGTGGCGCACGCAAAGATCGCTCGCCTGCGGCCCGATCAAGGTGCGCCCCGCCGCCGCATCGCGGGACCGGTTGGCGCGCAAAATGCTGCGATAAATGTCTTCGGCTTCCAGGGCCGGGCAGGTCTCGACCAGGCGCTCGACATCGCCCTCCAAGGCGACATTCGCCCATGGAAAGGGCGAGGTTTTATCCCGCGTCTCTGTAATGAGCGCCGAAAGCCGCGACACGGTCTCAATCCGGGCCGCGGCAACCGCGATGGCGAGTTCGGCAGCTTCCCGTTCGATCGCGTCGAGCCAGCCGCGGTCGACGCCCGGGCCCTTCTCCAGCAAACGGTTGCGGCTGCGCAACGCACGTTCGAGCGCGGCCACGCGGGTCCCGTGATCGGCATCGATGGCGAGCACGAGCCGGTCGAGAAACCGCCGCCGGTCGCCTGCCGGGCCCATGAAAAGCCCATCCATCGCGGGCGTCAGCCATACCACGCGGACATGATCAGAAAAGCCGCGTATGGAGCCTACGGGCTCGCGGTCGATCCGGTATTTGCGCGACAGTGGCGCGTTCGTTTGCGGCTCGATCCCGGTCCCAAGCTGGACGCCGCCCTTTGCCGTTTCGAGTTCAACCGAAACTGCGAAGCCGCCCCCGCCGTTGCTTCGCGCGCAATCTCTCAATTCCGCCCGGCGCAGGCCACGTCCCGGCGCAAGCAGCGAGAGGGCTTCGAGAAGGTTGGTCTTGCCGGCCCCATTGTCTCCGGTTAGCACGACGAGGCGCGCGTTAGCGGCAAGATCGAGAGAGGCATAGGAGCGAAAATCGGCGAGCGCGAGCCGCCGCACGCCCGCTTGGGCGAAGCCTTTCGTTCCTCCGCGTGCGAGCGCGGGCACCTCGAAAGAAGTTTCGCTCATTGCCGGAGAACTCTCCTGTGGACTAAACATTTTCACGCCGCTCGTAGATGGCGTCATCGCCGGCGCCCGCCGGGCATCGTTGCTGTCCGTTCGAAGCGCATTGTCCGCCGCGGCGGCGTGGCTGTGGCGGCCCTCCTGCGGTCCCACGGTCTGTGAGATCCCTTTGTCAACAACGGGCTTTGAGGAGAACAGCCATGGACCAGTATGCCGGATTGGACGTGGCATTGAAAGAAACATCGATCCCGGTGCGGCAGAACCGCAAACGGATTTGCCGCGGCAAGGGCTTGCCGGACCTACAGCTCGTCGCCGAAATGATAAGGAAGCACGCGCCTTATGCTGTATCGGCGAGGTTCGAGACCGGGCCGCCAACTTGGTTTCATCGCAAACCCGCCGATGGTCTCAAGGCGGCAGGCATCGACGCAAGGCATGCGAAGGCGGCCCGCGATACGGTGCCAAATAAAAGTCGGGATTTGAGATTTCCGTCACTGCCGCGGGACATCGCAACCTGCCATTCATCTCTTGGCGGCGAGTTTGGCCCATGCGATGAATGGTGAAATCTGACATTGACCGATGGATCAAATCCAGACTTTTACACTTGCGACTTGGCGCGCGGTGCGCATGCAAGCCGCCAGGCTTCACCGCCAACTCATCGCCGTGGCGCGGGCGCGCGCCGCCTGCCGGCTGATCCGGCTGATGATGACGGCTCCCGGGGTCGGCGCCCTCACCGTTCTGTCCGGCACAAGCATGATCGAGGATCCCGCCAACTGCAAAAACGCGCGCGCTCGTCCGCGCCGACGCAGGCCTCGCGGCGCGCCGTTGCCAAGCGGGCGAGATCGCCGAGAGCGCGTCCCGGCTTGTTGAAGACCGCGCATCCTCCATTGGAAGACCGGTCCGCTCGAATGCCCATCATGCGGCGACAGCTGTCGACCGCGGAGAGAACCGTGAACCCCGGCGGATGCCTGTTGCGCGAGGAAGGGCTGGCGATGATCGTCTTTACCGATGCTGGCTTCAAGCTTGGATGGCAGGTTCGCCAGCGGCAAGCCGCGCGCGTCACCCGCCCGCCTCCGGCGGCCCCGGGCTTGACGCCGCCGCCGCATCAATAAGAATCTCTGCGCAAGAAGAATCTCTGCGCAAGCGCATCCAAACAACCCAAAACGCCTCTTGACGAAGGCGTCGCGACGGTACCACCCATAGTGTCTGAAATGATGCCGATAAGCGACCGGCTCGGTCTGTGTTTGTGGGGGCGCTATGACATTCGAGTTCGCTATGCTCATAGGACCAGCTGAAGCGGTCGCGGTAAGCGCAAGCAAGGCGGTGCCGGAGACCATGGAAATTCTTTTCGTATCCATGACACACCTCCTTATGGGGTTATGCAAGACCTCCTGTGAAGTTCCGCAACACCTCCTCTGAGGCTCTGCAAACGCCTGTCTTGCTCTTTGTTCGGTCCCGTCGAAAATCGTTGAAGCCATGCCCGATTTCGCGGTGCGGGATTTTCCTCTTTGGCAAGCTCCGTCTATAGAGGATAGCTCTTGCCGCGCTACCCAAGTCGCAGATTTACGAGCCGTATTGAAACGCCACGATGCCGGACCTTTTGCTCGAGCTTTTCTCCGAGGAAATCCCCGCCCGCATGCAAGCGCGGGCGGCCGAGGATCTCCGCCGGCTCGTGACCGGAGCCTTGCGCGAGCGCGGCCTTTCGCATGAGGGCGCCGCGAGCTTCGCCACGCCCAGGCGGCTCGCTTTGCACATAGCAGGTCTGCCGGCCCGCCAACCGGATACACGCGAGGAAAAGCGCGGGCCGCGGGTCGGCGCGCCCGATGCGGCGGTGCAAGGCTTTTTGAAAAGCGCGGGTCTTAAATCGCTCGCGGACGCCAAAATCCAAAGGGATTCCAAAAAAGGCGAATTCTATATCGCCGTCTTGGCGCAAAAGGGCAGGGCGACGATCGAAGTTCTGGCCGAGGTCTTGCCCGCCGTGATAAAAGGTTTTCCATGGTCGAAATCCATGCGCTGGGGCGAGGCCTCGGCGCAGACCGGCGCGCTGCACTGGGTGCGCCCGCTGCACGCGATCCTCGCCACATTCGGCCCGGAGACCGAAGAGACCGAAGTGGTGCCTTTCGCTGTCGACGGCATCGCCGCCGGCAATTTCACCTTCGGCCACCGGTTCATGGCTCCCGGCAAAATCAAGGTGCGCCGTTTCGACGATTACGTGGCGGCGCTGGAAAAAGCCAAAGTCGTGCTCGATCCCGCAAGGCGGCGTGACATCATCCTTTATGACGCGCGCGACCTCGCCCTGGCGCAAGGGCTCGAACTTGTCGAGGACGAAGCGCTCTTGCACGAAGTCGCGGGGCTGGTCGAATGGCCGGTGGTGCTGATCGGCGAATTCGACGCCGCTTTTCTCGACATCCCGCCAGAAGTCGTCCGGACAACGATCCGCGTCAACCAAAAATGTTTCGTGTTGAAGGATCCGTCGAGCGGACGTCTCAGCCACAAATTCGTGCTGGTGGCGAACATCGAGGCAGCCGATAGCGGCGCGGCGATCGCCGCCGGCAATGGGCGGGTCGTGCAAGCACGGCTTTCCGACGCCAAGTTTTTTTGGGAGACCGACCTCAAGGTCAAACTCGAAGACAGATTGGAAAAGCTCGATCAAATCGTCTTCCATGAAAAGCTTGGCACCCAGGGCGAGCGGTCCAAAAGACTGGCCGGGCTTGCCCGAGAGATTGCCCCGTATGCTGGTGCCGAGATTGCTCTCGCGGAACGCGCCGCACGTCTCGCCAAGGCCGATCTGACCTCGGAAATGGTCGGCGAATTTCCCGAACTGCAGGGCGTAATAGGACGCTATTACGCGCTCGCGCAGGGCGAGGACGCGAGCGTCGCCGAGGCGATCGAGGATCACTACAAGCCGCAAGGCCCAAGCGATCGCGTGCCTGTCTCGCCAGTCGCGATCAGCGTCGCGCTCGCCGACAAGCTCGACACGCTCACGGGCTTCTTTGCGATTGGCGAAAAGCCGACCGGAAGCAAGGACCCTTACGGTTTGCGCCGCGCGGCACTCGGCGTCATCGCGCTCATCCTCGAAAACAAACTGCGTCTGCCGCTGCGCTCGCTTTTCGCCGCGGCGTTCGCGCAAGCCAATTTCGTGGAGAGGCGGGACATGCCGGTTGGCGGTCCTGACGAATTGTTCGATGAGCTCATGAGCTTTTTTAGCGAACGGCTCAAAGTCTATCTGCGCGAGCGCGGCGCGAGATACGATCTTATCGACGCGGTGTTCGCCTTGCCGGGGCAAGACGATCTCGTTTTGATCGTATCCCGGGTTGAGGCGCTAGGGCGTTTTCTCGACACGGAAGACGGCACGAATCTGCTTGCCGGCTATCGCCGGGCCGCCAATATTCTCCGCGCCGAAGAGAAGAAATCGAGCCCCGAGGAAGCCGTTTCCTTTGCAGAAGACTATGAGGAACACCTCCTCGTAGAACCCGAGGAGCGAGCGTTGGCTGAAGCGCTCGAAAAGCTCTGGGCGAAAATTGTTGAAAAGATCACGACTCGAGAGTACTTTGAAGCTGGAGAGTACTATGAAAAGGATTACGAAGATGCCGTACGCGACTTGGCCGCGCTTCGGGGGCCGGTCGACTCATTTTTCGACAAAGTGACGGTGAACGCCGCGGACCCTGTTCTGCGATTGAATCGCCTGCGGCTCCTAAACGAATTGCGAGGCGCTATGCACAAAGCCGCCGATTTTTCCAAGATCGCGGGATAAGCGCGAAGGCAGATTCCGGCGCATAAATTTCGCGTCGTAGTTTATCCTTTCGTCAAGGGGTCCGCTTCGAAGCGCGCCGGCTCCGCCTTGCCAGGAGAACGGAAAGGACGCAGGGATTGCCGGTTGAACTCTGAATTCGAGAAGAAATCCCTCGATCGGCGTCAAGCTTGGAATGGAGAAAACTATGGAGCGTCGTGAATTCCTTGCCGCGTTGGGAACCGCTGCGACGGTTTCGTCCGCCTCTCAGGTTTTTGCAGAGACTGGCGGCGGGAGCCCTCAGAAGGTCAATGTCGCTCTTTATGTCAGGCTCGAAGCCAAGCCTGGAAAAGAAGAGGCGGTCGCCGAGTTCTTGAGCCAGGGCAAGGCATTGGTCGAGGCCGAACCGGCGACGATTGCCTGGTTCGGCATTCGTCTCGGACCCTCAACCTTCGCCATTTTCGATGCTTTTCCCGATGAAGCCGGCCGACAAGCGCATTTGGCCGGGAAAGTGGCCGCCGCGTTGATGGCGAAAGCTGGAGACTTGCTGGCCCAACCGCCTGCGATCCACAAGGCCGACGTTCTGGCTTCCAAGTTGCCTAGCTAGCGCTCTGGTTAAGCGATTGGCGCAGCCCGGCGTTAATCGAACTCCAGGATGAGGCCGGGCCACTCGAACTCGGCCTCGATCGCGCAAAATCCGCGGTAACTGCTCGACAGCAATTTCGAGCCGTCATCGGGCGGGTTAACCCTCGCACCCTTGAAGGGTAAGCCGGGCCTTAGCCTAGACCGGCGCAATCGCGCCCTCGTCCGCGCTAGGCGCGCGAATCGCGACGCGGGCCTTGAACTCACAGTTCCGTGAACCAGCAACCCACCGTTGGGTTGGAACAAGCCGACGCTTTAACGTTCACGAAAATTTGCGTTCACGAAGATTTGCGCTCGCGAAAAGCAGAGTAACAAGTCGCGCCCCTCGGCAAATAAATATTATAAATGCGCGGGACAACAAAAAATGATTTCCCCGCCCCCCTCGCAGCGCGTAGCCTTCCGGAACTCTGCAGCCGGACGAGCATTGGTCAAAGTGCATGTTCGCCACCGGCGAGCAATGATAATAGTTAGAGAGAGGCAAGTGACATGAGCTTAGTAACAGGAACTGCGCGCACCGGCGAGGCCGCGGCCGTCGCCGAGGCGCCCCTTTTCGACGGGATGCCGTTGATTCTCGGGACGATCGCGATCAACACCTTCTATGTCGGCGTTCGTATCTACGAGCAAGTCTTTGGCCAATTCGCGGGGCTCGATTCGTTCGCCCCCGAGTTTACCACCTACTGGATGACCATCCTCTACATCGAGGAGC
>JALZAY010000295.1 GCA_030948025.1 Pseudomonadota bacterium
ACCACTCGACATCCGTCAAATCAAAACGAGCCATTCCAACCTCCATGATCTGAAGGTTGAATCATTCTCTTGCCGATTCGGGAATCCCCTTTATGAGATCATGACCTAGGGTGCAACCAGCGACTTTCGTGCCGGTGTCGGTGCTCTGAACCTGCCCTATGTCGTCGGCATCCAATCGACGCCCAGCGTGTAGCCGCCAGGTCAGGCGCCCTTGCCTCCCAAGCCGTGGAGTGGCCGCGGCCGGCGCCCTTGCAACGTGCGGCGCGACGCCGAACACAAGCCTGTCCCGGTCAAAGACTTGGCTCTGAGCTTAGGCAAAAAGGCATGGCGCAGCGTTATCTGGCGGGAGGGATCGAACGCGCCGCTTGCTTCTCGCTTCGCCGCCGTTCGCGTGCACCTCGCCGCGCGGGACTACAAGCGAACCGCACCGCATCCGGTCGAATGGCTGCTCGTCGCGTCAGAAACGCTTCCTACAGAGTGAGCGCGGACGTCTCCAACAATCTCGCGAGCCGCGATCTGAAAGCTCTTGTAGACGTGGGTCTTCTCATCCCGCAGGGAACGCCGCGGGCGTCATTACGTGGCAGGTGACATCGTTATGAAGGTGCGTAACAGGAATCGACTCCCCCGCGGCGGAGTTGACCCGTTTGCGGAAAATGAATTCAGCCCCAAACTTATTCAGGAGTCTCTTTTTTGAGGCGGCCTTTTCGCCTCTCCACGGTCCCCGCGCCGCGATCGATGAGCTGCTTCCTTTGCGTTGGAATCGTCACGTTCCTCCGGCATTGGCTCTCGGTCCTCAACTTGGCCGGTGGCAATATCGACGATCAATTTAGCGAGCTGGTTAGCGTCGCGTGGGCGTTTTAGCCGCCGTGGCGAAGTCCCACTGGTCATGTCAGCAATATGCACTGCGCAGAGAAAAACTTCCAGCCCGTCAAAGCCAGCAAATTTCAAAATGACCCACTACCCAGCGCTTGGCGAGTTTTTTTTGGGCAAGGGCGCGGGCTTGCGGCAATTGCGCTTCAAAATAGGCCGCGGAGTACGCATTGCTGTCCCCTGGGAATGCCACCCGATGCGGTTAGAGTCGATAGGCTCTAGGGCGACAACGTGGCCGCAAAATATAGCGAAAAAAGTTGACACATGCGCGGAAAAAGCGGAACATTGGAATGCTTCCGCCGTTGTTCACAAGAGCCGGTCGGAAGCGGAAGGTGCCTTCTTTCGACAACTCATCAATTCCAATGCAATGGAGAAGCGATGACTCCACCGGGACAGGGTAACTGACCCCGACAGGCACGGGTCACGGTGGCGGGAAAGCCAAGAATGCCGGCAGGGCCGAAACACCACCGCCGACAATATCATATCGACGTGCGATAGCGCCCGCGAAGGCCAAGCGGATGTTAGCTCGCGCCTAGAATCTGCATAAATCACAGATCGCTTCGCAAAGACGAAGCAGAGCCCCGCAGTTGCTTGAGTGCACCGGGGCTCGTTGTGCGTCTATCGCATGTTTGTTTGCCGCACTTCCTCGGCGCGGACCGGTGTCTCTCTCGTCCGATTCCTCGCAAAAGTTGGACTCCCTGAACATACGATATTCTATCCGGCCGCCACGGCCCGGGCGCTGCTTAGCCGTCTCGGTTCGGTTCCTGAGAACAGCGCGGCTCGCTCGGGTAGATAGAAGCGATGCGGCGCGATGACCCCTCAGCGCTTGGCGAGTTTTTGGACAAGCGCGCGGGCTTCCGGCAATTGCGCTTCTAGGATGGCAGCGGAATGCGCATCGCCGCCGTCGCGCATCGTCGTGAAAGCCGCCTCGATCTGCTGAACTGCCAGTTTCGCCATCTTCGCATCGCCGCGCCTTTCGGCGAGGAGCATCAGGGCGACGCCTTGGTTGCCGGTACTCGCGGCCCATCTGAGCGGCACGCGCGCGCGGGTAAATTCCTGCAAGGCTTCGCGACAGGCGGGAATCGTCTCGTCCAGCCGCGCCGGCACGTGCTGACTCAGACGAGTGTTTGGTACTCAGGTTTGTAGACGTGCTGCCGAATGAATGTCTCCATATTCGCCGGACGATCCACGCGGGCCAGGTTCGAATCAAATACAAGCGCCGCAACCCGCGCAGCTGTCTTGATCTCGGTTTCAAGGATGTTTGACTGCAGCGGGTACAGGAGACCCTGCTTGAGCTGTTCAGCCGACACTTGATCCGCCACCGCCGCGGCGGCCTCGATGAACATCTCGTCCGTAACCCGGCGCGCCTGCGTCGCGAAGATCGCCATGCCAACCGCAGGAAAGATGTAGAAGTTGTTGGCTTGTCCGGGCAGACGAGTCTGGCCTTGGTAGTTCACTGGCGGGAACTGCACGCCCGCGGCATAGATCGCCTTGCCCAGCGACCAGTTATACGCCTGCTCGGCGGTGCATTCGGCGTGCTCCGTCGGGTTCGAAAGCGCAAGGATCACGGGGCGTTCGTTGATCCGCGACATGGCCTCAACGACCTTCTGCGTGAAGGCGCCCCCGATCGTGCTGACGCCGATGATCGTGGTTGGCTTAATGCTCTCGACGGCAGCGACGAAGTCCTTGGTTGGCGCATGCTCATGTGCATACGGCATCTGGAAATCGACGAGGTCCGTGTGGGTCGATTGTAGTAGGCCATTGACGTCGAACATCCAGACTTGTGATTGTGCGGCCTTCAGCTCCATGCCGTCCGCAACGAGAGCGGAACACAGGAGGTCGGCGAGGCCGATGCCTGCCGAACCAGCGCCGAGAAATAAGTATTTCTCGTCCTTCAGCTTCGTGCCCTTAAGCTTGGTGGCATTGATCATGCCCGCAAGCGTGATGCCAGCCGTGCCTTGCACGTCATCGTTGTAGACGCAGTACTTGTCGCGGTAGCGCTCAAGTAAATGCACGGCGTCTACACCCGTCCAATCTTCAAAGTGGATGCAGCATTTCGGAAACACCTCCTGCACCGCTTCGACGAACTCATCGACAAACGAAAACAGCTCGGCGGTCGGTGGGCGTGTTTTGCGGAGGCCCAAATACAATGGGTCGTTCAGATATTGCTCATTGTTTGTGCCAGCATCGAGGTACATGGGCAGGAGATATTTGGGCGGCACCCCGGCTGCCGCCGTATAGAGTTGCAGCTTGCCGATTGGGATGCCCATGCCGTTCGCACCGAGGTCGCCGAGGCCAAGAATGCGGCCACCGTCGGTGACGCAGATGAACCGGATGTCCTCCTGCGGCCAATTCTTCAGGATCTCCTTTACCTTGCCCCGGCGTGCAATCGAGAGATACATGCCACGCGTCTGACGGTAGATGTGGCCGAACTTGAGACAGGCCTCGCCGATTGTCGGATCGTACACGATCGGCAGGAATCGCGCCGGATCCGACATAATGGTGCGGTAGAACAGCGTTTCGTCGTG
>JALZAY010000112.1 GCA_030948025.1 Pseudomonadota bacterium
GAGATTGTGAGCGCCGGACATTTGCGGATCAACCGTCCGAAAGCGTTTCTCGTCACGCTCGCCGGACGCAGCGGATCGCTGAACTTGTTCATCTTTTCGGCCACGGAACTGGCGGCCGGCCGGCCAAAACGGCTGATGAAGCGTCTTGGCATGCCGGTCAGCGACGACACCATTCTGCGGCAGCTGAAGAAGCACTTTGCCGCTCAGGGGCCGCCGATGTCTGTTCTTGTTGCGGGCGTTGATGACTGGAGCTGGCGCAAGGGCTGCACCTACGGGACCATCGTCGTTGGTTTGGAAAGGCGGGAGGTTGTCGACGTACTGCCGGACCGCTCAGCTGCAGAAACCGCCGAATGGTTTAGCCAGCACCCTGAGGTCGAAATCATCAGTCGCGATCGCTGCGGTCTGTATGCGCGCGGAGCGCGAGAGGGCGCACCACAGGCCCAGCAAGTTGCTGACCGCTTTCATCTCCTCCAAAACCTGAGGCGCTGCAGCCTAGAATTCGTTTGGACTTCTGCCGCAAAGGACGCATTGCTATGGGTGCCGGCCGGTTGACCTGCTCGCCCGCCGACACACTAAGGGCTCGCCTCGCGATGTGCGGGGCTTTGGGTGGTGCGAGCGTCAATGCTGACGCCGCGAACCAACGGAGACCAAAATCATGTCGACCCTTTGCAACGCGAAGTCTCTGAACCCCAATAGCGCCGCACCCAAAAATGGTAGCGCCAAATCAAACACGCCGTCCCGGCGCAAGGTCCCGTCCACCACGTGTCGTCATGGGCTGGCCGGGCCAGAGCCGCCCATTAAAGGGCTCGCCTTGCGATTTGCGGGGCTTGGGGTCGTGCGAGCGTCAAGTCCGGCGCCGCGAACCAACGGAGCCTGAATATGTCAACCTCTTCCATCGCGAAGTCCCGAAACCTTAAGACCGCCGCATCCAAGAAGCGGAGCGTTAAATCGAGTGCGGTCGATGACGCGACAATCAAGTCGAGAACTCGCATCAACCGGTCCGGCGACGAGAACGCAAGATGCAATGGTTCAAGAATGCGGGGTCAGCCGAAAGTTTTCTCTCGATCCACGCCACACATCCAACGCCACCTCATTTCCGCCAAAACGCACCGAGGCTTCAGCGCATCGCCCGTGCAGACGTAGCACGAGGTCGTCGCCGGGGCGTGAATCTGACGTGCCAAGAGTTTTGTTATGTGCTCTATTTGGCAATGTGACAGAGTCTTTTCCAGTTTGACTTTTCCGTGCGATTCCCTGCAGGAACGGATTTATTCCCTGCTCGAAGACAAATATTCCCTGTTTTGCCGCATAGGGAAAATGTTCCCAAGCCGTTGAAATGATTTAGGAACTTATGGCCACTTGGCTGCTTGAATGTCCCTAACTCCAAGAATTCCCCTGCGACAACGATGCCCGTTTCTTCCCGCAGTTCTCGTTTCGCTGCAGCGAGCGCATCTTCGGCCTCGTCGTATTCTCCCTTTGGAATCGACCATGGGCCTTCGTCCTTTTTTGCCCAGAACGGACCGCCCGGATGTACCAGTAAAATCTGGAGCTTGTGCCTTGAGCGAAATAGCAAGATACCTGCGCTTTGTTTTGCCATAGCCTGGTCCTTGAGTCCTTTCAGACGCTTGGCGGAGCAAAATGTCATATTTGGCCGTGTTGGCGCCAATTCGTGATTTTCCGGGTGAATCGCTTTTTTACACCGGTGTTCTCGTCGAACTGGTTCGGCCGTGCTCTGGGGCGTCAAACATAGGGTGTGAATCGGCATGGAATAAGGACCCCGTTTTGTCTTACTGGCTTAACGTGTCAACTCCTTCCGAAGCCGTTTGCACTCCGGCGCAATTACCATGGGATAAATGAGTTGCCACCATAGAATGAGGGCGCATAAGCCGGCGAGCGCCCATACGGGTCATACTGTCGATCATAGCGGCCGTAAAGGTCCGGATCATGGCGTCGCATCTTGATGGCGCCTTGCGGCTCCCCGCTCATGAGGATCACAAAGTCCGTGTCTTCGCCAGTCTCGGTGCCCACGCCTTCGTCCGAAATGATCAACGAAGATCCAGGCGAGATGATTTCCGAGATGCGGTCGATGATGTCCTGGGGAATCTCGATACGGTCAAGTGCCGCCCTGGCCGGGGCTAACTCCGGCGACATCGGCTCGGAAGTGTGGCGGCCACTTTGGCCAAGCTGACGGCTGTCCATGGAGACCGCGCTCCAACGAAGATCGGCACCGCCATTCGCGTAATCGAGCACGGTGTAGATATGCGTACCGATAGGATCGTCGGCATCGTGGATCGTGATCGGGCTCTCCAACACGGGCTGAAAAGACTGCCGGATATAGAGGCGCTGCGTCTTCCGGCTGATGAAGATAGACACGGGAGACATCATGCGCGCCGCCTCCCTTGAAACTTCCACTGCCGAGACCTTCTCGGCCGCGGCCGCTCTTGCTTCATCGCGAGCACGCGCAGCAGCATCTGCCTTCAGCGGCGCTTCTCCGTTAGCGGTGGCCAGCTGCGCCTCTGTTTCGGCGAACCTTGCAAGCGCTTTGGCCTTCACATCCTCGGCCGCCTGGATCACCGCCGGCGAACTTGCGGCCTCAAGCGCGCGCTCGGCTGCCCTGAGTTGTGCTTCCGCTCGGTATTTCGTGGCCTCTGCAGCGCGCACGAGCCGCGCTGCATCCAAGGTCAAATTTGCCGCGGTCAACCTAGTCGCATCTGCCTTTCTCACCGCCGCGTCCGCCTTAACCATCTTGGCGGCAGCGATTGACTTCAACATCATCAGGGGCGCTGCCGAGCTGGCTACTGACGACACGTCTGCTTTGGGTGCTGCCCCAGGCGGTTCTGCCTGCTTTTCCGCGCGAGTGGCGTCCCAGTGCGCGGTTAGAACCTCGAGCGCAAGATCGGCGCGAACCAGTTTCGGCCTGAAGAGAACGGGGTGGTCAATTTCGATGGGGCGAACGTCGTTTCGAGCCACGATTACCCGCATGCCGATTTTCGTCATGTCGAAGAGACGTTGGGCGAACTCATACGGCATGCGAACACAGCCGTGAGAGGCGGGGTATCCGGGCAGCGGTCCCGCGTGGAGCGCGATGCCCGACCAGGTGATGCGCTGCATGAAGGGCATGGAGGCGTCATCGTAGAGGTTGGAGTAGTGTTCCTCCTCTTTTTGAATGACGCTGTAGACGCCGGCGGGCGTTTCATATCCGGTTTGGCCGCTGGAGACCGGTGCGCGCAAAATCCAGCCATGCGCATCGTAGACGGTGACACGCTGATTGCTGAGCGAGACAATCGCCATGAGGGGCTCTCCTGTGGGACGGGCCTCCACCGCCTCGACCCGCTGTGCATCCCGGTGCCGCATGGCGTCCGCGGGGTTGGCTAGGCCCGTCGCGAGCACCGCCGCGAGGCCGAAGATGGCGTGCCTGACGCACAGCGGCATGGTCGCGCGCCTCATATGAGAGCAATGGGAGATCATACAGGAACCAAGAAAGCGAAAATATGTCCCGCGTGGTCACAGCCGTCCAGCATTTGAGAAGCATGGGCGGCGGCATGGGTCAACAGGTGGCTTCCCGCTGACATCATCCAAGCCCAACGACAGCGCTCGCCGCTATCGCATCGAAACGCGGCGCGCTCGCTGACATGGACAAAGCGGCGATCGATATCGCAACGGCGCTCATGCGGCTCTCGGAGTTGACCATCTCTCAACGTCCGCTGCGCGATCTACACCCTAAAATCGTCCGACGAGGGCCTCGATCAGGAATTCAATTCTCTCGACGCCCAGCGGGAGGCGTGCGACGCCTACATCGTGAGCCAGCGTCATGCCGGATGGGTCATGCTTGCGGACATGTACGACGACGGAGGCCTGTCCGGCGGGACGATGGAGCGGCCTGCACTCAAGCGACTTCTGGAGGACATCAAACCGGTAAGGTTCAGACCGTCGTTGTCTACAAGGTCGATCGCCTGACGCGGTCGCTCGCAGATTTCGCCAAGATCGTCGACATTCTCGACGCCCGCAACGCGTCGTTCGTGTCAGTGACGCATCAGTTCAATACGACGACCTCCATGGGGCGCCTGACGCTCAACATGCTGTTGTCATTCGCCCAGTTCGAGCGAGAGATAGACGGCGAGCGCATCCGCGACAAGATCGCAGCGTCGAAACACAAGGGCATGTGGATGGGCGGCAACGTGCCGCTCGGCTATGACGTCAGGGACCGCAAATTAAAGTGCATGCTTTGGTTCGAATCCTGTTTGCTCAGCCACGTAACTTTCTAATATCGCTGCGTATTTGTAGTTTCCTCGCTCGCCGGAATAGTCTTGAAACTTCCGCGCGTTAGCGCTCCGGCGAACTCATCATCACCATCATCACCATCAAAACCACCACTGCTACGATGGTGATTAGTAGCGGCATTAACATAGGTGACCGAGCCTAAGCGGCTCGGTATCACCACATGAAAGCGAGAAGGGCCTTTTCCGATTCTAGGCCGCGCTAGGGCGAGCTCTTTCTGGCCTTTGCTTTTGCGGGGCGCTCGTCGCCGGTCCAGACCCCCGGGCGGGATTATCCCGTTCCGGTGGGCGACATCATCGCGTTATGACGGGCGGCATCATTCCGTTACGGTGGGCGTGATCATCTCGTTATGGTGGGCGGCTTCGCCCGGAATCAGCACTTATGCCTCTATTCGCCTGAGAGCCATCGAGCTTGACAACGAGTCTGGCTTCCGAAAAAATGCGCGCCGCGAACACAGGAGGCGCGTTGTGATGGCTGCGAGAACGTCCACAGCTTTGCGGATCAGCCGCCGGGGAGTGCTGCCGGTGGTATGGGGAGTGTGTATCGCGGGTTGGGGGCTGCGCTCTGTCATGGCCCAGGAGGCGACACAGATCCGCATCCAATTGGACGAGCAGGCTCTCAACACGGTACCAGGCGACGAACGCGCGGGCTTGGAGGTGACGGAGGATACATCTCCCGAGGCGCAAGCCCTGAAGGCACGCAGCCCGCCGGGCAAAGCGATCCCAATTATCTATCTGATCGCGGGCCTGTTGTCGCTTCCCTCGATCTGGGCGGCGGTACAGGAGATGCTCAGGCGCCGCGAATATGGCGGGGTGATCATCGACATTCGCACGACCCCCGCCAACATTCATCACGACCAATCCCTACAAGCCGATTTAGTGCTGGTGATCCGGGCGGACGGCTCGACCGAAAGTGTCCGCTCGACGCTGGCGACCGAAGATTTTCTTAAAGGTGTACTGAGTCACCATGGGGGCTGACCACCGGGGCCGGCTTTGTACAAGCCGATACTGATCAAGCGCTCGCTATGAAAGTGACGACGCAGGCGATGCGGCGGGTAATCATTGACCCAGCCGAACCGAAACATAACCATCGACGACAAACTGTGAAGCCGCATCGCCTTTGCATCCTGTCGCATTGGGCGTTGTCATTCGACGGTTTCTACTTCGTAGCCTTCTTTTTCGAAAAGAGACAGAAGACCTTCCTTTCCAGGCAAATGAGCCGCCCCGACAGCAATGAACGCGGCACCTCGCCTCAGAAGCGGTAGAGCACGATCGCGCATGCGCTGATTGCGCGAAGTGATCAGCCGGTCGAGGAAAGGCGGCGGAATCTGCGCCCGGGCAACGCCTGGAATCGGATCGGCCGACCGCAACCATGCGAGCAAACCGCCGATGTCGCCTTCTTCGTAACGCGCAACCATTGTCTCGATGACATCCTCGGCGCGATCCGCCTGGCGCAGGATCGCGACGAGGAGGTCGCGCTCGGTTTCACGCGGCAGACCGTTCAGAACCTCGACTTGCTCAATTGTCGTCTCAAGACCAACGGTCGGGATCTTCCTCTCTCGCGCAATATCGGCGACGAGCTCATCAACGTAGGGCGTTGCTCCGGGCACGCGGACCGCGCAAGCAGGCAGGTCGAGTATAAGCGCGAGGACCGAAGGTTTGAACTCATGGGCGGCCGATTTCGGCAGGGCTTTACGGGCCGCGAGAGCTTCGAGTTGTGCGAAATCCGTCTTGCCCAGCAAGCTGTCAGCTCTTTGATTTTCGCGGGCAATGATGGCGTGGCGCCAAGCGGCGCGACCATTTATGAGCGCTTGGCGAAGAACAGCTCCGGTCTCGACCGATTCCAAAGCCACGATTTTTGAATCTGCGACGGCGGCACGCAGCCGTGGCGAGAAGCCGGTTATGCGCCGATCGGACAAGTGCAAAGTGGCGAAAACATAGGAGGAACCGGTTCCGGTGCGGGACAGACGAAACAGTTTGCCGTGCCGGAAGGGCATGGCACTCGCCGCTGCCTCGATGGCGGCATAGGCCGCGGGAGCCTCCGATTTAAGGACCGGGAAAAGGTCGTGTCCCTGGCATTCCGCCGCCAAACCCCTTGATGCGGTAGCGCAAAGCACGGCTACGAGGATAATTGCACGGTAATGGAAAATCATAAGCCGCCCTTTGCGCGCGCACGCGCTATGGCAATTTGCCGCTTGCTTTATGCTGACCTATGCGACGGCCTTCGTTGCTAAAGGCAGTCACTACAATCAGGACAGCGGCAAAACTACCACGAGCAGCTTTTCTGAAACTGGACGCGCGCTTTCAGCGCACGCCACGCAAAACGAAAATCACCCCTTAGCTTGTGCTACGCGCCAACGGTTACCCTTCACCATTGGACGCGGACGCCTGCCTTGCCTCCGGCGCCGAACAGACCCTTTCCGCCGCGCGCCTCGCCCAGGACATAAGTGCTGATTCCTTGACCGAAATCGAAATTGAACGCGAGAATGCCGCGGCCGCGCACCTGGCCTCGATCGGCCTGCACCAGCAGGTTTTGCCCCTCAAACGCGGCCGCCTGAATGAAGCCGCCCGCGACCAGAACGTCATCGTAGGCTAAGCCGGTGAGCGTCGTTGTCATGAGAATATGATTATCGATTAAGGTCGAGGTGCCGAACCGTGCGCCGCCTTGCACCATCACCAAATTGCCGTCGTCGAGGCCGAGCTGGGCGGCGCCCAAACCATAGCTCGAGTTGGTATATTGGGCGCCGACGGTCGGCTCGATCCAGAAATTCGGGTAAACATTGAACCTGTAGTTGAGATTGCCGGCAACGGTTGCATTGAGCAAAGGGACCGAACCGTGGCCCGATACCGGAAATGGGGGTGGGCCGCAGCTGCACGCGTCCGCTCCCTTAAATGTCTCGTCGACATTCTGGGCATCGACTCTAAGAGTGAAATCAGTCGAAAACCCGCCATTGAAGTAAGTCGCATACAGACCCGCCGTCGGCCCCGAGACATTGGCGTTCGTCCGGCTCGATCCATGGCCTAATGTGCTCCCAAAAGATGACGTGTTCAGAGTGAGATCGGATGATACATATCCTGCCAACACGCCCGCGATCAATCCGTCATTGGCAAAAATAACGCCGCGGGACGTGAGATCCGCGCCGGCGAGGAAGCCAACCGTGCCGGTCCGGCTTTGCACGTCGACATTGGCTACGTTTGTAACGAGAACGTCTACAAAACCTGTCGCGTTGCGCTTTTCATAGTCGCCATAGACCTGAGCCCAGGTTGCATACCGGACACCGGGTTCGCTTGGAAACAACGGCAAGATGGCCGGCACGATTGGCACAGGCATCAACATAGACGGCGGAGGCGGAGCCGGCCCCCGTCGCACGACCTCTGCTGGAGCCGCGAGGCGGTGGCGCCGTCTCGCGGCGAGATTCGTTTTCTTTCCCCTCGGCTCGCGGACCTCGGATAGGCTAGGCGCGGGCGCCAGTGGCACCGCCGGGGCGGCCGCATGGGACACGGGCCGGGGGATCGGCTGGCAGGTTCCATCCACGCGCGTAAAACCTTCCGCGCAGCGCTGCTCTTCTTGCGCGCGCCGGTTGGTAACGGCATCGATTGTGTTTTTGGTCGTCTCTTGAGTTGTCGTCTCCGTCAATTCGCTCAAGGCCTGACTGGCAAGAGCGGCACCGGAGAAGGCCCCGTTTTTGCCATTGGTGCACGCCCCGTTTTGCAGGCTAATAGCGGTGTTGCCGCTGTTGTTAGGGCCAAAGCTCCCGTTAGGGGGACAAAACACGCTTTGCGCGCGCACCTCGGCCGGATGTCCCAGCACAAGCAAGCCCGTCGCGCCAGAAAGCAGCGCCACGGTCAAAAGCCGTGAAATCGCGTTTCGCATGTCACCACCCCCTCTTTAGGGGATGCACATTAACATTTATTTGATTAAAGTCTGTTGTATAACTACAACAGTACGCAACCGATTTTCGCCGTTTCGGCAGCGGAAATGTGGCCAAAAGCGGTTCGCGGATTTACGAACATGTTCGTTAGCTGCCGCAACCTTAGTCGCTGTCGCTTGCTTCTCTTCATCGCAGGCGTGCTTTTCCTGCTGCTTCCCCCGCAATCGGCTGGGGCCCAGGACGCCGCATTGTGCGATAGGGCGGGGGCAGACCCCGATGCGGGCACCCAGGCATGCACGCGGCTTATCGAGCATCCAAGCGCGGAAACCAAGGTTCCGGCGGTATACAATCAGCGTGGGGTGGCCAAGGCACGCAAGGGCGACCTCGACGATGCCATCGCGGACTTCACAAGCGCTCTGAACGTAAACCCCAAATTTGTGGATGCGTTCAAGAACCGCGGCATTGTTCGCCAAAAACAGGGTGGTTATAACGCGGCTATTGCCGATTTCAGTCGAGCGCTTCGCCTCGACCCAAAGTCACCTGACCTCTACAACGCGAGGGGCTCGGCGCTCTTCAATAAAGAGGAATACGATCGCGCGATTGCCGATTTCGACAAGGCGATTTCCCTCGATCCAAATTACAAGAAAGCGTTTGTCAATCGCGGGCTGGCCTTTCACTCCAAGAGGCAACTCGATCGCGCGATCGCCGATTTCGACGTGTTCGTGCGCCTCGCGCCGAATGATCCACTCGGCTACACGAACCGCGCCTCCGTTCGCATGGACAAGGCAGATTTCAAAGGCGCGATCGCCGACTACAATGAGGCGATGCGTCTCGAGCCAAACAACTCGGGCATTTACACAAGGCGCGGAGAGGCGTGGCGGCTTCGCGGCGACCTTGAACGGTCCCTGGCGGATCACAACAAGGCAATCGAACTCAACCCCAATGATGAGGAAGCCTACAACAATCGTGCCCTTGCCTTTAAGGACCAAGGTAAGCTCGACAAAGCGATCGCCGATTGTGGCGAGGCCATTCGGCTGAAGCCTGCATTCTACTTGGCCTACGCAAATCGAGGCCGGTTTCGGCGGCTAAAAGGGGATCTAAGTGGATCGCTAACCGATCTCGACAAAGCCGTAAGCCTCAATCGGCGCTCGCCCATAGCCCTAACTTTCCGCGGCGATACCCTGCGTGAATCGGGCGACAACAACGGCGCGATGGAGGATTTCAACAAGGCTATTCTGATTTTGCCGGATTTCGTAGCGGCCTACACGGGCCGGGGTTTGCTTTACGAGAAGATAGGCAATTTGGCGAAGGCCAAGGAGGATTTTGAAAAAGCCCTGAGCCTTTCGCCCGACATCGACGCCGGGCTCGCAAGGCCGGCGCGGGAGGAGGCGAAGGCAGAGCTCGCGAACCAGGCCGACCTCGCGAAACAGGCCGAGCTCGCGAAAAAGGCCGAAGTTGCGAAGCAGGCCGAGCTTGCGAAACAGGCCGAGCTCGCAAAACAGGCTGAGCTCGCAAAACAGGCTGAGCTCGCAAAACAGGCCGAAGTTGCGAAGCAGGCCGAGCTCACGAAAAAGGCCGAGCTCGCGAAAAAGGCCGAGCTCGCAAAACAAGCCGAGCTCGCGAAAAAGGCCGAGATTGCGAAGCAGGCCGAGGTAGCGAAGCAGGCCGAGCTCGCAAAACAGGCCGAGCTCGCGAAGCAGGCCGAACTCGCGAAGCAGGCCGAGCTCACGAAAAAGGCCGAGCTCGCGAAGAAGGCCGAAGTTGCGAAGCAGGCCGAGCTCGCGAAGCAGGCCGAGCTCGCAAAACAGGCCGAGCTCGCGAAAAAGGCCGAGCTCGCAAAACAAGCCGAACTCGCGAAAAAGGCCGAGCTCGCGAAGCAGGCCGAACTCGCGAAGCAGGCCGAGCTCACGAAAAAGGCCGAGCTCGCGAAGAAGGCCGAAGTTGCGAAGCAGGCCGAGCTCGCAAAACAGGCCGAGCTCGCAAAACAGGCCGAGCTCGCGAAAAAGGCCGAGCTCGCAAAACAGGCCGAGCTCGCAAAACAGGCCGAGCTCGCAAAACAGGCCGAGCTCGCAAAACAGGCCGAGCTCGCGAAGCAGGCAGAACTCGCGAAAAAGGCCGAGCTCGCGAAGCAGGCAGAACTCGCGAAGCAGGCAGAACTCGCGAAGCAGGCCGAACTCGCGAAGCAGGCCGAGCTCGCGAAGCAGGCCGAGCTCGCGAAGCAGGCCGAGCTCGCGAAGCAGGCAGAACTCGCGAAGCAGGCAGAACTCGCGAAGCAGGCAGAACTCGCGAAGCAGGCCGAGCTCGCGAAGCAGGCAGAACTCGCGAAGCAGGCAGAACTCGCGAAACAGGCCGAGCTCGCGAAATTGGTTCCCGGCGATATCCGGAACCTTTTGGATCACCGCGGGCATGCACTGCTGATTGGCGTGTCCGGCTATACGACGGGCTGGGGTCAACTGCCAAGCGTCAAGGATGATCTGCAAGAACTTAAGGAAGGACTGACACCCTATTTCGCGACGGTGGAGACCCTGTCAGACCCAACTGTCGCCAAACTCCAAGACCGAATGCACGAATTTCTAGTGGGCCGATGGAATAGGCCCGACGAGCGGTTGTTCATCTATTATTCCGGCCACGGCTTCACTGACTTTAACCAGAACTCGCGGCAATATGACGGCTACATCACGGGAATCGATACCCCTCTCTATACTCTGAATCCTGACATGGCGGTCCTCAATGCGGTGCCGTTCACCGAGGTCGATTCTTGGAGCCGGCAGACCAAGGCAAAGCATGTGCTTATGGTCTTCGACTCTTGCTTTTCGGGGGCCTTGTTCCAGACCAAGGGATCGGCTCCAGAGCCCACCGGGATCGAATTCGACGGCGTCCGGAAAATGCTAGGTCGGCCAATGCGATATTACATCACCGCCGGCCGCAAAGAGGAAGAGGTGTCGGCCGACAGCACCTTCAGAATCCTGCTCTTGCGCGGCCTGCGCGGGGAAGCTGATGTCTACCACGCGGGGGTCATCTCGGCCGAAGAGCTGGGGATTTATCTCGGCCACGAGGTCCCCAAATACAGTCAGCGGCCTCAAACGCCGCAGTATAAAAGCATTGCCAATGCCACGCTGAGCGAGGGCCAATTTTTCTTCCTAATCGAGCCGGCTGCAACAGGAACGAGCGCCCCATTGACAGGGCGACCGATCGATATGACACCGATGGGCACGACGCCCAATGGGCCGAGTAAATCAAAACAATAAAAGTCGGACCAAAAAACAAAAGCCGGATCGTATATCCGTCGATGGGTGTATTCGTGACAGCGGTCGGCATCGGCCGCCAAAACGACAAGTTTTCCGTGCAATTGCACTCGTCTCAAGCCGCCGGATGTATGAGGCCTTGAGTACTCGGCCCCAACAATCGTACCAAAATGTTTCGAGACCTGTGCGCGGGGGTAGCCTTTGGGACGGGCAATACGCTGAGCGGCGCCAAGCCAGCGAATTGCGCGGCGATTCTTTCGGGCACGGACAATAGCATATCCGTCTTGGCGACGATGAATGGCGCGGAGAGGAAGTGCGGCACTATGAGCGCGATGCGGCGCTCGAGCCCCTTCTCGGCCAACCATTCATCTATCACGCCGATGCGGGTTCCCGTGCGCGATATCAGCATGTGCTTCATCGAGACATATTCGTCCAGCGTCAAACAATCGCCTCTGTTTGCTGGATGATTTCGACTCACCAGACACGTCATGTGATCGTCGAACAGCTTCTCGACGATCATATAGCCCGGCGGTTTCAGGATCGCCTCAAACCCCAGCACGACATCGAGATCATTGTATTCAAGCTCCCTTTCTGGAAAGGCAGTTTCGGTCCGTTTGACGTGAATGTCGACGCTCGGCGCGTATCGAGCGATCCGCTCGAC
>JALZAY010000113.1 GCA_030948025.1 Pseudomonadota bacterium
CCCGGCCGAGCGGATTTGGTGCGAAAGATGATCCAATTTACCAAAAAGCACTTCCGCCGGGATGCTGCCTTTTTGTTCTCGCATTGACAAAATACATGATGGTTCAGCTTGATAGAGCGTTTCGCGCGGTGCTAAGCCGGCGCCGCGCCGATTCGACAGGAGAAAACGAGATGTTTCAAAAGGGTGGAATGCACGCCGTCGCCATTTGCGTCTTCCTTTTTGGAATTTCCGTTCAAGCTTCCGCTGTTCCCTTCTCCTCTCATATGCTGCCGGTGCTGCCGGAGGCTACGCCGCTTAAAGTCGTGCCGGTTGTCGTCTTCGGCAAGAACAGCCGCCGCAGCGTGGAGGAATTCGCGTCCGAGCAGAAACTCGACGCGGCCGCGCTTCGTACCCGTTTTGCGGGCTCCGGCCTCATCGAATGCGGCGAAGCGCATGGCGCGGGCCAGCTCACGCTCGCCAACGACCTCGTTACAACCGCAGCCCATGTATTTTTCGACGAAAAGGGCGCTCCGCGAGCAAAGACGTGCTTCTTTTCGATAGAAAGCCACGGCAACGAATTGAGGGTGCCGATCGACCTCGGCTCGATCGTTGCCGGCAGCACCAATCCTTACGCGGTCGCCGCGGTTCACGATTGGGCCGTCGCGCGTTTGACGCATCCAATTGAACGGGTAACCCCCTATGGCCTTGCCGATGCGACGGGCTCCAACATGCCGGTCGAGTTCGTCGCGCGCGGGCACATCGACTGGGGCGACGGGCGCAGGCTGTCGATGGAAAAATGCCTCCTGCACGATCAATTGTCTGCAGGCGCGGAAGGAACAAGGGAATTTTCGTTCGATTGCGAAACCGGGGACGGAGCCTCCGGCGGCGCGATCGTCGTCGGAACAAACAAACCGGCGATCGGCGCGATTCTGGTCGGCTGGCGCAGCAACAAGCCGTTTCGTTCGGCGCCGTTTTCGCGATCCCACTATAATTTCGCGGTGACCATAGAAGGGGCTTTCAAGAGAGCCGTCGTTGCCGCCGCCAGCAAGGTCGTCGTCGCCAAATAGGCGCCGCTTCGCTGATCGTAGCGCGGGCTGCCACGGCGATGGACTAAAATAGGTCCTCTTTGACACACGCCTCGAAGGCTGCACAACTGCGACCTTCGTCCGCACAGCGCCCAATAGGAATTCCCCATGCCCTTTGTGGATACAACCAGTCTTAGGATCATTGAGCGATTGCCAGGTTGGAATGGACGCTATTTCCACTCGGCTAATATGACATTCGCGCACTACGATTTCACGCGCGGTTCTTCCATTCACGAGCACTTTCATGCTGAGGAAGAAGTCTACGAGGTGATAGAGGGCGAGCTTGAGGTGACCATCGACGGCGTGGCCCAAATCGCCCGCGAAGGTTTAGTTGCGATTGTGCCGGGCAATGTCCGTCATTCGGCCAAGGCCCTGACCGACGGGCGGGTCATAATCGTCGACCATCCAGCCAGGCCAGATTTCGGTTAGGTGCGACGCCGGACGTGGTGTGTCGCCGCTGAGAGACCCCCTAACGCCGCAATGTTTCGGAATCCCACTTGGTCGTATCGGCATCGCGGAGAAGTGGCTCCGTTCCCCCGCCGTGTTTCATGACGGGCGGGTCCCTTGAATGATCTCTATCCTGGCTTCCGCGCCGTGGCACCTGCCTACCACCGCATCAAGGCGCTGCCCCACGTCATCCCCGCGCCGATCGCCATCATCGCGATAAGATCGCCCGGCTTGAGGCGGCCCGCCCGGTTGGCCTCGTCGAGCGAAATCGGCAGCGAGGCACTCGACGTATTGCCGTAACGTTCGAGGTTCAGCCAACATTTTTCGAGCGGAATGCCGAGCCTCTCCAGCACCGATTCGACAATCCGGGCGTTGGCCTGATGCGAGACAATGTGGTCGACGTCGCCGACGCTCAGCCGGTTCGCGGCGAGCGCTTCGAGAATCGCTTGCGGGAGCACGCGGACCGCGAACTTATATATCTCGCGCCCGTTCATCGCGATCTTGTGCATGTTCTTGGCAAGTACTTCGGCGGACTGCGGATGCTGGCTGCCGCCGCCCGGTATCGACAACATTCCAGCGGCGGTTCCGTCGGAATGAAGATGCGTCGACAGGAGGCCGCGTCCGGGATCGCGCGCTGGTCCGACGACCATCGCGCCCGCCGCATCGCCGAACAGCACACAAGTGTTGCGATCGCTCCAATCGACGAGACGGCTCAAGAGCTCGGCGCCGATGACGAGCACCCGCTGGGCTTTGCCGGTCTTTATGAATTGGTCGGCGATGCTCAACGCATAAAGAGAGCCCGCGCAAGCAGCGGAAACATCGAAGGCAAAGGCGCCCGCCGCACCGAGCTTGGCTTGAACGATAACCGCGCAGGAAGGCAGCGGCATGTCGGCCGAGACCGTGGCGACAATGATCATGTCGAGATCTTCGGCTCTTGTGCCGGCCATCGCAAGCGCGTGCCGCGCCGCGACAACGGCCATATCCGAAGTGACTTCTCCTTCCGCCGCGATCCGGCGCTCCTTAATGCCCGTGCGCGCGCTGATCCAGGCATCGGTCGTGTCGACCAGCTTTTCAAGATCTTGGTTTGTCAAAATCCGTTTCGGACAATAGGCGCCGGTGCCGAGAAGGTGCGAGTGTAACAAAAAACCCGTGCCCCTTTTTGCCACCGCAAGGGAGCCCCAAGGGAGGCCGCGCCATTGCCGACACAAACAATCCGATAAGCCCAAACGGCACGTTTCGCCAGCCGCCCCAAGTCCCACTGCTCGAAGAAGATGGGGGCAACCATCAACACTCGTTAATATTTTGAAATATCGGGCCCCGGCGCATCGGCATCGCACGAAGTACGGATTGTGATTATCGGACGATCCGCCCAAGATAAAGTCTGTTTCGCGGCCAGGATCATGGGAAAAACAAAGGTGGGGATCGCGGCTTAACCGCGGCGTTTGTCGCGACCTTGCGCCTCGCGCGGGATCAACCGGTAGGTTTGCTGCAGAAATCCGATCGTCTCGCGGGCGGCGCGCAGAGAGCGATTATCCACACGCGGCCTTACCGCCGCCAAGGTCCAGTTAGCGGAACCTTCGGCATTGTCGCGCGGCTGGATTAAAATCTCATTGACCTGTTCGAACCCGGGGCATTGCTTCAGGGTCCGCAGACAGACCTCTTGGAGTTCCGCGGAAGACCGGATCTCGCGTCGAATAGTTTCACCGGTCATTGTGTCTCCTCGGGCGGCGGATTGCATACCTCTACCCGCGCGAAATCGAGCTCCGAGAACTCCACCGCTCGCGTTGGGCCGCCGCATGAATTTAGGCGTTGACTCTGCCGGTTATTTTCCAGTCTCTGCAAAGACATTCGAAGTCGCTTTGCCGCTGTGTGCACAACCGGCCGTCAGGTGAACGCGACAATGACGCTTCCGTTCCCTGACATGCTGCCCAACCCCTTTCCTTTCGCCTGCCCGCGACGCGGTGAAGTGTTGTTCGATCTTGACCTCGCGCGGGGAAATGACTCGCCGGGGTTGACCGGAAGTAAAAACAAAAGCTAGTGTGCGTCCGAGTCTTGGGGGAACCACTCCGAGTCTTGGGGAACCACTCTGGGCAAGAAGGGGCTTGAATGCGCATGTTTTTCGGGATCATACTTGGCGTAATCCTTACGATCGGCGCGGCATATGTGTCCGATTCGATACGCAATACGAACGGCGCTGAAGGAACCGCCGAGCGTCCGGTGGTCAATTGGGATGTGGTCAATCACGGCGTCAAAGCCCTATCGTCCACCGTCCAGGACGGCTGGGCACGTTTGACCGGGCACGCCAAGGACAACTGATTAGCTTGAACGTAACGCTTCGCTACTGCGGTTGCCACGTTGGAACATGGCTGTGATCGGGGCATCGCACAGTCCGGGGAACCTTGCCAAAGGCATCTCGGGGCAAAAAATTGGTGTGCCGCTCACGTCCGCCCGGCAAACCGCGAAAAAACAATGGTCCCGGCGGGCCATTGCGTCGCACGGCGGCGGCGATGCGGAAGCCGTCCAGTACGTGACCCAAACGGCGCGGCACTCCGGTCTCCAGCGGGCGCCGGTCATTCGATTTTTTCATTCGGATAGACGCCCCACAGATTCGATTGCTGGATAAAGCCATCGAAGCCGTCGCCCGAGACACGGCACCAGGCGCCGTCGCAGCTGCGCACGCTCGCGGTCACATTTGGCTGCAACTTCGCGACCGGCGCCGATTTCGCGCTCGCCTTGCTGTAGAGGATCGAATCTATTCCCTTCTTCCAAGGCGCAACCAGAGCCGTGCGCCTTCCCGAAAGAAGCGAATGGAGCACCCAGCCCTCCGTGCCTTCGGAATCGCGGACCTTGCGCCAAATTTCAAATTCGGCGGTGATCTCGACGGGGAGTCCAGCGCGTTGAAAGACCCATACGGTCCGATGGTCCTTGGAGGGGCCTTCGCGCAGGTTCACGCGATCGGACTTCAGGCTCACATAACGCGGAATCGGTAAGCCGCTAGCGGAGCCGATGTGGTCAGCTTGCGCGGTTCCTCCCGCAGCCAAGGCACAGAACGCCACGGCCATGGCGTGAAGGGCGCGATGGCAGACCCTATTCCAAAGCGGTGCGATTTGGCGCATCCGGGCTACCAAGGTTCTCCTCATCGGTGCGTGGGCTCGTTGATGTTGCGGCGCCGCAAAGCGGTCGGCTTATGGCATGGACCATGAACCGCGCTCCTTCGTTGCGTTGTGGCGTTGCGTTCTCACATTGCGCCCTCCTTTCGGAAAACAACGGAAATCAAAAACCGTGCACTGCTCGTTTCCGCCGGCAATGGAGACCTGCCGGCGTTCTTGTCTTTGACCGGCCATCTGCTACAGAAATCGCGAGGGGAGGCAATGAACCCAGAGGCGTTCCTCTTGTGTGCCGGGCATCGTTAACGCCCGGTGAAGACGGCGTGGCAAGTCCTCGCAGGTGATCAGCAGGCGGCTTGGCCAGGCGCGATCGCGCCAAGCGAAAATCGGGCCTATTCGCACGATCCGGCGGTTCCTTTTGAAATCGCATCCGGCGTGCCTAAAGGACAAGGAAAAGAATGGGCCGGAAAAAACCGCTCGTGATCGTGACCCGCAAGTTGCCGGACGCCGTCGAAACCCGCATGTGCGAGCTTTTCGATGCGCGACTGAACATCGACGACCAGCCGATGCCGCGCAGCGCTCTCGCCGAGGCGATGCGTGCCGCCGAGGTGATCGTTCCCACGGTTACCGACAGAATCGATGCCGAGCTTATAGGACTAGCCGGGCAACAGATGAAGCTCATCGCCAATTTCGGCAATGGCGTCGACAATATCGACGTGGCCGCCGCCTTGGGACGAGGGATGACCGTCACCAATACGCCAGGCGTCCTCACCGAGGATACCGCCGACATGACTATGGCCCTGATCCTCGCGGTGGCGCGGCGGCTCGTCGAAGGAGCAAGAGTGATTCCCGCGGGCCAATGGACCGGCTGGGCGCCGACCTGGATGCTTGGACGCCGGATCAGCGGTAAACGGCTCGGAATCGTGGGCATGGGCCGCATCGGCCAGGCTCTCGCCCATCGGGCCAAGGCCTTCGGCTTGCAGATCCACTATCATAACCGGCGGCCCGTCGCCGCCCCGATCGAGGAAGCACTCGAAGCGACCTACTGGGAATCGCTCGATCAGATGCTCGCCCGCATGGACATCGTTTCGGTCAATTGTCCGCATACGCCCGCGACCTATCATTTGCTGTCGGCGCGCCGGCTAAAATATCTCCGCTCGCATGCCATCCTCGTCAATACCGCGCGGGGCGAAATCATCGACGAGACCGCGCTGACAGGGATGCTCGAGACCGGCGAGGTGGCGGGCGCCGGGCTCGACGTTTTCGAGCATGAGCCGGCGGTCTCGCAGAAACTTGTCAGGCTAGCCAACGCCGGCAAGGTCACGCTTTTGCCGCATATGGGATCGGCGACGGCCGAGGGCCGCATCGACATGGGCGAGAAGGTCATCGTCAACATCAAGACCTTCATGGATGGCCACCATCCGCCCGACAGGTTGCTGCCCGCGATGCTGTAATCGCGCGCCGCGGGGGCCTCAATCGCGGCGAACCGGCGGGCGTGGACCGCTGGCACGATACGGTGGGCCGCCGCTCAGAGCATGTCCTTAAAAAAGGTGCTCGACTTTTTCGATTCCGACATGCTCCAACTCTTTGATTTTGCGCTGCGTCCTTATCAATCAAATGATTCTATTTGATCGGGACGCGCTCAGTGGTCGTGAGGGCCAGGCGGTGGCGGGGCCGGCGGCTCGCGCGCCAACATTTTGAGTTGCGTTTCGATGAAACCGGGATCGCTCCAACTGTTGTCTTCCTCGGGCAGCCAACGCGCGCGAAGATAGCCGGAGCGGTCGATTAAGAACTCAGCGTGCGTTTCCGGAACCCTGACCACGTCCTGTTTCCGGTTGTGAAAGGAGCGGGTGAACAAGCCATAGGTGGCGGCAACGTCCGCCGCGTCGTGATCGGCGACGAGAATCTTGCCGGTTGCGAGGCCGCGCAGCGGCTCGCAAGTCTTGCCAGGGGCAACCAAGATCATCTTGGCACCAAGCTCGGCCAGCCGCGCGCGGGCGGCCAATAGCTGTTCGAGCCGCGCCGTCTCTTGCGCCAGGTGCTCTTGGGTACACGAAAAAAGCAGCAAGAGGATCGCGGACTGGCGCCGATAGTCACTCAAAATGAAGGTGTTGCCGGTTTCATCGGTGACTTGGAAATCGGGGGGCGCGAGCCAGTACTGGCCCGGGTTGATTTTGGGTTCGATGATGCGCGCCTGGTAGCCGACGGAAAAAGCGCCGAGAAAATTAATGATGTCCCAGCGATCATCATTGGTGAGGACGCCGGCAAAGGCCGGCATGCCCGACGCCGGAATGCCGTGGGTCACCCACCAATAAAGGTCGCCGCCGGTGTGCAAGGCCGTGTGCGGCGCCGAAAGATCGGCCGGCTTTACCGGCAAGCTCGAAGCCGCGGGTCCATCGCCATGGCCGCTCACGCCATGGCACCCGGTGCAATTCTGTTCGAAGTGATTGAGACCGGCGGTGATCGACGTTGCCGCGTAGGGAATGTCCGTTGCGAGGTAGGTATCCGGGAAGGCCTGCACCGAGATCGCCGGGAAGGCGAGCCCGCTCCCAATTAGCGCGGCGGCAATACCGGCGCCAAGGCTGGTGTTGGGCCGCAACCGGAACCAGGCGGGCCGTAGCGATGGCACCAAACTGAAAGCGAGGGTCGCGAGGCCAAGCAAAATCAGCACATGGCCACCGATGAAACGCGTCGGGACCCAGGGGATTGCCCAGGTCGCCGCGAACGACAAGCGAAATGGCAGCGGCCAGACAATGTTCTCATGCTCGGGCGGGGCCAATCCCGCCATGTCGGACGCCACGACGACGATGAGGACAGCCACCACGGTCTCGAGCTTGACCCGGTTGGCATAGCTTCGAAAGGTGGAATCGCTCGGCTTTACCTCAAGCATCGGCAAAAGGTGCCGTTGCAATCCGCCTGCGATGACGAAAATGCCGCCCAGCAAGGCAAGCTTGAGGATCAGCAGGCGTCCGTATTCCGTTCCGATCAAGCTCGATACATTACCCACAAGGTACCAGGTCAGCAGCGTCCCGCTCACCAGGATGACGCTCATCGCGACGATCGCGAGCCGCGAAAAGCGGCGCAGGACAACTGCCGCCACTCGCCGGGTGTCGTCCGGCACCTCTCCTGCTCCAATCAATAAAATAAGCGCGGGTAACCCGCCAAGCCAGACGCCTAACGCGAGACGGTGCGCAATGGAGGCGGAAAGACCCGCGATCTGTTGATCAAGCGTAACCGGATGGCTATTGAAGGGGTAGGCAGCGAGGCCAATCCCCGCAACCAGCGCGGCCAACAACAAAACCAGGTCCGATGTCGATGATTTCTTGAGGGTGATCCAGGCAATACCGGCGGGGATGCAAGCCGCCACGGCGCAACCGAGTTCAATAATCGCGATCCGGCCGACCCCGGTCTTCAGGAGGAAAGTCCTAATGATCGAGCCATCAACCGAAAATCTTGCGGCTCCCGCGGCGTCGGCGGCGGCACCAACCGCACCCAGGCCTGTCGCGACAGCTCCAGCAAAGGCAGCCACCAATACCGACAAAACGACCCGGCGGCGCCAAACGGACCCTCCGGCTGGCGCTAGGGCGTCGCGCGTATACCAGACCAACACCCCGGAACCCAGGACGATAGAGGCCGCCAAGGTTGCAACGGCTCTGACAATCGCGAAGGGATCGATCATGGTCGCGCAGCCTAACTTATGGAGCCTTTACCGTGAAGGTAAGCTTGTCCTCGACCACGTGACCGTCGACGGACAACATATGATATCCGATGTTGACCGGCCCGGCTGGCAGATTGTCCGGAAGCGCGACGATCAGAAGCCGCGGATTGGAACTGTCGCCATGGCTGGTCAAGACGATCTGCGCTCCCTGTGCCGGGACGATCCACACCTTCGCGAACGCCGGTTCGACCCCCTCGTTGAACCATAGCTTCAACTCCTTGGGCGCCGTATTGAGCACTGCGCGCGCGGAAGGATCGGATTTAACCAGACGCGAATGGGCCGCGGCTCCGGAGATCGCGAGGCCGAATCCAAGCAACACAACGACATAAGAGAGTAGGGTCCGTCCCCCGTTTCTCCAGCTGATCCCGCGCGTCATCCAGCAGCTCCTTGTATGTTTTGGCGTTTCCCTTGGCGTTCGGGATCGTGTTTCGCACGCCCTACCATGGCTTATCGCGAATCCTTGACGCCATTGGTAGAGGCCATGTTGTCGCAATGCGGCAGAGCCCCTCTTGCTCTAAATCAAATTGCAATTGCCCCTCATGCGAGCTTCCAGGGGCTTTGGAGCGTGGCAAAAAAGTCATAGTGCGCATCGAAAGCATCTTGGCAAGCACTGATCGTTTGACAAAGGGTCAATATCGCGTGAACCCTAGAACATAAAACTGGAGGGAAAGTTCATGACCGGTGCTATCAGAATCTGGGCTGCTGCTTTCATCGCAGCCCTCGCCATCACGCGTGCCGATGCCGCGGATTTGACTCCCACGCCGGAACCGCTTCCGCCGGCTCCGCCGATCTTCTACGTCCATGTCGGCGCCGCGGGCGTCTTTTACTCGCCGCCCGACGCGCAGTCGACCGGAGGCGGCTTCTTGAAGGCAATACCGGCCCTCGGTGGCGTCACATTAAATAACGTGGCTATCCCGCCAAGTTATACCGTCAGCTTGGAAGCGGGCTATTTCATCACGCCCAATTGGGCGATCGCACTGTCCGCCGGCGTGCCCCCGCTCTTGCATATCAAGGCGACTGTTTTCACTGGTACAACCGCCTTAGGAACGGACCAATTGGGAAGCGTGCGCTTTGGGCCCCTTTCGCTCCTCCTTCAATACCACCTTACCCAATTCGGTGCCTTTCAGCCCTATTTCGGCGCCGGCGCGGCCTATGTGGTGCAGTTCGCCAATATCAGCGACGGCATTCTTTCGAATTTCAGCGTCGATCCGACTTTCACCTTCGTTGTTCAAGGCGGCTTCGATTATATGCTGACCCAAAACTGGGGCGTTTTTGTCGACGCGAAAAAGGCGATTTACCTCAATCCCAACTTTCAAGGGAATGTCCTAAACACGAATATCCACATCAAAACCCTTGGTAAGATCGATCCCTGGGTCGCGTCCGCCGGCATCACTTTCAAATATTAGCCGGCGGCTTTGCCCTGACCGCACGTCGCGCGACAAAAGAACGCTTCCACGGACTACGTGGGAGCGTTTTCGTTCATCGGCTTTGGACCGCCGCGGGAGACTCCGACCTTGGCGGGGCGAAGCACGCGATCGCCGATCGCGTAGCCATCCTCGACCACCTGCAGGACCGTGGCATTCGGGGCCGTCTCGTCAGGCACCTCGAACAACGCCTCATGGAGATTGGGATCGAACTTGGCGCCGAGCGGTTCGAGCTTCTTGACGCCGTATTTGCCAAGCCGCGACAGAAAGTCGCGCTCGGTCAGTTCAACTCCCTCGATCAAGGTTTTAAGCGCGGCGCCCGCCTGCTCGCGAGCATCGGGCGCTAGGCTTTCGACGGCGCGCCGCAAATTGTCGGCGAACGTCAGCATATCGAGAGCAAACGAGGTCACGCCATAGGTTTTGGCGTCGGCGACCTCGCGCTCGGCGCGGCGGCGCTGGTTTTCCATCTCGGCAAGGGCGCGCAGGACCTTGTCTTTCAGCGCCGCGTTTTCGAGCTGAAGATTTTCCAAGACAACGAAAGGATCCGGTTCTCCAGCCGGAGCTTGCTCGGCAGGGCCGGCGACCACCGGGCCGGCATCGCCGGTCGACCCGTCCGGGTTGATCGCGGCGGTTTCGTTTTCGGCTTTTTTTGAATCGTTCATGATCGCTCTTTGACAAATGACAAACCACGCCGGGATATCAGTTTTTTGGCACCCAAAATCAAGTTCCCGCCGCGACCTTCCGCGATTAGCCGCGCAAGATCGCGATTTCCGGAATATATCAGAACCCCCTGTCCGGCATGACGGACGCTTCCTTGGCCGGATCGAAAACTCCTAAAATTGCCCGCCGAATCGCTTCTTGCCTATGCGCGGAAGTAATTTTCTCCCCGGTAAGATCGGTCACATAAAACACGTCCGCCGCCTTTTCGCCGAATGTCGCGATATGGGCCGAGGCTATGTTGAGGCTGAGCCTAGACATAATCGCCGTCAACTCATAAAGCAGGCCAGGCCTATCGAGGCCGGTCACTTCGACAACGGTGAAGCGGTTGGAAAGCGTATTGTCGATCGACACTTCTGGATGGATGCGAAAAACATCGCGGTCCTCTCCGGCCTGCCGGGTCCGTGCGGCGACCATGTCCCGCAGCCTGACTTGTCCGCTAAGCGCGCGCTCGATTGCGAGCACGATGCTGCCTGCCCGGCGCAACTCGTCTTCGTCGTATCTGAAAGCGCGCGAAACAAAAATTGTGTCGAGCGCCATGCCATCGGTCGTCGTAAAAACCTGCGCATCGACAATATTGGCTCCCGTTGCCGCGCATGCGCCGGCGACGGTGGATAAAAGCCTTGCATGGTCGGGTGCAATGACGGTCAATCCGGTGACGCTCCGGTTCCGATCAACGAGGATATCGGTTATCGGCGCGGGTATCTCGACTTCGGTCATATTCAAAAGTTTGGCGTGCAGAAGCTTCTGCTCCAGGGTGGCCTTTAGCCAATAGGCTTGGGGAAGACGCGCGGCATAGGCCTCGAAATCGAGGTCCGACCATTTCGGTAGCGCACGGCGCAGTTCCTCGCGTGCCTGGGCGACGCGCTGTTTGCGATCGGTCGTGGAGTGGCCGCCCGAGAGCTCCACCTCGGTCTCCCAATAGAGGGTGCGCAGGAGTTCGGCCTTCCAATTGTTCCAGACCCCGGGCCCCACGGCGCGGATGTCGCAAACGGTGAGGACCAACAGCATTTTTAGGCGTTCAAGGGTCTGCACGCGGCTGGCGAAGGTCGCAATCGTTTTCGCGTCGCCAAGATCGCGCCGCTGCGCCGTATCCGACATGATCAGATGCGTCTCGATTAGCCACGCGACCGTTTCGGTTTCGGCTTCCGTGAGTCCGAGACGCGGAGAGAGCGTGCGCGCGACAGCCGCACCGGCGCTCACATGATCTTCCATCCGCCCCTTGGCGATATCGTGCAGGAAAAGCGCGAGAAACAGTACCCTCCGGTTGGCGATTGACGGCAGAATGTCAGTGGCCAGAGGATGGTCCGCGGCAAGCCTTTGCGATTCAATCTCGGCGAGGTTTCCCACCGCGCGCAAGAGATGCTCATCGACCGTGTAGTGATGATACATGTTGAATTGCATGAGCGCGACGATGCGGCCGAATTCCGGGATGAAGCGCCCGAGAACGCCGGCTTCGTTCATGAGCCGCAGCACGATTTCGGGCTCGTTGCGCGACGTCAATA